>JBMOMS010000092.1:0-2395 GCA_049324895.1 Chloroflexota bacterium
GGCCTTCAGCGGCGACCGCGCCGCGCGCGAGAAGATGATCCTCGACGCCAAGCCCGCGGCCCTCGGCGGCTTGAAGGTCACCAAACTGGTCACAGTGGACGGCTTCCAATTCCGCCTCGAAGACGGCGGCTGGATGCTCATCCGTTTCAGCGGCACCGAACCGATCATGCGCGTCTACTGCGAGACCCGCCACAAGGACAAAGTCCAGGCCATTTTGCAGGATGGCTTGAAGGTTGCAGGAATAAAATAATGGTTGCCTGCTGGCAGGTTGGAATATTTGAAACTCCAACCTGCCAACTTTTTAACCTGCCGACATGCTGACCGACACTCATTGTCATCTTGATTTCAACAAGTTCGACTCCGACCGCGAGGCGGTGATCCAGCGCGCCGTTGACGCGGGCCTCACGCGCATCCTCATCCCGTCTCTCGATTGGACCTCCAGCCTGGCCGCCGTCGAACTGGCCGAGTCGCACCCCATGCTGTTCGCGGCGGTCGGGTTTCATCCAACAGAACTGGATAAATGGGAAAATGACTCAGCCGACAATCTGCGCGGATTGACACTCCCTCACCCCTACCCCTCTCCCGGCGGGAGAGGGACACAGGGTGAGGGCAAGATCGTCGCCATCGGCGAGATCGGACTGGATTATTACTGGGTCAAGGAAGTAGAGAAGAGATCACATCAACGCGAAATCCTCAAACAGCAACTCCATCTGGCACAAGAGGTGAACAAGCCCGTCGTCATCCACATGCGCGAAGAGAACGACGCGTGGTTCGGGCAGGCTTCCATAGACTTGATGGAAATCCTCGCCGCCTGGCACGCCGACCTGACCGCGCAGAATCATCCACTCGCAGAGAGGCCCGGCGTGCTACATTCATTCAACGGCAGTCTCGAAACCGCGCAGAAAGCCATCGCCATGAATTTTTATATCGGCGTGACGGGCCCCGTCACGTACAAGAATGCCGAACAGAAGCGGCAGATCGTCCGCCAGCTGCCGTTGGGGCGGCTGTTGATCGAAACAGACGCGCCGTTCCTCGCCCCCGTCCCCCATCGGGGTCAGCGCAACGAACCTGCCTTTGTAGGCCATATTGCTGATAAAATTGCAGAAATCCATTCCAAAAGCCCTGCGGAGGTCGCCGCCACGACCACAGAAAATGCGGCGCGCCTCTTCGCATGGGGAGACTGATTTGAGCACGGTCACCTTTCTTTCACCCGTTCAGGAACAAATCAAACTCGTCGAAGAGCGAATGCGCGCACAGGCGGACGAAAGCCACCCCGACCTGCGCGCCGCGCTGGAACACCTGCTGAAGGCGGGCGGCAAACGCGTCCGCCCCACGGTGGGACTGCTGGTGGGCAATATGCTTGGTGCGCCGCAGGATAAACTCGTCACCCTCGGCGCGGCCGTGGAACTGTTGCATACCGCAACGTTGGTCCATGACGACCTGATTGACGGCGCGTTACTGAGGCGCGGCATGCCCACCTTGAACGCGCGCTGGTCCGCCGCGGCCACCGTGTTGACCGGCGACTTCCTCTTCGCTCGCGCCGCCAAACTGGCCGCGGAGACCGACCACCTGCCCCTCATGCGCCTGTTTGCAGAAACGCTTGCCACCATCGTCAACGGCGAATTGACCCAGATGTTCACCAGCCGCGGATTGATCAGCCGCGAGAATTACACCCAGCGCATCTACGCCAAGACCGCCTCCCTGTTCGAAATGGCCGCGCGGGCCGCGGCCATGGTCAGCCCCGTGGACGAGGCCGTGGTCGAGTCCATGCGCCGCTTCGGTTACGAACTCGGCATGGCCTTCCAGATCATGGACGATGTGCTCGACTTCACCGGCGAGCAGTCCGCCATCGGCAAGCCCGTCGGCTCGGACCTCCTGCAGGGACTGGTCACCCTGCCCGCGATCTACTACGCCGAATCCCATCCTGAAGACGACGATGTGCGCCTGCTCAAGGAAGGCGGCTGGGGGAACCAGGAACGCATGGAACGGCTGGTCGAATCCATCCGCGCCAGTCGGGCCATCCAGCAGGCCACTGAGGAAGCCGCGCAGGCCATCGAGCGCGCCCTTGAAATGCTGACCCCGTTTGAGGTCTCTGTGGAACGCGAGGCGCTGGAGGGGCTGGCAAGGTACGTGGTGGATCGGAGGGTTTGACTCCTGTCAATCCTCCCGCCGCTTCACTCTCCTTCTCTCCCCTGCCATGGAGGGTCGAAGTGGAGATAAGAGGGGTTGATTACACGCAAAATCCTTGACGCTGCCATTTGCGCGTGCTACAATCGGCACACCCTCGCAAGGCGGATTCCCGCCATGACCAACCCCCGAAAACCGCTCCGGCTGAACGTCGGCTTCATCGTCAGCCAGGAAGTCGGATACACACACGAATTCCCCTTCGACTACG
>JBMOMS010000093.1:0-2376 GCA_049324895.1 Chloroflexota bacterium
GGTGGGCAGGCGAAAGGATAAATTATCCGTCAAGTGTGCGGCGTAATTTCGCCAGGGCAGGCTGATGATTTCCACGGCGTCGCCCTGGGCGCGCAGGTATTCCACCAATTTGCGGTCGTAGAGATACCCGCCGCTGAGCGTGTCAAGCGAGCCGTAGATGACGAAGCCGATGTTCATGGATCAGAGGTCGAAAGTCGAAGGTCAAAGGTCGGTCAGACTTTTGACTTTTGACGTTCGACTGTAAACGCCGCCCACGCGTTCTCGTGTTCCCACAACACCACCTTGAGCGCGGAGATGTTCGCGGCCTGGATGCGGTCGCTCAGGGAGCTGGCCAGGATGCGCGAAAAATGCTCGATGGACGGGTTGAGGCCTGCGAATTCGGGCTTGTCGTTCAGCATCGACTCTTTGTAATAGCCGACGATCTCGTCGAGGTGCTTCTCCACGTCCACGATGTCGACCAGGTATCCGTGCTGATCGAGTTCGCGGCCTTCGAGCTGCAATTCCAGGATGTAATGATGCGAGTTGGGGAAATTCTCGGGGCCCCAATCGCCTCCGATCAAAAAGTGACGGGCGATGAATTCACGGCGAACGGCGAGGGTATACATGGGTGACTCCAGTGGAAGGGGATGCGGGTTACAGGTTACGGGTTACGGGTTACGGGCGGAGGGGCGCATGATGAAGCGGCTATCTTCGCCGCTGGCGCAGATCAGGATGACATGGTGAAAATCGCCTGGATCGCCTCCTGAGGACGCTCATCCAGCAGGCGGTAGGCCTCGGCGGCTTGGTCGAGCGGGAAGCGCTGCGTGATCCACTGTCGGGGGTGGATGCGTTGGATGGCATCCCAGGCCACGCCGAAGCGGCGGGACTTGTCCCAGCGGGCGCTCAACTCGGGGGCGATGGTGCTGACCTGGGACGAGATCAACTTGAGGCGCGAGCGGTGGAAGGCTCCGCCCAAATCCAGCGCGGCGCGCTTCTCGCCGTACCACGAGCCGATCACGATGCGGCCGCTGAAGGCGGTCAATCCAATCGCGTCGTTCAAAGCGGAGGGGGAACCGCTGACTTCGAGGGTCAGGTCGGCGCCGTCGGGCAGGAAGGTTTTGACCTGGGCGCGGAAGTCGGGGAGGCTTGAATCAAAACGTTTAACGTTCAACGTTGAACGTTTAACGCTCAAGGCCTTCCTGCGTAATTCGAGATGGTCAGCCACCGCCAATTTGTCCAGCGGAAATTCACTTAATAAAGAAGCGGCCAGCAGGCCGATGACTCCCTGCCCGAGCACGAGGGCGCGTTCGCCCAGAATCGGAGCGGCGTCCTGCACCAGGTTGACGGCCGTCTCCATGTTGGGCAGGAAGCAGGCGGCTTCAGGGGCCAGGCCTTCGGGGAGAAAAATTAAAGATGAAGGATGAAGGATGAAGTGGGAAGTGTGCGGTTGGAAGGCGAAGACCCGTTTGTCGCGCAGGGACGGGTCGGCCCGCCTGCCCGTCTCCCTGACGATGCCCACGCAGGCATACCCATAGGCCAGCGGATATTTCAGGTCGCTGCTAAGCGCGTCGTTGGAATCCGCCAGTTCTTTCGGAAACTGTCCGCGATAGACGAGCAGTTCGCTGCCCGCGCTGATGGCGGAGCACAGCGTTTCCACGAGGACATCCTCCGCGCCCAGCGGCGGCAGTGGCTCCTCGCGCAGTTCCACCTGGCGCGGCGCGGTAAAAGTTAGGGTTTGGCGTTTCACGCGCCTATTGTACCTTGCCTGAGCACGGGGCGGCCCTCTCCCTCGGGCGGATTCTCGATCAGGTGTTTCATCTCGGCCAGCACCGCCTGGTGGATGGCCTGGGTATCGGTCGTGCCCAGCGCCCTGGCCGTGACGGGACGCCCGATCTGCACCCGCACGTGAACGTCGGTCTGACCGAAGGCGACGTGCGCCAGCAACTGCAAGGCGGCGGCCAGTTTTTCCTTCTCATCCTTTGTCTGCTTGATCCCCAACAGCCAATGCCGCGCGGCTGACCGCATGACCACGCTCCGCACCAGCACGGGCACGACCGCCGTCTCGGGCGCCATGCGGATGAAGACACCCACGCTGTCCGTCCAATCCTTCAACGATTCGAGCGCGCCCGGGTATATGTCGGGGTCGGGTTCGATGTGACCTGCAGGGAAGGTCAGCGCCGCGCCGCCATTCTTGAGATGTGCGCTCACCTGGCGGACGAGTCCCATGCGCGCGGCGGGGTCGTCGCGCACGTAGAAGAGCTGTTTGCTCATCTCGGGCAGGGCGTTCAGGAAGGGACGGTCGAGCGCGATGATCTTGAGGTCGGGACGATTGAGCGCGATGAAGAGCGCAAGCGTATCGGTCATGCCCGGGTGGTTGGACAAAGCCAGGAAAGCGCC
>JBMOMS010000094.1:0-17807 GCA_049324895.1 Chloroflexota bacterium
CAGCCCAGGCCGTATTCGTGTTCGCCGCTTTCCAGCCCACGGCGGGCCAGGTCCTTCAGCAGGTCGAAATGACGGTTGCGCAGTTCCTCGCGCCGCGCCAGGATGGCCTCGTCGATATCCACGCCGCTGGTCAGGTCGCCGCGATAGAGGCTGGCTGCCGCCTCCAGGGCCGATAGATCCCCTTTTGCGCGTTCGAAATCCGCCACATCCAGCCAGCACAATGGACTGCTTTTCCACGTGACGCTGCGCGGCGAGATGACGAGCTGTTCCTGGTGGGCAGGGGGCAGCAGTTGGCGGATCAGGTACAGGTGGCGGCGAAGGTTGGTGAGCGCTTCCGCTTCGGGCATGTCGGGCCACAAGGTGTAGGCCAGCATTTTGCGCGGGAGGGGGTGGTCACTTTCCAAAAGCAGGCGCGTGAAGAGCCGCAACAGGCTTTCGCGCCGTGGAATATCGATTGTCCGCCCTTCATATTCGAGGCGAAACCCGCCCAACAGGAATATCCGTAAAATCATGGCTTCGGTCGGCATTGCTTCGATCAAAATTGACCCTGAAATGAATTTGTGAATGATTGTACATCACAAGGCCAGGCCGGGTAGGAGAAATAAGTCCTGTCTCCGAATTGGCCCCGGGCATGTTTGCCGTTGATCAGGCGTTATACAAGGGAGGGAGGGTGATGAGGCTGGATTTCCAGGGACGTTTTGAGGACGATATTTCCATACAATGTTTTCTGGATGCTCCATTGATCTTTGCCTTTCCCAATGGTTGGCCGGGCTGGAGCAAGAATCACATCTAGAAAGAGGTTTTCCATGAAACACACCCTTCAAGACATCGTCAAGTTCTGTTTGGTTCTGGGAATGGCCGCCGCATTGCTTCTATCCAATGTGTCTGCGGCCCTGGCCCTGCCCTACCTTGACCCGTCCTATGGCACGCCCGAAGGATATGTGACCATCGGTCATGCAAGCGTGAATTCCGCCATTCAGGCGGATGGCCGCCTGTTGGTGATGAATAACGGGCATCTTACGCGCCTGCTTCTCGATGGAAGCACGGATACAACCTTCGGCATCACCGGTGTGGTGGAGATGGCCTTCTCCTCCGCCGCACAAGTGGCCTATTCTCCAGACGGACGAATCTTCGTAGCGGATATTTGCGACGAGACATCCGTGCTCCTCATGCGTTTTCTTTCCAACGGGCAGCCTGATCCTGCTTTCAATGGCGGTTTCCCGACCTGCCAGTCGCTCTCGATTCCTGTGGGCCTTTTCTTCTATCTGGAGGATCTCTTTGTCCAGGCAGATGGGTTGGTTTTGGTGCGCGCGAAAACGGTTTATGTCGGTGATTCGATGGGCGGCAGCGCGATCCTGGCTCGCTTCGAGGCAGGGGGCAGCCTGGACCCGACCTTTGGGGATTCTGGCGTCGTGTGGGTGTCTTTTCCCATGCTGGCAGTCGGCTTGTCCCTGGAAGTGAAAGACCTGGTCTTGCAGCCCGATGGGGCCATCCTCCTGGCGGGAACCGTTTCGAACTGGCGTACTCCATTCAGCCTGCCGGTATACATTGTAGTCATCCGCCTGACGCCTTGGGGCGCGAACGATATCACGTTCAGCGGGGATGGGGCCTACCTGTATGATGCCCCATCCGAATATGAACATGCCTCCGCCATGATCCTTCAAGGCAGCGGCCGCATTTTGGTGGGTGGGGATGAAACCGTTGGCGGCGCATCCCAGTTCATGGTGTTCGCTCTAAAGGCAAACGGCGAACCCGATGACAGCTTTGGCTCTTTGGGAAAGATCATTGTTCCCGAAGCCATCAACGATATGCTCACCCTTTTGGATGACAGCTTTTTGGTGGGCAGTTCCCGCAGTATCTGGCGTTATCAGGAGGATGGCGGATTGGAGACTTCCTTCGGCAGTGGTGGAGCGGTTTCATTCGGTACTTTGGAACCCATCCGTGAATTTCACCTCCAGTATAACGGCCAGGTGCTGTTCCGCAGCAACGTCAGCGCAACCAACACAACCTACATTGCCCGCCTGGGCGCCGACCTGACGCCCCATGTCACATTCGCGGATGTCCCTTCCACCCATTGGGCCTGGCCCTGGATCGAGAGCCTGTACCGTGCCGGCGTGACGGGCGGATGCGGCGGCGATCCCATGCTCTTCTGTCCCGATGGCCTCGTGACCCGCGACCAGATGGCGATCTTCCTCCTGCGCGGGTGGTTTGGCCCGCTCTACTCGCCGTCCCCGGCCACGGGCAGCATGTTCAGCGATGTGCCATCCACGCATTGGGCCGCTCCCTGGATCGAGGAACTGGCGAACGAAGGAATCACAAGCGGCTGCGGGGGCGGCAGATACTGTCCCAAAACTGTGGTCACCCGCGCTCAAATGGCTGTCTTCCTGCTGCGCACCAAATATGGTTCCAGTTATGCTCCGCCGCCGGCTGTTGGTTTGTTCGCGGATGTCCCTGCGGATTATTGGGCAGCACCCTGGATCGAACAACTGGCAGTGGAGGGAATCACTGGCGGTTGCGGAGGCGGTAATTATTGTCCCGACGCGGCTGTCACCCGTGCCCAGATGGCTGTCTTTTTGGTAAAGGCCTTCGGGTTGCCGTAGCGCAATTGGGACATTGGATTTCCCGCGAGTCTGCCCATCGGTTTGCCAAATATTGCCACGCAGGCGGTCCTTTTTGAGTGAGAAAGAACCGGCAAGGTATACCGCACCCGGTCATACACCCTAGCCCGTCTTCGAACAATTGAAATAAGCAGCGCCGGCCGCAAGGCCGGCGCTGAACGTGAACGGATTATTTTTACGGCGCGCCAAAGGCGGCGGAGAGAAAGACTGCCATTTGCGCGCGAGTAACGACGAGGGTGGGGCAGTAGTTGCCGTTGCCGCAGCCGCCGGTGATGCCTTCGGCGGCCAGTTGTTCGATCCAGGTTGCGGCCCAATAATCGACGGGCACGTCCGCGAAGTCGCCGTTCGCTGCGGGCGGATTATAGGCGTTGCCGTGAATGGCGCGCAGCAGGAAAACGGCCATCTGGTCGCGGGTGATGGGGGTGTCGGGACAATAATTGCCGCCGCTGCAGCCGCCAGTGATGCCTTCGGCGGCCAGTTGCTCGATCCAGGCTGCGGCCCAGTGCCCGGCGGGGATGTCGCCGAAGATCGCTCCCGTGGCGGGCGGCGGGGTGTATTCCGCGCCGTATTTGCTGCGCAGCAGGAAGATGGCCATCTGCGCGCGGGTGACATTGGCCTCCGGGCAGTACATCAGCGGGGAAGTGGAACATCCACCGGTGATGCCAGCCAGGTACAGGCGTTCGATGAAGTTCCAGGCCCAGTAGGCCATGGGCACATCGTTGAAGGTTTGTGGGCGCACGACGTAGAAATCGCCGCTCGTGTAGGGCAGGCCCGAGAGCGGCTTATTATCTGTGTCCACGATGCTAATGCCCGCGGGAATATCCAGGCGCAGTGTGCCAGTGCCCGCGCCGGTGTTCACGGTCACGCGATAGGTGCTGCCGTTGATTGGGGTCACGCTGGCGACACTGGCACCGGTTATGCTTCCGCCGATGCTGAGGGTGAAGTCGTTGCGATCCACTGCGGTGACAGTATCGGAGAATGTTACAGTGAAGTTCACGCTGGCAGCGCTGGTGGCATTCGGGTTGGCGCGGGTGATGGAGACGACGGTGGGAGGAGGGGCATCGGTGACTGTGATCGTGAAAGGTTTTTCAAATGTCCCGCCGTTGCCGTCGCTCGTGCGGATGCAGGTGTTGTAGGAAGCCTGCATCTCGTAGTCGAAGACTGCCATGGTGTTGAGGGCATCCCCAGCGAGTGCGAAGGAGGCGTCGTCCGCTCCGCCGCAGAAAGAGTAGGTGTGCGTGTCGCCTGCGTCGGGGTCGGTGGTGGTGAGCGCGCCGATGCGCGAGCCTATGGGCCGGTTTTCGGTGATGGCGTTGTTCGAGAGTGTGATGTCGCCGGGCAAATCGTTGGCATTTGTGACTGCGATGGCGAAGGTCTCGTCGATGTGGAGTCCGCGGCTATCGGTGGCGCGGATGCAGACGGAGTAACCCGATTTCGTTTCGTAATCGAAGATCGTGTTGGATTGCAGTTGAGCGCCGCTGAACTGGAATGAAGCGTCATCCGTCCCGCCGCAGAAGGTGTAGGTAAAAGTCTCGCCTGGGTTGCGGTCGGCGGTCGTGAGGAGTCCCACGAGCGCGCCGCCGGGCTGGTTTTCGGTCACGCGGTGATTGGAGAGGGTGATGTTGGTGGGCGCGACGTTGCTTTTGAGGATCTCGTATATCTTCCCTCTGGTGAAGACGCCGTTGCCCGCGCCGCCGAGGGGATTCAGGTCCGCGTCGAGGATGGTGTCGTTATCGAGCAGGTCGAGGCGGATGGTGCCGTCTCCGGAACCGGTGTTAACGGTCAGGGTGTAGGACGCGCCCGAACCGGCCAGCCCGCTCACGGTCGCGTCCGAAACGCCCGTCGTTGTGAGGGTGAAGTTGTCGAGGGTCACGCCGGTCACGGGCTCGGTGAAGGTTACGGTGAAGTCCACGGTCGCAGAGGCTGTCGGGTCGGGGTCGGCGCGGCGGATGTAGGCCACGAAGGGGTCTGCTTGCGTGAACTCGTAGGCGCCGATATCGCAACCCGCACCCTGGGGACGGGGCGCCCCGAGCAGGTCGGTGGATGGGCAGTAGGCGTCGTCGTCGCCGGCGTCGATGATGTCGATGGCCGGTGAGCCCGCGAGAAGTTCCGGGTTGAACGCGTCAATGGAGGCATCCGCCAGGCCGGGAGGAATCCCGCACAGGTCGTGCGCGCCCGGGCAGAGGTTGTGTTTTACTTGATTGATGATCGAATCATCCACATCGAACGGATTGGCGGGAAAGGTCTCCTGATAGACGAGGCAGGTGTTCTCGAAGGGCTGCAGGAAGTCCACCTGGCCCTGGAAAATATTATTGCGCAGGAGGACGCGTTCGGAGCCGTCGCAACCGCCGCCGGAACATTCGGCGGTGACGAGGCAGTCGCCCTCACTGGTGAGGGTGTTGTTGACGACCACCGCCTGGTCGCCGCGCGTCAGCCCGATGGCCAGCGCGACGCCCGCGGCGCGGCAGTTGTCCACGTTGTAGGTGAAGGGTTGGCCGTCGAAGAATCCGCAGTTGCCGACGATGACCGAGTTTTCGATGAGGAACGGTCCGCGGTTGACCTTGACCTGGTTCCCGGCGTTGCCCTCCGCGACGGTGCGGCGGATCTCGATGGATGAGCCAGGTTCTGAAATGTACAGGAAGTCCAGCCCGTCGGAGGTGTTCCAGCGGATGAACGAATCCTCCACGACCCAATGGCCGCCGCTGGCGCCGGTGGCGAACCCGTCGCCGTAGCCGCCCGCGCTTTGTGCCCAACAGCCGCTGGGGTTCCCGCCGGGGTACGTTTCACCGCAGCCGTTCCACTCCACTGTCAGATGGCGGAAGAGGAGGTTGCCGGAGTTGGAGTCGCCTTCCGCGCCCCACAGGTCGCCGTCCCAGCCGACGAAGCCGTTTCCCACGATGCGCACCCGTTCCACTGTCCAGTCGGTGAGCCGCCCGGCATGGACCCCGCCCGAGGCCAGCCCGTGGATGTTCAGGTCGCGCAGGGAGACGTTCGTCGAGTCTTCGGCATAGAGTCCGTAGGAGGCCCAATCGCCAAAGGGGGCGCTATCCCGCATGCACCTCAGTTCGTCGGCGGCGTGGTTTTCCACGCACGAGGAATGGTCGGTGATCTCCAGGCAGGCCAGTTCGACGTTGCTGGAGTCGGTCAGGTTGACGATGAACCACGGGCGCTCCGCCCCCCACAACTGGGGCGGGTTCGAGCAGCCGCTGTCCCAGCCCGCGCCGAGGATGCGCGTGGGGTGCGCCGCGTCCGGTCCGCTGGGAATGGGGGGCATGATGCAATCGAAGGAACCGGCCGCGTAGCAGTGATCCGCGCCCGGGGCGCGGTCGCCCATGCGGTACTCCCCCGCGCCGATGATGAGCGTGTCGCCGCCCGCGATGCGGGGCGCTTCCCCCGGAGGCAGGGCGCGAAAGGGATGGTCCCAGGCGCAGGGCTGGTTTGTCCCGCTGCCGGGGTAGGGTGCATCGACCAACCCGGTGCATTGCTGCGCGTTGCCGCCGTCGGCGCGGACGTAGTAGGCAGTTCCCGATGCGAGGACAACTTCTGGCAGGCGGTTCGCTGCATATGCTGAGGGCGCGTCGTCCAATTTCAAACACGTCAGGAAAAGGAAAAGTAGCGCCAGACGGAGAATAAACGACAGGTTCATGGTTTGGTTTCCTTTCTTTGACAAATGAACGCTGTTGTAAATTTCGGCTTTCATTTTCAACGGTCCAGCCAGAAGCTTCTCATGACGTTTTTATGCCGCAGAATGCCGTCGCACGGCTAAAACGCCAGGCCCGGCAGGTTTCACCAGGCGCTGGCCCCGCCAGAACGGCTTGTGGAGGGGGAGATTTACACCTTACGGCGCAATCCATACCCAACCAGCGACATGACCGAACCTGCAGCGACCAGCGGCATAGGACAGAGAACCATGACGCCCAAAAATCCCTGCCAATTCCCGGGATTAATCGCCTGGACGATGGTGAACAGTAAAGCAAGACCGCAGGCAAGGAGCATTGCCAGGATTCCCACTGCCAACAGCCCTGTGCCCAGGCAGGAGCTATTCCGTGGCGCGGTTTCCTCTTCTGTTGGCGGGAAATAACTAGGCTGGCCGGCAGGCGTTCCGGGAAATGAACCGACCACCGAAAGGATGTCCGGCTGATATTTCCTGCGGCAGACCTGGCATTCGACGAACTCGCCCTTCGTTCCCAATGGAAACAGGGGGATGAAGAACAGGGTAAAGTAGCGCGCAATTTTCATGCGCTTGTAGGCTCTCTGTTCCCCGCAGGAAGGACATTGGAAGACGCCGGTATTTTGCTCGATTTCCTTGTGGCGATAGCCATAGATGATCATCTCGGCTCATCTCCTAAAAAATTGCTGATTCTGCCGGAATTTGTGGTTGGGCGACCTTCTCACCCAAACCGTCCACGAATAAGACCTTCCGCGAACACTTCGACAAGCTCAGGGTGAACAACTCTTGGCCCAAATTCGAGCATTCGTGAAATATTCGCGGATGGTTTCCGCGCAAACCACAAATTCCGTTAGAACCAGGAAATTTCATAGTCGGATCGCCTGACAGATGGATGGGGTTAATTGGCCATGGGGGCAGCCGACGGGGCGGCCTTTTTGTTGCGGCGCGCGAGGAAGAAGACTCCGCCGCCGACGACCAGCAAGCCGACGCAGCAGAATCCGAGGAAAGCGCCACCGCCAAGCACATACGAAAGCATATCGTCGCTCAAGGACAGTTGGGATTAGTCGCCCATGGAGGCAGCCGACGGGGCGGCCTTTTTGTTGCGGCGCGCGAGGAAGAAGATTCCGCCGCCGACGACCAGCAGGCCGACGCAGCAGAATCCGAGGAAAGCGCCACCGCCCAGCACATACAAAAGCATATCGTCGCTGGACTGGCCGTTCTCGCTCACCGCGCGGATGTTGTTGGGCTGCCCGGTCATCAACTGCCAGGTCAGGGTATTGCCTTCCTGCGACGTGGAGTTGTGCTCGACGACTCTGCCGGGCAGGGTCACGATCCACAACATCTCTGCGCCGGCCGGGGCGTTGCTGTCACCGGCCAGGTTGAGGGTGATGTCGTAGGTCAATTTTCCATTCACCATCGAGATGTCGTTGACGACCGTGTCGGCGCCGCCGCCGTAGAGAGTTTTCAATTCATCCAGCGAGCCGAAGGGTGTTTCGTAGATGCACCAGGTTTCGGTTTCATTGCGGGTCTCCTGGCGGATGCTGGTGCCGGGCGGGGTCTCCTGGTTCTGGTCGGCGCAGAAGTTTTCGCCTGCGGTCTCCAACCCGGCCATCGAGGCTTCATCGCCTTGAAAACCGATCTCCTGTATGTACTTGCCCGAGCCATTATCATTAATCTCGGTGATGAAGTTGATCTGGCAGGCCGAGAGCAGCAGGGCCAGCGCGGCGACGAGTACGATGAGCAACAATTTTCGGGTCTTCATGGGGTTCTCCTTTTGAATGATCGGAATTTGGTATTTCCATACTTTCCACTAACTTAAGGCTTTTTGGCATAAATGGATGAAATGATGTTTCACGATGCTACCTTCCAGCAGGTGGTATATTGTGCGATTTGGCAGGCTTTCCAATTCTTGTATCGTGGAAACTCCTTGTAAACCAGTTCAAAATCGATCCATGATTACAACTGGCAAATGAACTTATAAATATGTATGATGGTAGCGCTTGTATGTCCATCGCGAATAGCGCACAGTTGTTGTTCGACCTTGGGCTTGCCATAATCAATGGCAAAACCGGTTTCATTTTCATTGATTGAGAATGTTAAACTCCCGTGTTGCTTTGATGTGCCTTCCATGTGACGGCCTTTGCCCCACTCTACTTTTCCAGTGATTGAATCGTAAACCTTGTCATCGCCATCATACAAATCGCCTGCAACATTCACACCAACTTGTGTCAATATCATGTAACTTCCATTGGGAAAAGTGGAATTGGAAGGCAAATTCCATTTGCCGCTGAAACCGCATCCCGTGGGAAGTACTTCCGATATATCGGAGCGAATGCCACAAAGAACGATCTCGTCGGATTTAGAACTAAAAGTATCCGCTGCAAGAGTGAGGGTGAAATCGCCTAACCATGTCGTATGAAAGGTCGCTTCATTGTTTGCAGTGACCGTTCCTTCGATTGGATATTTATGCCAGCCGCCGTAACCTTCGATGGAACCAGTAATGTTATTGCCTGTTTGTTGAAATTCCACTTTGCCCAGGTTGGTTGTCCATGTCCCTGCAAAGGTGTTGTCTTGTGGTGATATTGGTTTGCAACTGGTTAACATAAGCACCAAAATTATCGCGCAGAGAATACGTTTCATTTTTGTTTCTCCTTTTTTATTGATAGGACTTACACAAAACTACCAGATATGCCGTTTTAGATGGTTATCAAACGCAATATTTTGTGGTTTTGCGCCCATTTTGCGTAAGCCCTGAATAGTTTTTCATTGGGCCATGGGTGACCTTTAGCGGGGTTTCGCACGATTTGAGAGTGGTCGAATTTTTGTGGGTCGGAGTGAGATAATTCCGCTGCAGGTTGCGTGGGAGCAGCCCACACCACCAGGGTTTTTCCGTTATGCCCATGGATGCGTTCCACTTCTTCTATGCTGTTGTAAATTCCTATGCTTTGAAATTGGGTTGTGATCCAGGCCAGAACACATTTTCCATTTTCAAACTGGGTGCCTTCGGCAACCATACCAGTGCCTGAAACACCACTTTCATCTTCGAGTCGGTTCAGCCAGAAGTTTCTCATGATGTTTTTTGCCGCAGAACGCCGCTGCAGGGCGGCGTTCTGCGGTTGAAAGGGGTTAGGGCAGGTTAAAAGCTGCCACCAGGAAGACCGCCATTTGCCCGCGGTTGACAATGGTGGTGGGGCAGTAGTTACCGTTGCCGCAACCGCCGGTGATGCCTTCGGCTGCGAGCTGCTCGATCCACGCTGCGGCCCAGTGATTGGTGGGCACGTCAGCAAAGACGCCAGTTGCAGGCGGCGGGTTGTATGCGCGGCCATACTTGGCGCGCAGGAGGAAGACGGCCATTTGGTCGCGGGAGACCTGGGTCTCGGGGCAGTAATTGCCGTTGCCGCAGCCACCGGTGATGCCTTCATCGTAGAGCTGCTCGATCCACGGCGCGGCCCAGTGCCCGGCCGGGACATCGCCAAAGACGGCGCCTGTGGCAGCGGGCGGGTTGTATGTTTGACCGTACTTACCCTTGAGCAGGAAGACCGCCATCTGTGCGCGGGTGACATTGGTGTTGGGACAGTAGTTGGTGCTGCCGCAGCCGCCGGTGATGCCAGCCAGATACAGGCGTTCGATGAAGTTCCAGGCCCAGTAGGTCATGGGCACATCGTTGAAGGTTTGTGGGCGCACGGCGTAGTAATCGCCGCTCGTGTAGGGCAGGCCCGAGAGCGGGTTATTGTCTGTGTCCACGATGCTAATGCCCGCGGGAATATCCAGGCGCAGCGTGCCTGTGCCTGCGCCGGTGTTCACGGTCACGCGATAGGTGCTGCCGCTGAGTTGGGTCACACTGGTAACACTGGCGCCGGTTACACTTCCGCCGATGCTGAGGGTGAAGTCGTTGCGGTCCACTGTGGCGACGGTCTCGGAGAAGGTGACGGTGAAATCCACGCTGGCGGCGCTGGTGGCATTCGGGTTGGCGCGGGTGCTGGAGACGACGGCGGGAGGAGTGGCGTCGGTGACGGTAATTGTGAAAGGTTTATCGAAGGTCCCGCCCTTGCCATCGTCGGTGCGGAGACAGATCGCGTAGGTGTTCCTGGTGTCGTAATCGAAGACGGCATTCGTTTGTAACTGCGAGCCGCTGACCTGGAAGGAGGCGTCGTCTGCGCCGCGGGCGTCACAGGTAAAGGAGTAGGTGTGCGAGTCGCCTGCATCGGAATCGATGCTGGAGAGGTTGCCGACCAGTGTGCCGATGGGCTGATGCTCCCGCACGCTGGTTTTGCTCAGGGTAATATCGGTGGGGGCGCTGTTTGGCGGCGCATATACGTAGGCCGCGCCGGAAGTGACCGCAGCGTTGTTGTATGGGTTCCCGTTTATCCCAGTGGCGCTGCTGTCTTCGCTGTTTGCCCCAACCACGGTCGTATCCCCCGAGACGGCCACCGACTTGCCAAAGAGGTCACTTGCTTCGGTGTTGGAGGCCTTCAGGTAGGCCTGCTGGCCCCAGGTTCCGCCTGTGCGGGTGAAGAGATAGGCTGCGCCGGAGTTGTCCGCAGAGTTGTCGGCCCCGTTTCCATTTACGCTGGTAGCGCGGCTGTTTTCCTCGTACGCCCCAACCACGGCTGTATCTCCCGAGACAGCCACTGCGTAGCCAAAGTTGTCCCCGTTCCCAGTGTTGGAGGCTTTCAGGTAGGCGTGCGGACTCCAGGCCACGCCGGCGCGGGTGAAAACGTAGGCGGCGCCGGAATTGGTCACAGAGTTGTCGCCCTGATCCCCGTTCACGCCGGTGGCGCTGCTGTCTTCCTGGTACGCCCCGACCACGGCTGTATCCCCTGAGACGGCCACCGACCAGCCAAAGTTGTCCCCGTTCCCAGTGTTGGAGGCTTTCAGGTAGGCCTGCTGACCCCAGGTCGTACCGCTGCGAGTGAAGACGTAGGCCGCACCGGAATTTTCTGCAGAGTTATCGTTCTGTGTCCCGCCTACGCCGGTGGCGCTGCTGTCTTCATTATATGCCCCTACTATGACCGTATCCTCTGAAACGGCCACTGACGCGCCAAAACGGTCATTTGCCCCGGTGTTGGAGGCCTTCAGGTAGGCCTGCTGGCTCCAGGTTCCGCCTGCGCGGGTGAAGACGTAGGCCGCGCCGGAATCAGACATGGTGTTGTCGGTCTGATTCCCGTTCACGCCGGTGGCGCTGCTGTCTTCATAGCGTGCCCCGACCACGACCGTATCTCCCGAGATGGACACCGACCAGCCGAAATGGTCACCCGCCTCGGTGTTGGAGGCTTTCAGGTAGGCCTGCTGACTCCAGGTCGCACCGCTGCGGGTGAAGACGTAGGCGGCGCCGGAGTTGGATGCGGAGTTATCGCCCTGATTCCCGCCCACGCCGGTGGCGTCGCTGTCTTCATTGTACGCTCCGACCACCACTGTATCCCCCGAGATGGCCACCGCATATCCAAAGTTGTCATTTTCCCCGGTGTTGGATGGCTTCAGATAGGCTTGCTGGCTCCAGGTTCCGTTCGCGCGGATGAAGACGTAGGCCGCGCCGGAATCAAGCATGGAGTTGTCGTCCTGATCCCCATCCACCATGGTGGCGCTGCTGTCTTCAGTGGGCGCCCCGACTACGGCCGTATCCCCGGAGACAGCCACCGTAAAGCCAAACTGGTCACTTGCTCCAGTGTTGGAAGCCTTGAAGTAGGCTTGCTGCGAGGGGAGCGCCGGGTCCGACGTGTATATGTAGGCCGCGCCGGAATCGGTCGTGCCGTTGTTGTCCCCGTCCCCGCCCATGCCGATGGCATTGCTGTCTTCCCGGTTCGCCCCGACCACCACCGTATCTCCCGAGACGGCCACCGAGTAGCCAAAGTTGTCGCTTGCTTCGGTGTTGGAGGCCTTCAAGTAGGTTTTCTGGCTCCAGAACGCGCCCGCGCGGGTGAAGACGTAGGCCGCGCCGGAATTGGGCGCGGCGTTGTCGTCCTCATCCCCATTCATGCCAATGGCGCTGCTGTCTTCAGCGGGCGCCCCGACCACCACTGAATCCCCCGAGACGGCTACCGAGTAGCCAAAGAGGTCATTCGTTTGGGTGTTGGAGGCCTTCAAGTAGGCCTGATGGCTCCAGGTTTGATCCACGCGGGTGAAGACGTAGGCCGCGCCGGAAGAGGACATGGAGTTGTCATTCCCGTTCCCATTCATGCCGGTGGCGCTGCTGTCTTCCCCGTACGCCCCGACCACCACCGTATTTCCCGAAACAGCCACTGCATAGCCAAAGTAGTCAGATGCCCCGGTGTTGGAGGCTTTCAGGTAGGCCTGCTGGCTCCAGACCCCGCCCGCGCGGGCGAAGACGTAGGCTGCTCCGGAAGATTCTGCAGCGTTATTCGTCCAGTTCCCGTTCACGCCGGTGGCGTTGCTGTCTTCAAAGAACGCCCCGACCACCACTGTATCTCCCGAAGCGGCCACCGACCAGCCAAAGCCATCCGAAGGATCGGTGTTGGAGGCCTTCAGGTAGGCCTGCTGGCTCCAGGTCGCACCGCTGCGGGTAAAGACGTAGGCCGCACCGGAAGAAGAAGCAAAATTATCGTTTTGGTCCCCATTCACGGTGGCGGCGCTGCTGTCTTCAGCGGGCGCTCCGACCACCACCATATCCCCTGAGACAGCCACCGAGTAACCAAAGATATCTCCAGGTTCGGTGTTGGAGGCTTTCAGGTAGGCCTGCTGACTCCAGGTCGCGCCGCTGCGAGTGAAGACGTAGGCCGCGCCGGAATTTTCCGCAGAGTTATCGTTCTGGGTCCCGCCTACGCCGGTGGCGTTGCTGTCTTCATTAAATGCCCCGACCACCACGGTATCCCCCGAGATGGACACAGACTGGCCAAAACCATCCTCAGCCTGGGTGTTGGAGGCCTTCAGGTAGGCCTGCTGGCTCCAGGTTCCGTCTGTGCGGATGAATACGTAGGCCGCGCCGGAATCGGTTGCCGAGTTGTTGTTCCCGTTCCCGTTCACGCCGGTGGCGTTGCTGTCTTCATAGGGCGCCCCGACCACGGCCGTGTCTCCCGAGACGGCTACCGTATAGCCAAGCTGGTCATCTGCCCCGGTGTTGGAGGCTTTGAGGTAGGCTGTGGTTGGCTCTGCGGCCAGCAAGCCCTGGATTTGCGCCCAATCGTCGGCGCTCAACCCGTCGTGTGGGCTGGTCGGCGCGGCGCTGGCCGGCAGTGTCGGCCAGCCTGCGAGCAGGAGGCTGAACAAAACGAACAAGGTGAAAAGTCTATGTTTCATGGTTGGGTTTCCTTTTGGGTTATTCGCCTTTCACGGGCGCTTGTGTTTCGCCGCCAGAATCATCCTGTGCTTCTTCCAACTGGACCAGGTGCCGCCAAAGGTCCTCGGCAGACTTGAAGAATTTCTCCTGCGGCTCGTTAAGGCGGCGCAGGGTTCCACGCCACTCGCCGGGCGGGGCCAGGCGGCTGGGTTCTCTCCAGATACGGACCAGGAAGATGGAATGACGGCGGGAATCGAACATCATCACGATTGTAGTGATGTGCCGTCTTCAAAACGTGCTCAAAACGTCCTCAAAACGTACTGGATGCGGCAACGTTTGGTTTGGGTGCGTTTCATGCCGGTGGAAACCTGCGCTGGTGGTCGAGTAGCAGTGTTTTTGCTGCGTACACCTGCACTTGCCGCAGGGGCAAGTATCGAGACCCCTTTGGATTCGAAGAGGTCAAATGGTTAGTTCTTTCAAATTGCATTTGCACTTCTTCTGCACACGAGCCAACCTTTATTTGACCGATTCTTCATCAGGTATAATTTTCCAAGCATCTCAAACTTTTGGGGCATGCACTGGGGTCCCGAAGTTCTACTTCGGGATAACGCGCAAATGAAACTTGCGCACTCCAAAATCCCCCCTGGTTATGGGAACATACAATTTTTCCAGCTGTGAGTTGGAAAAGCAATCAGTCCGAAATCAACCTGTATCACCAATGGAGCAAAAGCCATGAAACGAAGGAACACTTTGCTTATCTTAGGATTGATATTTACGCTTGGATGCCAATTTCTCACGGGTATCCCCGCCTCACCGACAGTGGTCGCGCCCGATGGGGGCGGGGCGCCGTTGGTGGTCGCACCGGATGCGCCGCAAGCCAACGGGCGCATCCTCTTCGTCTCGGACCGCGACGGGAATAATGAAATCTACGTGATGGACGCGGACGGACAAAACCAGATGCGCCTGACGGAGGATCCCGCCTTCGATTGGCGCCCTGTCTGGTCGCCGGATGGGACGAAGATCGCTTTCCATTCGGATCGCAACGGCAACTTTGACATCTATGTGATGAATGCGGACGGCAGCCATGTGGTCCAGTTGACCGACGACCCGGCCCGCGACCAAACCGCATCCTGGTCGCCCGATGGGACGAAGATCGCCTTCTGGTCCGAGCGCGACGGCAACGGCGAGGTTTACGTGATGAACGCCGACGGCAGCCGGCAGGTGCGCCTCACCGAAGATCCCGCCTTCGATTGTCCCACCGAATGGACGCCCGACGGCAGGCGGATCGTCTTCATCTCCGAACGCGACGGCAACGGCGAGGTCTACGTGATGAACGCCGACGGCAGCGATGTAGTCAACCTGACCCACCACCCCGCCTGGGACATGCCCGATTCGGCCTGGTCGCCCGATGGGTCGTTCCTGCTCTTCACATCGGACCGCGCCGACGGCAACTTCCAGGGCGATATTTACAGGATGGGCATCGACGGCAGCAATGTCCAGCGATTGACCACCGATCCCAGTGATGACCGCAACCCCACGTTGTCGCCGGATGGAAAGCGGTTCGTCTTTGATTCGGATCGGGATGGTGACAAGGAAATCTTCGTATTGAATGTTGACGGCAGCGGCCTCATCCAATTGACCGATAACGAGTACCACGATTCCATCCCTGATTGGTGACCACGCCTGGGCAGGTGCAGCCGGGCAGGGCCACGGTTAATTTCCGCATCCCTGCCCATTTGAATTTGTGGGGCAATTTTCTAGATTGCGCCTGGCAATTTGCCCATATCTTTTTTTACTTGTCGAGGTGCTAATGCGCCTTGGCGTAAATAAGGTTATGGTCGTAGCAGCGCCTTTCCTGAGCCAGGCCGTCACCGTTCGTGCCGCGAGCACGACGGTGCGAGACGGCAGGACTGGGCAATCGCGGACACAGCCTAAAAAACGACTGACGCGAAGCGGTTATTACGAAATTAAGTATCTTCTCAATAATCAAGGGTATTTTGGAGTGCGCAAGTCTACTTGCGCGTTATCCCGAAGTAGAACTTCGGGACTCCAGAGCACGCCCCGAAATTTTGAGAAGGTACGAAATTAAGACAAATTCTTGATAGTGGGTCAATGTAAGGGATGAATGCGTAGGGCGGGATGGAAGCCCGCCAAATTAGATGAAAGCGTTAGTCAGCCGTTTTGCACGGCTTCTTTTTCGGCGTATCTTCCAATGACTTGAGCAACTTTTTTCGATATTGCTCGGTTTTGGCAGGATGTTTCCCCGTTTGCGCTTCCAAGGATTCGATCTGGATCAATAGCGTCCAATCTGCCTCCTGGGCGATGCTCCCCGCCTGGGCCAGCGCGCGCCCGGCCAGGGCCAAATTTCCAAGCTGGAATTGGGCGGCGGCCAGCAGGTAATTCGCCTCGGCAATGAGCGGCTTGTCGGGGCAGGCGTGCGCCAGGGAGAGTCCTTCCTCAATGAAGGGGAGCGCTTCGGCAGCGCGCCGGTTGTGGAGCAGCGCATCCGCCTTGGCGAGCAGTCCGCGGGTGAGCACGGGCAATTCGCCGCTGCCGCGTACCTGTTCGATCAGCTCATCCAACTCGCACAGCAGATCCTCCGATACCGCCAGCAGCAGGCGGTCATGCAGCAATTGGATTTTCGCGCCAAGGATGAATAATGGCACCTGGGTCGCTTCTGCCGCGCGCAGTGCGCGCTCGTGCGCCTGGATGGCGCGCTCCAACTGGCCCAGCCTGCGCCAGACCTGCCCGCGCACCTCACTGGCTTGTGAGACTGCCGCATGGATCTGTTCTTCGGCGGCGTCGGCTTCGATTTCCACCAAGGAGGGCAGGTCGCTGGGATCGTCCCCCTGCGCCAACGTGACGCCGACCAGGTAACACTGCATCACGGCGCGCGCATACGGACTGTTGATTTGCATCCCGATTTCCAAGCCGCGCTCGAAGTCGGTTCGGGCGGACTGAATATCCCCACTACGCAGATAAGCCAGTCCCCGTCCGGCGTATTTGACCCACAGCCCGGGGATGTACAAATCCCCCAACACTTCAATGGAGCGTGAATAGATCGAGATACCTTCGGCGTAACGGCCGCGATTCACGGCCGTTTGCCCTAGCATGGTCAGGGCCTGCGCCTCCAGGCGTTTGAGTCCGGCCGCCCTGGATATGGCAATGGCTTTCTCCAGGACTTGTGTCGCACGAGGGTAGGCTTGCACGAAGGTCAACGCAGTGCCCAGGTGGTTGAGATTATGCGCGTACAGGATGGATTTGCTTTGCCCCGCCCCCTCCAGGCGGGACAGGGCTGCTTCCAGGTCTTCAACCGCTTCGGCAGTGCGTCCCAGCATCATGTCGCACAGGGCGCGAAGGTGCAGGGCGCGTCCCTCCATCAGGTTGTCTTCACTGGTGTGCGCCAGCGCAATGGCCTGCGAGGCCGACTGGCGTCCCTCCTGCCAATGGTCGCTTGTATAAAACATGTATGCCTGAAGGAACAGGGCCTTGGAGTACAGGTGGGGATAGTCGATGCACAGGGAGAGGGCCTCTTGAAGCAGCGTCGGCACCTGGTCCAGCTGTCCCTGGTTGTGGGCGATGTCGGCGCGCAGCAGGGCCGCCTGGGCCAGCAGCGGACGCATTTCGGACGCATTGCCACTGGCGAGTTGGACCGCCTGCGCGATGATTTCCAGTGCGTGCCCATAGGCTGAGACATCAGCCACATCCTCCGCGTGGCGCAGCCAGTGGCTGGCCGCCTGGATGGGTTGCCCGGCGGATTCATAATGCTGGGCAATTTCGGCGGCATATCCCATGCTTTTGCCATGTACTTCCTCCAGAGCGTGGGCGGCGGCTTCGTGGAGTTCAGCCGCGCGCGAGGCCGTGATCTCGCCGAGGATGATTTCCTGGATGCTGCGGTGGCTGAAGGTGTAATCGTTCTGGCCGGTGGACTGGGCGTTCACCAGCAGGCGGCGCGCCAGCAGGGTATCCAGGGCGGCGGCGTAGGATGGGGATGCCCATCCCAGCACGGCTTGCAGCACGCGTTCCAGGAACGAGGGGCCCAGGATGGCGGCGGCCTCGATCATGCGGCGGGGTTCCGCTTCGAGGCGGTTCAGCCGCAGGCGCAGGGCCTCGCGCAGCCCGGGCGGGAGCTTGCCTGCGTAGTGCAAACGCTGGGCTTCCAGCAGGCTGTCGGCGGCCTCGCGCAGCAGCAGGGGCAGTCCGCCTGAATAGGCAGCCAGGTCCCTGGCCAACGCTTCGCTGACGTTTTCGCATCCCAGCGCGGCTTCGAGAAAGGTGCGAATTT
>JBMOMS010000095.1:0-17730 GCA_049324895.1 Chloroflexota bacterium
TTGTTGATGAGATGACTTGCAAGGCGATGGACAAGGCGACCCCGTTTGGGAAGCTGGTCGATATAAAATGCCGTGCCATTCATGCTCGATCAATTGAAGTAATCCGGAAGCAAGGCGTCGTTTTGAAAAGAGGATTGACGGCGTTTTTTTGGGTTAAGGGTGGAAGGAGTACATGCGCTAAAAAAGCCTGTTTTCCGTAGAATCCTGTTTCTTGGGACGCTTTGTTGGGCGGCGTTTGAAGCATATTTACCCAAATGTGCATAAAATAGATTCTCCATTTGAATTAGTCCACTTTGCTAAAATGTAATCGCCATCAGTAATATCGACAATGCTCTTGCCATTCCATACCGAAAGTGTCCAGTTGATGCCATTGGGCTTGCAAAAAACTAATAAACCACTTTGAGTCCACCTAGACGTAGCACCTTTAGTTTCCAATATGGTTTGATTAGCATTGTCACGGACATACATTGTGAAATTATCATATGCTGACCAGTATCCATCGTTTCTCCAAGCCACCCCATAATTATTACGAGATGGGGTTTGGCTTACATTTCTTGCCGTTTGACCATCCCATTCATAAACTTGAGTGTGCGAATCAGTTTTTCCATGTCCTATAAATACAATTGAACCAGAACGAGTCCAAGTTAGATTAGATGCAGGGGAAACCATTACGTCAGGAATGATAACTGTTTTAATATTTGGCGCACCATGATTTTTTGACTTACCATCCCAAACGGAAATTTTGTATTCTCCATCTTGGTATGAAAGAAATGCCAATTGACCATCTTCACTCCATAAATAATACATGGATGGATTTTTGCTGAAATTAACTACATCCTTTCCATCCCAAATAAAAGTTTCGCCAGTAGAAATCTTCCAAGAAGTGTTATCGATAAAATATTCAGTAAACGCCAACTCTCCATTGTTACTCCACTTAGCCCGATAAAAATAAATTTCTCTTTGAGGATTGTATATTTCTGAAAAATTCTTTCCATCCCATAGAAGAAGTTTTTTGCTATCTGCTTGGGCTTCTGTAAGTAGAAGATAGCGCCCATCAGAACTCCAAGATAAAACCGTTTTTTCTGCCGTAGGTGCTTCGTCAAAGGTGATTTCGGTTGGAGTATTAGCTGTAAAAGGATAGTTCCAAATATAGACATTACCGTCCTTTGCAAACGCCAAGCGATTGTCTTTGCTTAGACTGAAACTATTGTCGCGCCGAGTAATAGTTAGAACTTGAGTATGTTTATTGTTTGCAGGGTCATACAATGTTAATTGTGGTTCACCTATTTGAGGTGCTGTTAGGTACACAAGATAATCATTTTTTACTGTAGTGTTATATGACTCAGAGTTTTTTCCCGAATAGCAAGAACTCAACCCGAGCGCAATAACGAAAATTAGATTGAAAGATTGTTTTTTCATGATTTGTGCTTTGTTAGCAGCCCAACTAGGTGTTCAGCAAAAATTGTCGTAAAGTATCCCTGTGCGGGGTGTTATACAGCGCAAACTTGTATAACAAACTATGCACAAAATTATACATCCACCGCACACAGGCCGCAAGACGGGGACGCTCAAGGTTGCGACGGCTTGCGGGAGAGTGTCTTGTGTTTGGACTTCCAGGCCCTGATTCCCGTCCTCATCAGTCCACCTGGACGTCCACGTTGGGGCTGACGAGGAAGCGCGCCTCTTCGCGGATGCCTGCGCGGATGCGCTGCGGAAGCGAATCGAACTGCGACACGTGGACGGCGAGGCGGTCGCCCTGGCGGGTGTGCGTCCAGACCGCGGCGGCGCGGCCGTCCACGAGAACCACGGGCGATACCCAGCCCTGCGGGCGGTGGATCTTCGGCTGGTGCTTCGCGGCGGCCAGGCGCTCCCTTTGCCTGTGGCTGAGGAGGATCGAATTCCTTGAGAATCTTCCGTTCGCCGGTGAAAACGTCCACCGTTTCGAGAAGGCTGAACGAATCGCGCTGGGCGATTTATTGACGGAGCGTTTCGATGTCCATTCTTATCTCCAATGTCGTACGGATGACATACCTTGCAGTTTTACCATACTCGATGAATTTCGTATGAACCCTTGACTTGGAGTCGACTCCAGGTGTTACACTACTACCGCTACCAGATGAAGTTGTAGCGCAATTTGCTAAATTGCGCCTGGCAAATTGGCAATTTGCCCTACGTCTTTAACTTGTCGAGATACTCCCCTTCGAGGTGAAACATGAAGATACAGGAAGTCAGCGAAAAATTTGGCCTGTCGACCGACACCCTGCGTTACTACGAGCGCATCGGTCTCCTTCCACCGGTCAATCGAAACGGGGGCGGCATCCGCAATTACAGTGAACTCGACATCCGTCGGGTTGAATTCGTCAAATGTATGCGGAGCGCGGGTCTCCCCGTGGAAGTGCTGATCGACTATATCGCACTGGTGCAGCAGGGTGACCAGACCATCGCAGCCAGAAAGGAAATCCTGGTCGAGCAGCGTGGGTTGCTGATTTCCAGGATGGAACAAATGCAAAAGACTCTGGACATCTTGAATCACAAAATCGAAGTGTATGAAAAAGCCGTATTGAAAAACGAAAAAGACATGATTTCAGCCGTGGAATAAAGGAGAAATTAAAATGCAGACCCGAAAACTTGGACACAGCGGATTGGAAGTCTCCGCGATGGGCTTGGGATGTATGCGCATGAGTTTCGGCGATACGCCCACCGATAAACAGGAAATGATCGCTTTCATGCACAAGGCGGTCGAGCGCGGCGTGACCTTCTTCGATACGGCAGAAGTGTATGGGCCGTTCACCAACGAGGAATTGGTCGGCGAAGCGCTGGAGCCTTTCAAGGGTCAGGTGGTGATCGCCACGAAATTCGGCTGGAAGCATGGAGAAAACGGCCCGCATCCCAGCGTTGGGGTGGACAGCCGCCCCGAGCAGATCAAACGCGTGGCGGAGGCTTCGCTCAAACGCCTGCGCGTGGACGTCATCGACCTGTTCTACCAGCACCGCCCCGACCCGAACGTCCCCGTGGAGGATGTGGCCGGCGCCGTCAAGGATTTGATCCAGGCGGGCAAGGTCAGGTACTTTGGTTTGTCCGAATCCAGTGCGGAGCAAATCCGCGCCGCCCACGCCGTTCAGCCTGTCGCCGCCCTGCAAAGCGAATACTCCATCTGGTGGCGCGCCATCGAAGAAAATGGCGTCCTTGCCGCCTGTGAGGAACTCGGCATCGGACTGGTTCCGTACAGTCCGCTGGGGCGCGGCTACCTGACCGGCAAGATCGACGAGTCCACGACCTTCGACAAATCCGACATCCGCAGCCGCAATCCGCGCTTCACGCAGGCAGCCATCAAGGCCAATCGCGCGGTGATCGACCTGCTCGAAAGGATCGGCGCGGAAAAGGGCGCCACGCCTGCGCAGATCGCGCTGGCCTGGCTGCTGGCGCAGAAACCCTGGATCGTGCCCATCCCCGGCTCGCGCAAGCTGGAACGACTGGATGAGAACAACGGCGCGGTGAACATCCAATTGACGGCGGATGACCTCGGTCAAATTGACAGCGCGATGGCCCGGATCAAAGTGCTTGGCGACCGGTACTAAGAAAATATCCTTCCACTACAAAAAAGAAAGCGGATAAAGATGCAAACACGAAAACTTGGAACAGGCGGCTTGGAAGTTTCTGCCATCGGTCTGGGCTGCATGGGCATGAGCGTAAATTATGGATCAGCTCCAGACAGACAAGAAATGATCGCCCTCATACGGACTGCTGTTGAACATGGGGTTACGTTTTTCGACACAGCAGAAGCCTATGGTCCATTTGTCAACGAAGAGCTTGTGGGTGAGGCACTCGCGCCTGTCCGCGATAAGGTGGTAATTGCCACAAAGTTTGGCTTCGATATTGATCCTGAGACACGGCAGCGAAGAGGCTTAAACAGTCGCCCGGAGCATATCAGGCAAGCTGTAGATGCAGCGCTTGTGCGCCTCAAAGTGGATACGATTGACCTTCTCTATCAGCATCGTGTTGACCCAAATGTCCCCATCGAAGAGGTCGCTGGAACTGTGAAAGAGTTAATTGCGGAAGGAAAGGTCAAATTTTTCGGATTGTCCGAAGTTGGCGCCCAAACAATTCGACGGGCACACGCAGTTCATCCGGTCGCCGCCGTACAGAACGAATATTCCTTATGGGCACGAGATTCAGAAGCGGAAGTGTTGCCAACCTGCGAGGAACTTGGAATTGGCTTCGTTCCCTGGAGTCCTCTCGGGCAAGGTTTCCTAACCGGCAAGGTCAGTACTGATCAGACGTTTGAGGGAAGTGATATTCGCAGTCGATTCCCTCGGTTTACGCAAGAGGCGATGGAAGCCAACCGACCTCTTATTGATCTTCTTGGCAGGATTGCTAAGAAGAGTGCTGTGACGCCAGCCCAGATCGCCCTGGCTTGGTTACTGGCCCAAAAGCCTTTTATCGTACCCATCCCAAGCACACGTAAGCTACACCGTTTGGAAGAGAATATAAGTGCAGCCGCTATTGAACTGTCCCCAGATGATCTGCATGAGATCGACAGTGAAGTTTCGAAGATCGAGGTGCAAGGTGCTAGGGGAAGTGGACACGAGAGACTTGTTTGAGATGGTTGTCACAGATTCAATTGTCTGAATGAAGTGATACCGGAGTAGGGTGTTGATTCGAGTTATAGGAGATACAAAAAATGTCTGAACCGAAGGAACAATCCCGCGCGCAGCAACTCATGGGCGATTTTGCGCCCAAGTTGGCGGAACTAACTGACGACGTACTGTTTGGCGATGTGTGGGAGCGTGAAGGACTCTCACAGCGGGATCGCAGCCTGATCACCGTTGCGGCGTTGATCGCGAACGGCAATACAGATCAACTTCCCGGTCACCTGAACCGAGCCAAGGCGAACGGCATTTCGGAGGCAGAACTTTCCGAGGTCATGACTCACCTGGCTTTTTATGCGGGGTGGCCGCGGGCAATCTCCGCCATACTGGTCGCAAAAGAAGTTTTCAAGGAGTAAAGGAGCAAAGGATGCAAACGGTAAACCTGGAACAGGAAGTAATCGATCTCTCCAAAGAGAAATGGCAATGGATGTCAGAGCGTAATATTGACGCTCTGGATGCGCTCTTCCATGAAAAGTCTGTCTTTGTCCACATGGGCGGGTCGTGGGGCAAAGAACGCGAAATGGAGATCATCAAAAGCGGCGGGATTCACTACAAGCAGGCGGAGATTCATGAAGTGTCAGTAAATATCATTGACAACACGGCTGTCCTTCTTAACAGAATTACGCTGCTTGCCGTGGTCGGTGGCAATGAAGTCATCAATCCCTTTATGGTGACGGAAGTATATGTGCAGCAACGTGATGGCTGGAAGTTAGCCTCGCTTTCGTTCACCAAACTGCTTACCCCGGAACAACACTAGAACCTGTCTGAAAATGTTATGTCACTCTGAGGGAGCGTCCGTTGCGACCGAAGAGTCTCTACTTTCGTCGTCAGAGATCCTTCGCTACGCTCAGGATGACATTTTTGAGATGACTTGCAATAATAATAGAAACATCAGGAGAAAATCATGCAAACTGTAAAATTAAACAACGGCGTTGAAATCCCAATTCTTGGCTTCGGCGTTTTTCAGATCGCCGACCCGGCCGAGTGTGAAAGAAGCGTAGTTGACGCTATTCAAGTTGGATACACACACATTGACACTGCCGCTTCCTACATGAATGAAGAAGCGGTTGGCAGGGGCATCAAGCAAAGCGGCGTCGCCAGGGAAAAATTGTTCATCACGACCAAACTTTGGATTCAGAGCCAGGGCTACGAAGGCACGCTCAAAGCCTTTGAACGATCCCTGAATCGCCTGCAACTGGATTACCTTGACCTGTATCTGATCCATCAACCATTCGGCGATGTGTACGGCGAATGGCGCGCAATGGAGGAACTGTATCAACAAGGCAAGATCAAAGCCATTGGCGTTTCAAACTTCCAGCCTGACCGCATCACGGACTTGATGATCCATAACAAAGTAACGCCTGCGGTCAATCAGATCGAAGTCAACCCCTTCCAACAGCAAATGGATAGCCGAAGGTTTTTACAAGACAACAATGTCACGGTCGAAGCCTGGGCTCCATTTGCAGAGGGCAGGAATAATATTTTCCAGAATGAAATCCTGCTGTCCATCGCCGCGAAGCACAACAAAAGCGCGGCGCAGGTCATTCTCCGCTGGGTTGTCCAAAGAGGCATCATCGCCCTGGCAAAATCAACCCGCAAAGAACGAATGCTGGAAAATATCAGCGTGTTTGATTTTGAATTAAGCGTGGAAGACCTGACGGCGATTGCAACCCTGGACACAAAAACCAGTTGTTTCTTTGACCATCGCGACCCTGAAAAAGTGAAGTGGTTGGGTACGAGAAACCTGGATATTTAACAAACGAGGTGTTTTATGATGCACATTGGATTACAGATTCCCTCTTTCAAAGTCCCCGGCGGTACGGCGCAGATTCGCCCTGCGTTGAAGAAAGTTGTCACCGCGGCGGAAGAAGCAGGTTTTTACAGCCTGTGGGTCATGGATCATTACTATCAGATCAAAGGCTTGTTCGGTGAAGCCTATACCGATCCGATGCTGGAGGCCTACACCACGCTCGGATATATTGCAGGGCTGACTGAAAAAGCCCGCCTGGGCGTCCTGGTCACAGGCGTGATCTATCGCAACCCCGCCGTGTTGATGAAGATGGTCAACACGCTCGACATCCTCTCCGCTGGTCGCGCTTATTTTGGCATCGGCGCGGCCTGGTATGAGGATGAAGCGAAAGGCAATGGCATCCCCTATCCGTCCACATCCGAGCGCTTCGAACAACTGGAAGACAGCCTGAAATTGGCGAAGGCGTTATGGAGCAGCGATGAGACCTCCTTTACCGGCAAACATTTTTCCGCCCCGGCCATCACCAACAATCCCCGCCCGCTCTCGAGTCCGCACCCGCGCATCATGATTGGCGGAACCGGGCCGAATAAAACCTTGCGCATGGTTGCCCAATATGCGGATGCCTGCAACATTGGCGAGTGGGTCGGGCCGGAGAACATGCAAAAGTCACTCGACACCCTCAAAGCGCATTGCGATACGTTGGGACGCGATTACAACACCGTCGAGAAAACCTCCCTTTCCACCGCGCATCTTTCCGGGACAGACACGGTGGGCAGCCTCATCGACCGCATCAAAAAACTTTCGGCAATGGGCTTCACCCACGCGATCTTCAATATGCCGGATGCCCACAAAATCACCCCGCTCGAAACCTTTGCAAAAGAAATCATCCCGGCTGTGGCGGGACTGTAGGAGAGAAAGCGGCTGCTGCGGTAGTGCAGGTGCATCGGCTTGCACTACCGGGCGCCGCCTGTCTTAAACGGGCAGGGGTCGCGGAAATCTTGGGGCGCATTTACGGCCAGGGAATCTCCGTCGGGCCGGCAAAGCCGTGCTTTTCCTGCACGAAGATGCGCCCGTGGGAGGGCTGGGAACAGCCTGCCTCATCCACGAAGGTGATCGACAGCTCGTTGGTCGCCAGCGGGTCGAAGATGTATTCTCCCGCCTCACAGCGCCAGACCTCGACGATGTAGTGCAGCATCGACTCGTCTTCTTCGTCGCCTGGCCGCAGCGGAACGTCGCTCCACTGCACGGTGATGGTATTGCCCGCGCGTGTGACATTGCGGATGGTCGTGGGCGGATAGTACGGCGATTTGGGCAGCGCGGCGCTGCCGGGATACACCACGGGCAGGCGCGCCGGGTCGCCTTCGATGGTGATGAAATCGTCCCTGACCCAGCACGGATTCTTCCCCGCCACGTAGACCCAGTCGTTGCCGTCCGTGCGGCCGATCAGTTCGATGTTCGCCCCGTTGCGCAGCCCGTACAGGAAGAGGTACTCCGAGCCAGGCCCGTAGCGGCAGGATAGCAAATCGGCGCTGACGCTGGCCTGGAGGCTTGCAACCGTCGGCAGGGGGGTGAAGGTGGGCGAAGCGCTGGCCGTGGGCGGGGCCGTAAAGGTTGGGCTGGGCGGGGGCGTGAACGTCAGGCTGGGGAGCGGCGGGACGGGAGTGGCGGTTTCAGTGGAGACGGGAGTCGCGGTAACGGGATCAGCCGTCGGCGTCGGCGCGGGGGCGCAGGCCGCCAGCAGGATCAGCGCTGCCAGGGCAAGAGTCGGGATGCGCATGGCGTTCCTGTCCTTTCCCGCCAGGCGTTACGGCAGGCTGGCCCAGACGCTGGCGAAGACGCCGATCAGGGCGGGGATGACCGTGACCAGGATGATGCAGGCGGTGAGGGCGGTGATGCCGCAGCCGAGCCACAGCGACCAGCGCGTGGTGGTCTTGACCGTCTCGGCGACCGTGTTCATGTAGGGGGCGTACATTTGCTGCACGGCCTGGCTGTCGTAGAACTGCGCGCCCGAGAGGTTGTCCACCATGTAGCGGGCCGAGGATTCACTGTTGCCGGTCAGCGCCATGTATTTTCGGATGGCTTCCTCTTTGCGGCCGCTTTGCGCCAGCTGGACGACTTCGCTCCACTGTGCGCCGTAGCCAACCATGGCGTTCATGTCGATGCCCGAGAACAGACTGACCTGGGGGCTGGCCGCCGTTTCGGGAGCGGCTCGCAGGCTTTCGGGGATGACCACCGCGCTGCCGCAGTAGGTGCATTTCATGGCGGCTTCTCCGCGTGGAGGTTCGAGCGGACCGCCGCAGGCGGGGCATTTCAACAGGCGCATTTCAGGCATGAGGGTCTCCGATTTTTAATTCGACTTGGGATGACAAGGCGGTATGAGTGTACAGCGATTGCATATCGAAGTTTATCCGCCATTGGTCGGAGAAGGCTCGGAAGGCGGCGGGACCTGCTGGCCGGCGGCGGCCTTCCTGTTGCGCCGGCGCTGATAGGCGGCGGCCAACCCACCCTCGGAGGTTTCGCGATACAGCGAGGGCAGGGCCTGTCCCGTTTCGCGCATGACGGAGACCACGTCGTCGTAGGAGATGCGGTGGCTGCCGTCGGTGAACAGGGCATAATCGGCGGAGGCCAGCGCCTGGGCGGCGGCGAAGGCATTGCGCTCGATGCACGGGATCTGCACCAGCCCGTTGACCGGGTCGCAGGTCAGGCCGAGGTTGTGTTCGAGTCCCATTTCGGCGGCGTATTCGATCTGACGGGCGGTGCCGCCCAGTAGTTGGGCCGCCGCGCCCGCCGCCATTGCGCAAGCCACGCCCACCTCACCCTGGCAGCCCACCTCCGCGCCCGAGATGGAGGCGTTGTGCTTGGCGATGTCGCCGATCAGGCCCGCCGTGGCCAGCGCCCGCAGGATGGAGTCTTCGGAACAGGCCAGCGTCTCGTGCAAGTGCTTCAACACGGCGGGGACGATGCCGCACGAGCCGCAGGTGGGCGCGGTGACGATCTCGCCGCCGCTGGCGTTCTCCTCCGAGACGGCCAGGGCGTAGGCCGAGACCCGTCCCGCCCGCTGCAGCAAGGGACCCGAGAGGTTGGCCTTGCGATGGAAGGCCCAGGCCTTGCGCGCCACGCCCAATCCGCCGGGCAGCACGCCTTCGGCGCGCAGTCCGCGCTCTATGGCGGCCTGCATCACTTGCCACACCTCGCGCAGGTGTTCCCAGATGTCGGGACCTTCGTTGGCTTCGACGTATTCCCACAGGGCCTGGCCGGTCTGTTTGCAGTGTTCGAGGATCTCGCGCATGCTCCTGGTGGTGTAAACGCATTTCGGGACCGACAGGCTGCCCTCGTCGCGCAGGGCGCCGCCGCCCACGGAATAAACCTCCCAGCGGGAAAAGGTCCTGCCTTCGGCGGTCAGGGCTTCGAAGCGCATCCCGTTGGGATGCAGGGGCAGTTCCCGTTCGGGCTTCCAGATGATTTCGAGCGGCAGGGGGGCGAGGGCGCTCTTGATGGCCGCATCTGTCAGGTGGCCGCGGCCCGTGGCGGCCAGGCTTCCGTACAGCTTTACGCGAAACGAAGCCGCAGATGGATTGCGCTCGCGGAAGAGTTCCGCCGCGCGCCGCGGTCCCATGGTATGGCTGCTGGACGGGCCGATGCCGATTCGATAGAGTTCCTTGATTGATTCCATTGCTGGCTCCTGATCACACAATTGCCCCCGCATTATGCCACGAAAACCCTCCCCCAAATTCAAATGGCGGAATCTGGGGGAAGGCTGGGATGGGGTGGTTATCCTTCGCTGGTCATGATGAACAGCGGTTTCATCTCGAAGTTCTCGTACTTGGGGCGGTAGCGGTCGGTGTCGTAGGAGCGCTGCACATTGACCAGTTTCTTGGTGGCCGTGACCACGTCCAGCGGCAGGTTGTCGTAGCGCCCGTTCTTGAGCACCACCAGCCGTCCGTGGATGCCCTTGAGGATCAGGTCGAGGGCCAGGTTGCCGAAGGCCATCGGCACGATCGAGTCGATGGCGTCGGGGTCGCCGCCGCGCACCATGTAGCCGAGTTTCTGGTTGACCACGTCCACGGTTTTGCCGCCGTTGTATTTGGGTGAAAGTTCCTTCATGGCCGAGGCGACCACGTCCCCGATGCCGCCCAGTTTGGCGTGCCCAAACGCATCGGTGGTCTGGCCTTCGAACATGACGTCGCCGCCTTCGAAGGTGGCGCCTTCCGAGACCAGCACAATGGAGTAGAGGCTGGGGTTGCGCAGGCGGTCCTTGCTCATCAACTCGGTCAGGTGCTCGATGTTGAACTGGAACTCGGGGATGACGCAGCGGTTGGCGGCGCCTGCCAGGGTGGGCAGCATGGCGGTGAAGCCAGCGTAGCGCCCGAAGACCTCCAGCACCAGGAAGCGTTCGTGCGAGCCGGCGATGGTGCGCAGGCTGTTGGTCAACGCGATGGTGCGGGTGACGCAGGTGCTGAAGCCGATGCAGTAATCCGTGCCGGGCACATCGTTGTCCATTGTCTTGGGGATGGCGATGACCCTCATGCCCTCACGGTACAGCCGCACGCCGTAGCTGAGCGTGTCATCGCCGCCGATGGGGATGAGGTAGTCCACGTTCAGGAAGTCCAGGTTCTTCAGCATTTCGGGCGTCAGGTCGTTGCGCTCGGCGTTGAACTTGTCCTTGAGGTGTTCGGGGACCGAGGATTTCTTGACGTTGCTCGGGTTGGTGCGGGAGGTGTGCAGGAAGGTTCCCCCGGTGCGGCCTGCGCGATTGACGATCTCTTCGGTCAATTCCTGGTAATTATTCGAATTGTCCGCCCCCTTGTCGCGCACGACATCCACCAGCCCGGCCCAGCCGCGCCGAATGCCGATGACGCGGTAGCCTTCCCGCAATGCGCGGATGGTCACCGCCCGAATGGCCGGGTTCAAGCCCGGCACATCGCCCCCGCCCGTCAGAATGGCGATCACACCTGGTTTCCTGGTCATGTCAACCTCCTTGTATGGTTATGGATTGTAGGGTGCCTTCAGGTAATCGGGACTTTCAGCAAAATCGATTCGTTGCGCCTGGATGCCGAGCGGCGTCATGCCGATCACGCACTCCCGGGTCTCGGAACTGCCATAACTGACCGGCAGGTTGTAATAGAACATGGTATAGCCGCTGTCGTAGTATACGATGTCCCCATCCATGAGGCGGGAGGTGGGCCGCAGGATGTTCCAGGGGCGGGACCCGGGCGTGTAGCCCGTCAGGAAGCCGAGATTTTGAAGCGCGTACAGCGCGAAGTCGGGAGAATCAAAGCCCTCCTCGGGGGAGAAGCCCCCGGGATTCCAGCGAATATTCTCCTTCTGCATCACCAGCAGGAAACGCAGCATCTCGACTGCGGGCGTCTCCTGATTCATAAACTCCTTGATCGCCTCTTCATTGATTGTACAGGCGTTACGAATAAATGCGCGCGCCGAATTCAGATCGGCCTGGGCCGTGGCCAGCGCCGACTGCGATAGGGCCAGGTCCTGCTGGGCGGCCTCCAGCGCGGCCTGGGATTGCGTCAACTGCTCTCCGACCTGGGTCAGTTGCTCCCCGACCTGCGTCAGGGCAGCCTGGGCGGTGGGCAGTTGGGATTGCAGCCCGGTCAGATTCGTCTCGACCGTCTCCAGTTGGGAGCTGGTGTGGGCGAGTTTCGTCTCGGTCTGGACCAGTTTCATTTCCGCCCTGGCGACCTGCCAGACGGTGTAGGCCAGCAGCAGCCCCGCAAACACCAACGGGATCAACGACAACAGCCAGGCCCGCCGCCTTGCAAGCAGTTCGCGGCGCTCGATGTTCCTGGCCAGGGCCTCGATTTGGTCTTCGGGTTTGTCCATGCTTGTGTCCTAACTCAAAGCCGCTTTTTCGACAATTTTCCACAGCAATTCTTCGAGACGTTTGCGGGTTTCGGCGTCTTTTCCCCGCGAACCGCTCTTCAAGCTGTTCATTTGCGATTGGATGGTCTCGAAGGCCTGGATTTTTTCCATGCGGTTCAGGACTTCCTTGACCTGGAAGGCGCTCAGGGAGGTGACGAAGGCGCCGCCCACGCCGAACAACCCCTTGAACACATCTGCGATGATCGGGGTGCCCGCCATGAACCAGAGAGGGGAAAGGAAGGCAGCGGCGAGAACAATCACCCCCAAAAGCACCAGTCCGCCCGCAAAGAACAAATAAAAACGAATCGCCTTCCGCTGGCTGCGGATGATCTGGTCCAGGAAGGCGTCATTGGTCAGCGTGCTCACAGCAAGAGTATAGCAAAATCAGGCGGCAGAATCAATCACGCCGCCGCAACTGCCCCTGCCTAGCGGTGGGACGCGGGGCGGTATGGATATTGCGGCAGGTCCTCGTGGTGGAACTCGTAGGCCTGCATGATGGCTTCCAGGATGCGACGCTGTTCGTCACTGACCTCTTTGAATTCGAAACCAATGTTGTGGAATTGCGGGCTGACATCCGGTTCGCACCAGGCCACCCGCGCCGGGATGGACAGGCGGCGGGCAGCGTGACCCTCCAGGGCGGGGACGATCAATTGCAGGGTCACTTCGCGCTCGATCTCCATACATTTTTCCCCGATGATCATCGCGCCCGACGGGGTCAGGTCGCCCAGGTAGCCCAGGAAGTTTCCTTCCTCCAGGTCGTACACCTGCGAATAGGCGCTCAAATTCTTGCGGTTTTGTTTTCGTCTTTCCTGCATCTTCACCTCATTCCTGCCAAGTGTACATCCGCTTGGGCGGGGAAGAATTGCATTTTTGTGGTAAAAATGGCCGCATGCGCTGGATATATATTTCCCCCCATTTGGACGACGCCGTGCTGTCGGCGGGCGGTTTGATCCACGAACAGACGCGGGCAGGCCTGCCCGTTGAAATTTGGACCCTGATGTGCGGCTTTCCGCCCGGGGACGAGCTTTCACCCTTTGCGCAGGTGCTGCATTTCCAGTGGGGCTTCCCGTCCGCTGGGGAGGCCGTGCGCTTGCGCCGCGCTGAGGATGAGCGGGCCGCCGCCATCGTGGGCGCGAAAACCGTCCACTTCGATTTTTTGGATTGCATCTACCGCCGCGGCGCGGATGGAAGCTGGTTGTACCCGCTGGAGGTCTTCGTCCCGCCCCTGCCTGAGGAGGCGGACCTGCCTGCCCAAATCGCCGCCGCCATTTCCGCCCGCCTCCAGCCCGATGACGTGGTGGTGGGCCAGTTCGGCATCGGCCGCCACGTGGATCATGCCACCGTGAGGCGGGCCGTCGAGCGGCTGAATCGGCCCATTTGGTACGATGCGGATATCCCCTATCTGTTTAATCACCCGTCGGAACTGGCCCCGAACACGGCCGGGATGCAGGAAGCGCTCCAGCCGGTCACCGAATCAGGCCTGGAGGCCTGGGTGGAGGGCATTTCCGCCTATCGATCCCAGCTTTCGAGCCTGTTCGAGAGTCCCGAGGCGCTTTTCGAGGCCGTCCGCGCTTATGGGCGGGACAAAGGGGGCATCTCCCTATGGCGTTTGGCCGCAAATGAGTCTTGATTCCGCTTTTGAATCATGATATATTAAGGCCGCTTATCGGGAAAACCCTATACTCGTTTGGCTTTGCATCTCTGGAATCAGAGATGCAAAATTCTATTTAGCAGGACTAACCCAGTATGCCGACTAATTTCCTGACAAAAGAAGGCTTTCAAAAACACCAGGACGAACTCGATTACCTGCGCAACGTCAAGCGCCAGGAAGTCGCCAATCGCCTGCATGAGGCTATGGAGGGCGGGGAACTGATCGAAAACGCCGAATACGAGGCTGCCAAGAATGAGCAGGCCTTTGTCGAGGGCCGCATTCAGGAATTGGAAATGCTCCTGGCGACTGCCCGCGTCATCGAGGAGAACCACAAGGATAAGTCGGGCCTGATCCAGATCGGCTCGAAGGTGACCATCAAGGAGCAGGGCTTCGATTCCGAGACCTACACCATCGTCGGGGTGGCCGAGGCCAATCCGCGCGAGGGCAAGATCTCGAACGAATCGCCCATTGGCAAGGCCATCCTCGGCCATCGCCACGGCGATGAGGTGAATGTCGAGACTCCCAGCGGCACGTATAAGGTGAAGATCATCAAGGTCAGCTAACGGGCGCGCGCCTGTGTTGCCTCGCGCACCTGTATAGGGCGCGAGGCTTTTTTGTTTAGAGAGGTTCTCATTCATGACAGACTATAACTCGCTCGAAAAAGTCCGCCTTCAGAAATTGGAGGAATTGCGCGCCGAGGGCGTGGAGACTTATCCCACCCGCGCCCAGCGCACGCATACTTCCGTGCAGGCCATCGCCGAATTCGAAGCCGCCGAGGGGGAGGGCCGCGAGGTCAAGGCCACACTGACGGGGCGCATCCGCGCCATGCGCACGATGGGCAAGCTGACCTTCGCTCACATCGAGGACGGCAGCGGCAAAATCCAGTTGTTCTTCCGCATCAACGAGATCGGCAGGGAGAACCTGGCCTTCTTCGACAAGATGTTCGACATCGGCGACTTCATCCAGGCTTCGGGAAACATGATGCGCACCAAGACGGGCGAGGCCACCCTGCTGGTCCTGGAATTCAGGCTGCTGGCCAAATCGGTCAGCCCACTGCCCGCCGACAAGGACGTGACCCAGGAGGACGGCACGGTCGTCCGCTATGCCGCGCTGGATAACCCCGAGCTGCGCGCCCGCCAGCGTTACGCCGACCTGGCCGTCAACCCCGACGTGCGCGAAACCTTCCGCAAGCGCGCGGCCATCGTCAAGGCCCTGCGCGAATTCCTCGACGGGCAGGACTTCCTCGAAGTGGAAACGCCCATCCTCCAGCCGCTGTACGGCGGCGCGGCGGCGCGTCCGTTCATCACGCATCACAACGAGCTGGAGCAGGACATGTACCTGCGCATCTCGTTCGAACTGTACCTCAAGCGCCTGCTGGTCGGCAACCTGGAGCGCGTCTACGAGATTGGGCGCGACTTCCGCAACGAGGGTGTCTCGTTCAAGCACAACCCCGAGTTCACGCAGCTCGAGTTCTACTGCGCCTACGCGGACTATCTCCAGGTGATGGAATTGACCGAGCAGATGGTGGCCTACGTGGCCGAAAAGGTCAACGGCACCACGCAGGTGAAATATGGCGACTACGTTCTGGATTTCAAGCCGCCCTGGCGGCGCGTGGAAATGCGCCAGGGCATCCTCGAAACCAGCGGCATCGACATCGCCGCACACCAGACCGCCGACGCGTTGTTCCAGGCCATCCGCGCCAAGCACCCGAACAAGACCCCCGACCCGAAGGTGACGCGCGGTAAGATGATCGACTTCCTGCTGGGCGAATTCCTCGAACCGACCCTGATCCAGCCGACTTTCCTCTACGACTATCCGCGCGACATTTCGCCGCTGGCCAAGTCCATCCCCGGCGATGCGCTGACGGTGGAACGCTTCGAGGGCTATGCGGCAGGCTTCGAGCTGTGCAACGCCTTCACCGAGTTGAATGATCCGCTCGACCAGGAGCAGCGCTTCCTCGACATGGGCCGCGACTACACGGACGATGAAGAGGAAAAGAATCCGCTCGACGAGGATTACCTGCGCGCCATGCGTTACGGCATGCCGCCCAACGGCGGATTTGGCATGGGCGTCGACCGCCTGGTGATGCTGTTGACCAACAAGCACTCCATCCGCGAAGTGCTGTTGTTCCCCGCCCTGCGCAAGGAAGAGTAGCCATGACTGGCCTCCCGCCCGAACAGGAAGCGCGCATCCGCCAGATCGCCCAAAGCGGCAGGATGATCGAGGCCATCAAGGAATACCGCCTGCTGACCAACGCGGGCCTGGCGGAATCCAAGGCTGCGGTCGAGGCGCTGCGCTTTGGGGTGGGCGTTCCTGCCTCCGCCCCGATGCCGCCTGGGATGGATTCGTCGCGGCAGCGGCAAATCCTGGACCTAATGGCGCAGGATAGAAAGATCGAGGCGATCAAACTGTATCGCGGCTGGACCGGCGCGGACTTGAAACAGGCCAAGGACGCCGTCGAGGCGCTGGAACGCGGCGGGACGATTCACATTCCTGAGGCCGCGGCCCCTGCCAGGGCGGGCGGCGCAGCCTTCGACGACCCGATCCGCACCCTGCTGGCCAGGGGACAGAAGATCGAGGCGATCAAGCTCTACCGCCTGGCGACCAACGCGGGCCTGGCGGAAGCCAAGGAGTACGTGGATGCCATCGAGGCGCAGATGCCCGAAAGCGGCAGCCTGGCCCAGTCTGACATGGGCGCCATTGGCGATGACCCGTTTGCCGAGGAGAACAGCCGCACCCGCCGCATGTTGGTGCTGGCTTTCCTGTTCGTGGCGATCGTGGCCGCGCTGGCCTTTTTCTTCTTCAGGAACGGCTTGTAAAACACGAGGCCCTGTTGCGAACCAACAGGGCCTTTCCATTTTTTCGACAGGGACTTTATGCAAAAGAAGACTCTCCACCTGGTTTTGGGCGACCTGCTGGCCATCGCCCTCGTGACCGTGATCGGATTTGCCACCCACGGCGAAGCGAACCTGTCCTTCCTGCCGCGCATGGCGGCTGCGTTCTTCCCCGTCTCGCTGGCTTGGTTCCTGCTGGCCCCCGTCTATGGCCTCTTTCGCGCCGAGGTGGTCTCGGATCCCAAGCAACTCTGGCGTCCCGTGCTGGCGATGACGTTTGCCGCGCCGCTGGCCGCCGTCCTGCGCGGATTGATTCTCAACGCGCCGATCCTCCCGATCTTTGCCGTGGTGCTGGCATCCACCTCCGCGTTGGGGATGCTGGTCTGGCGGGGAATCTATTGGGCGGTTACTCGAAAAAGGTAAATACTCGTAGCTCTCAAAATTTTAGGGCGTATCCTGGAGTCCCGAAGTTCTACTTCGGGATAACGCACAAGTACAATTTGCGCACTCCAAAATATCCCTGGGTATGGATACAAAAACTCGCGCCCCTCAATGAAAACCGATCTCTCTACCATACAGATCCCACGGGGACGCAGATGAACGCTGAAAAACGCAGACTCTTTTCTGGTTTTATCAGCGTCGATCAGCGTTTTCAGCGTCCCGATTGAATAATGTACGGTAGAGAAAAACCGATCAAAACCTCTGTGGCTCACATCGTCCCGATGCTCTTTCGGGAGTGCCTCCGTGGTTCAAAAGTTTTTCACGCATTTCCCTTGCTCTGATGCAAGCAGTCCAGTGATCTTCACGGACCGCAACCGTGTTATCGCACGCACTTCCCCACGATTTCGATTGTCCCTTCATCTGCATCCATTCTCACCTGGCCCCCGACGGGCAGGCTCGTGTTGGGACAGTTGTGCCCGAAGTCGTCGACCTTGAGGATGGGGAAGTCGTATTCCGCGGTAATGCGCA
>JBMOMS010000096.1:0-17638 GCA_049324895.1 Chloroflexota bacterium
TGTTTGCAGATGCCTTCGGGAATTCCCCCGAGTTCTGGCTTAATTTACAAACCAATTACGACCTGGCACGTTCCCGCCCGAAGAAAAAAATTGCCCGAATCCCGGTCCCTGCGTGAACATTCTTTATGTGGAATACGACGGGCCTGAAGATCAGCTTCAGGTCCGTTTTTGGTACCGTTTTTACCCATAATCCTTGCGCCTCCTGGGCTGCCTGGTCCGTTTGGGAGGCGCCTTCCTTTTGTCCTTGCGCAATGATCGGTGTTTCCAGGTCTGAATCATCATGCTGCCCAGGGACCAGGCGGTGGCGAGGGTCAAGACCAGGCTGACTGGAAAGAGCGGCCATGCAAAACTGGGACCCAGGATGGCCGACAGCAGGAGGGAAAGCGACATGAGCAGCATAAGCACACTCGCAAACCACTCAAACCCTCCGTACCGGGCGGGATCACTCCTGCCATATTTCCAGTGCGGCTGGTTGAGCGGGATGGGGGCTTGTCCGCTTCTCCTCATGGAGGGAATATGGAACTGAATCGGCGTCTCGTCCTGGTCGTTGTTTCCCTTTGACATGGCATACCCTCTATTTATTTTCCTGCACGATCCAATGCACGGCCCTGGCGCGCGCCAGTTTCTGCCCATCTTCGGTGGTGACTTCCGCGGTGAAATTCAGGAAACGCTTTTCGCGGCTGACCAGCCTGGCGGTGACGAGGAAGGTCCCGAGGTCGGGCGTGATCGGCTTGTTGTAGGTAACTTCCAGGGTACGGGTGACGTTGGGCGGGGCGACCAACATGCTGAGCGGGCCGAGGGCGTTGTCGATGGCGGCGGCGATCATCCCGCCTTGCATGGTGTGGTAGGGATTCAGGTCGCGCTCCAGCACGGGGAAGCGCACGGTCAGCGAGGCCGCCGCGGGGTCGAAAGCAATCACCTTTGCCTGCATCGAAACGAAGACCGGCGGCGGGATGAGGAATTCGTCGAGGTGGCCGCCGAGGTGCTCGTGGATGGGGTTTGTGATGAGTTCCAGTCCTTGATATTGCTTCATCGATGATCCTTTCCTTCCATGTGTGTCACATTCTAACCTGAAACCGCGGATTGGACGGGGGCCGTCATGGGTGATAGAATTCGGCAGGTTTCGGAACCCTCCGAGGCCAAAAGGACAAAATGCCCCCCCGCAAAGCGACCCTCGATCAACTGGATTACGACATCCTCCGCCTCCTGCACGCCGATGCCCGCGTGGCCGCCTCGGAGATTGCCCGCCAGACGGGCGCCAACGAGCGCACCGTGCGCAAACGCATCGACCGCCTGGTGGCGGAGGGCATCATCCGCCTGACGGCCATCGTCGACCCGGCCGCGTTCGGCTACGTCACCGCCGCCGACATCCTGCTCGAAGCCGACCCGGCCAAGGAGGACGAAATTGTCCAGCGGCTGTTTTCCATGCCCGAGATCACCTACGTGGCGTTTGGGCAAGGCTCGCAGGAGATTTCCATCGAGGCGCGCTTCAAGGACAACGACGAACTGCGCGAATTCCTGCGCAAGACCCTGCCCTCCATCCCCGGCGTGACCGTCAGCCGCTACGCGCTCGTGCCGCGCATCCTGCGCAATATCGATGAGTGGATTCCGCCCAGGGAGGATTTTGGCCTGGAGGAGTGAAACGAACCGCCCCTATCACGGGGCGGTTTTCTTTTGCAGGCGCTGCGGGAATCATGACATTTATCACTTGGATGCCTCCCGTTAAATAGCTATAATGAAATCATATTCGGAACTATGTAATTCCGAAACGGAACAATTGACCATTTTCCCTGAAAGGAACCGACCCATGACGACCGTCCGCCACTTCATCGACACGCAGGATTTCTCCAAGAAGGAACTGCTCGACATCATCGAATTGACCCGCAAGATCAAGGCCGCCGACAGGCAGGGCTGCACGCCCAAGCTGCTCGAAGGCGCTTCGCTGGCGATGATCTTCGAGGAGCCCTCCACTCGCACGCGCGTTTCGTTCGAGGTCGCCATGACCGAGTTGGGCGGGCACGCGCTCTACCTCAAGCCGGGTGAAATTCACCTCGGCGTGCGCGAGTCGATGTACGACACCGCGAAAGTCCTCTCGCGCATGTGCGACGCCGTCTTTTGCCGCGCCCTCAAACATGAGACCGTGACCGAGCTTGCCAAACACGCCGAAGTGCCGGTATTCAACGGGCTGACCGATTACAACCATCCCACCCAGGTGGTCTGCGATGTGACCGCCATGCTCGAACACATGCCCGCAGGCAAGAAACTCGAAGACCTGAACGTGACCTTCATCGGCGACGCGACCAACGTGCTCTCGTCCCTGATGCTGATGTGTACCAAACTTGGAATCCACTTCACCCACGCCGCGCCGAAGAAATACCAGGCTCCCGAAGAATGGGTCAGGATGGCGGAGGAAAATTGCGCCGTCTCGGGCGGAACCTTGACCATCACCGAAGACCCCATCGCCGCCGTCCGAAACGCCGACTTCATCTACACCGACCTATGGTGGTGGGTGGGACAGGAAGACCAGATCCCCGAACGCCGCGCCGCCTTCATGCCGACCTACCAGGTAAACCTCGACCTGTTTAGCAAGGCCCCCGCGCACTGCAAATTCATGCACAACCTGCCCGCCTCGCGCGGCGTGGAAGCCACCGACGAGGTGATGGATCATCCGCGCTCGATCATCTTCGACCAGGCTGAAAATCGCCTGCACGCGGAAAAAGGATTGCTGGTCTACTTCCTTTATCCGCGCATGAAGCGCCCCTCGGAAGAACTCAAAGCCTTCCACAAGGGACAGATCGAAGACTTTTTGAACGACCCGCAGTTGGGCAAATAAATGGAATTCAAACGGAACACGCCCCGCGCCCAGGCGCAACGTGTTCCGTTTTTTATCCAACGCAAAGGAGTTGACATGACACATCCCAAACACTTTATCGAACTGTCCGATTTCACCAAAGACGAATTGCTCGACATGCTCAATTTGATTCAAATCATGAAGGACGCCGACCGGCGCGGAGTCTCGCCGCGCTTATTGAAGGGCATGTCGCTGGGGATGCTGTTCGAGTCCTCCTCGCTGCGCACGCGCGTTTCCTTCGAAACCGCGATGATGGAATTGGGCGGCCACGCGGTATACCTCAAGCCGGGCGAGATTCACCTCGGCGTGCGCGAAAGCGTATACGACACCATCCAGGTTCTCTCGCGCATGTGCGACGGCATCATGGCGCGCACCGATTCGCTCGAAACCATGCACGAGATTGCGCGCTGCGCCAGCGTGCCGGTCATCAACGGCATGACGGTGTACAGCCACCCGACCCAGGGCTTGTGCGACATCTTCACGATGATGGAACACCTGCCCAAAGGCAAGACCCTGGAGGAGATGAAAGTTGCCTTCGTCAGTGATGCCTCGCCGGTGGGGTGCATTTGCACTTCGCTGCGGCAGATCCTGCCCACGTTGGGCGCGCATCTCGTGGTGGCCGCGCCAGACCAGTATCAGGTCGACCCCGCTGAGGCGGAAGTCACCCGGGCCGCGTGCAAAGCCAGCGGCGCGACCTTCGAAATGACCGACGACCCCATCCAAGCCGTGAAGGATGCGGACTTCATCGTCACGGATGTCTGGTGGTATCACGGCTACGATGACGAGAAGGAAGAGCGTCTCAAGATATTCATGCCGAAGTATCAAATCAACCGCGAGTTGCTGAACCAGGCGCCCGGGCACTGCAAGGTGCTGCACTGCATGCCCGCCAACCGCGATTATGAAGTCACCAGCGAAGTGATGGATTCCGCCTCCTCGGTCATTTTCGACGAAGCCGAAAATCGCTTCCACACGCAAAAAGCGCTGCTCTTGTGGTACCTGTATCCCAACCGCCCCCAGCCCAGCGCGGAACTGCAACAATATTACGAAGGATATACCGAAGCGTTTTTGCAGAATGCACTTCGATAAAAAAGGAGAATTCGATATGACCACCGAAACCCGTGAACTTCGCAAATCTCTTGGGGGCCTGGATACGCTGCTCTTCACCATCTGCGCCCTGCTCTTCGTGGACACGGTCGCATCCATGTCCTCGATGGGCGCGTCTGCCGTCTCGTGGTATGTGATTCTTGTCCTGCTGTTCTTCATCCCCTACGGCTTGATCACTGCGGAACTTGGCTCCACGTATCCCGACCAGGGCGGTTTGTACGTGTGGGTCAAGCGCGCGTTTGGCGAGACCTGGGCGGCGCGCACTTCCTGGATCTACTGGGTGAACATGGCGCTGTGGATGCCCTCCTCGCTCATCTTTGTGGCGGGGATGATTTCTCAGTTATTCTTCCCCGACCTCAACCTGATGTGGATCATCGCCATCGGCATTCTGTCCACCTGGCTCATCGTTGGGCTGGGTCTGCTCAACCTCGACGAAAGCAAGTGGATTGTCAACCTGGCCTCCGTGTTCAAAGTCATCCTCATCCTTGCCATCATCATCGCGGGTGTGGTGTATGAACTTCAGGGTAACGCGCCGGTCAATGACCTGTCCTTTGCAAGCATCAAACCCGTGTGGGGCGACGCGCTGTTCTTCCTGCCGGTGCTGATCTTCACCATGCTCGGCTTCGAGCTGGTCTCCGGTGCAGGCGGCGAAATGAAGAATCCCAAAGTGGATGTGCCGCGCGCGATCATTGTCTCGGCCATCTTCATCGGTGTGGTCTACACCTTTGCCATCCGCTCCATGCTGGTGGTGATTCCGCTCGACAACCTCGGGCTTATCGACGGGCTGGTGGACACCTTCCGCGCGGTGTTCGGAGAAAACGGAGTCGGTGGTGTGCTGACCGTCGTCTTCGGCCTGCTGGCGTTGTACTCCATCTTCACGCAGACCTTTGCGTGGGCAATTGCCACTGCCCGCATGACGGCTGAAGCCGGGCGTGACGGCGACCTGCCCGCTTATTTCGGCGTCATGCGCAAAGGCAATGAAGCCCCGCTCGGCGCTTTGATCCTGACCGGTGTGGTTTCCACAACCGTGCTTTTGATCTACGGCGCGCTGGCAGCCAACGCCGAAGACCTGTTCTGGACACTCTTTGCCTTCAGCTCCATGCTGTTCTTCATGCCCTACGCCATCATGTTCCCGGCGTTCATCACCCTGCGCCGCAAGGATAAGGACATCGAACATCCCTACAAATTCCCCGGCAATGACCTGGTTGCGCTGCTGTTTGCCATCCTGTGCGAAATTATCATCATCGCCGGGATCATCTTTTTTGTCTGGGTGCCCGGCGAGCCGGTGGATTGGGCGTATGCAGGCCCCATTCTCATTGGCCTGGTCGTCACGCTTGTTCTAGGCGAAATTCTCGTCTGGTGGGCAAAGAAAAAATAAACCGCGGAGGATAACATGTCCAGAACTTCTCAATCCACTCCCCGCGCCGATGGCTTTTCCATGCCCGCCGAATTTGCGCCCCATGCTGGGACCTGGATGCTCTGGCCCCAGCGACCCGACAACTGGCGGCTGGGCGGCAAGCCCGCGCAGAAGGCCTTTGCGGCGGTTGCGACCGCCATCGCTCAATTCGAGCCGCTGACCATGGGCGTCAATGCGAATCAATACATGAACGCGCGGCGCATGCTCCCTGCGCACATCCGCGTGGTGGAAATTTCCAACAACGACGCCTGGCTGCGCGACTGCGGCCCGACCTTTGTCACCGACGGCAGGGGCGGCGTGCGCGGCGTGGATTGGAGTTTCAACGCCTGGGGCGGACTCTACAACGGCCTGTACTTCCCCTGGGATTTGGACGAGGCTGTCGCGCAAAAAATCCTCGAAATCGAACGAGTCGACCGTTACAAGGCCCCGCTCGTTCTCGAAGGCGGCTCGATCCACGTGGATGGCGAGGGCACCTGCATCACCACCGCGGAATGCCTGCTCAGCCCGGGCCGCAACCCCGATTTGAGTCAGGCCGAGATCGAATCCCATCTCAAGAATTATCTCAACGTGGAGAAGGTGCTGTGGGTGCCGCGCGGAGTCTTCCACGACGAGACCACGGGCCACGTGGATAACCTCCTCTGTTACCTGCGCCCGGGCGTGGTGGCGCTCACCTGGACGGATGACCAGTCCGACCCGCAGTATGAACGTTCGGCGGAGGCCTACGAGTACCTGATGTCCCAGCCCGACGCGCAGGGACGCCGACTCGAAGTCCACAAGATCCACCAGCCCAATCCGATCCTCATCACCAGCGAAGAAGCCGGGGGCGTGGATACTGTGGAAGGGTCGATCCCGCGCGAAGAGGGCGACCGCATGGCGGCTTCGTACATCAACTTTTACCTGTGCAACGGCGGGGCGGTCATCCCTTCGTTCGATGACCCGCACGATGCCGCAGCGTTGGAAACGCTCCAGAACCTGTTGCCAGGCCGCAGGGTGGTGAGCGTCCCCGCCCGCGAAATTTTGCTGGGCGGCGGCAACATCCACTGCATCACCCAGCAGCAGCCCAAAGGTTGATGCGCTCAGGGTTTAAATTTTATGAGCCATGCGTTGCTTCTGCACGCATGGCTCATTGTTTCATCAGGGGTTATGAACGCAGCAGGAACGGCTGCCGCTCCCTGTAGGTCAGCGAGCGCCACAGCCATTCGAGCGGACCGAATTGGAAGCGCGAAAGCCACCAGCCGCTGAGCGGGATCTGGCACAGGTAAATGGCGAAGGTGATTCCCCAAAGTCCGGCCGCGCCGACTTTTTCGTAAAGCCCGAAACCGTAGCCGCTGAAGAGAAGCGAACAGACCACCGATTGCATGACGTAATTGGTCAACGCCATGCGCCCGACCTTCGAGATGGGGGCAAGCAGTTTCGCGCCATTTTCCTTGAGCGACAGCAGGGACAAGCCGCTGACATATACCGCCGCCAGCGCGGGCGCGCCGATGGTGAATCCCAGGCTGGCAAGCCAGGGTTCCTCAGTGAAGACAAAGAGCGCGTTGAAAACCAATCCCAGCAGCAAGCCCAGCGGAATGACCTTCGCAAAAAAGGCGCGATGTTCGCCCAACTGCTCGAAGAACTTCATCCGTCCTGCCAGCAGGCCGAGCAGGAAGAGCGCCATCACCGTCCCGCCCTGTGTGAAGGCGATGACCATGAACGAAATGAAGGCGGCAAAGAACTGGAAGATAACCACGGAAAGGAACGAGTTGCTGTTGTAGGCCAGCCGCGCCATCGCAATCACGTCCATGCCGGGCATTTCCTCTCCGCCGCCGTGCGGACCGCCGATGAAGACGAGCAGGAAGAACCCGATGGCGAGGAATACTCCCGACCAGATCAACAGGGTCCTGTTCGAGCGTTTGCGGAAAGCCAGCAGGGCGAAACCGAGCAGGGCGTACAGGCGCAGGATGTCGCCAATCCAAAAGATGACCGCGTGTAAAATGCCCAGGGCAAACAGCACCCACAGTCGGCGCGGATAAAAGGAGCGCACATCCCTGCCCTTTGCTTCGGCGCGCGCCATCTGGACCGAAAATCCCAATCCAAACAGGAAGGAAAAGATGGTATAGAACTTGCCCTCGGCAAAGAAGAGCATCAGTGTTTCTGCAAGTTCATCGTACCAGGCCAGCTCGGGCGGGACATAGCCGGGGAAGAAAACCGGGGTGGCAAACCCGCCGATGTTGACCGCCAGAATGCCGAAGACGGCAAATCCGCGCAGGATGTCGAGGATGTGAATGCGCTCGGCCTGGGAAACGGGGTGTATGTTATCGTTCGGTTGTGAGTTGGGCATGGGAGTCTCCTGAATGCGGGACAAGTGACTAAAGTCACCGCTACAATATCAAGGTTTTCTGTTCAATCCGTGGCGTCCCAACCTGCGGGCAGAGCGGGCGGCGTCCAATGGGGGTCGGGCCGCCAGGAGCGCCAGGCCCCGTCGAAGGGATAAGTCCGATTCGAATAGCGCCTGGAGATTTCGAAGCGCGCGCGTTCGACCGAGGCCGCCCACTCTGGGCGGATGCCGCCCAACTGGACGGCGCGCTGGTATTCGTCCACATCCTTCCATTTCCAGGTGTAGTCCGGCTGGATGATGATGTCCAGGTCGAGGTCGAGCGTGTCGAAGCCCAGGCGGGTGCGGCGGAAGGGCAGTTGGAAGTTGACGTAGTAACAGTCGAAGCGATTCGAGGCGGCCTTCCAAATATAGATGGTCGAATAGAATTTCTCCGGCTCCAGCAGGATCAGGAAGCGGTTGGTGTGCCAGGTGAATGGCTGCAAATCCAGGAGATTGTTCAGCGTCTCCTGCCAGCGGTCCCAGGCGGCGCTGTGCGCATGTTGCAGGTATCCGTTGGGCACCATGCACTCCGCGCCGGGCCAGATCAGCAGGGCGGTCTCCTCGGGGGTGTCTTTCACCACCCGCGCCGAGTGCACGTAGACGGGGCGCTCCTCATACACACCGCGCAGGATCACGGTGTCGCCTTCATTCCACAGGTTTGAGTTTGTCATATTTCAGCTTGTTTTTGTTTTTATCCGAGTTGCGATGCGCCTTGTAGAAAGCCTCGGGATTGGCCAGGAAGGCGCCCAGGCAGGACTCGGTGCAAAAGTAGAGCACCCGCCCGCGATATGCGCTGCGCGGAAAATAGGTCGGATCGGTATCGCGGAAGATGCGTCCGCATAAGGTGACGAATTGGGATTTGGATGGGGTCACGGCTTGAGTTCAGCGATCAACACCTCGAAGGCCCCGACCGTCAGACTGGCCAGCGCTTCGTCGGCCTTGCTGCGCCCTGACGAGGAGAACAGCACCCGCGCGGTCTTGAAGCCAGGCGCCTTGAGTTGCATCGCCTGGCGCTGGCCCGAGTAGTTCAACACCACCAGCACGGTTTGCCCGCCCTGAGCGGAGCCGTGGAGCGGCGCAGTCCGCAGAAAGGCGAAATACTCCTGCGAGCGCACTGCCAGCGGCGAGTACTCACCCTCGATCAGCGCGGGCGTGGACCTGCGGACGTGGATCAGGCGCTTGTAATAATTGAGCAGGGAGGCGGGATGATCCTTCTGGTCCTTGACGTTGATGCCCTCGGCATGGTTGGGATGAATGGGCAGCCAGGTCTCCACGTGGGTGGGGGAGAATCCGCCGTTGGGCGCAGCCGACCACTGCATGGGGGTGCGGTTCTTGTCGCGGGTCATGCGCGCGGCGTGGTCGAGGGCCTCGGCGGGATCCACCTTCAGTTCGTGGATGGCCTGCTCGTAGTACCAGGTGGCCATGGTGTCGCGCAGTTTGGACGGATCGGTGAGGAGCAGGTCGGTCATGCCGATCTCCTCGCCGTTGTAGAGGAACGGGGTGCCGCGCAGGGTCAGCACCAGGGCAGCGTTCAGGCGGGCCAGTTCCGCGTCGTGGATTTTGTCTCCGAAGGCGGTGTGGATGCGGGAGCAGTCGTGGTTGCCGAGCGTGTTGCACGGCCAGCCGCGCACGGGCAGCGCATCCAGTTGGGCCAGGCGTTCCTTTTGATTCTTGCGGATGTGCGGCGGGGTGATGCGCTTGGTGCGCATGAGCGGGAAATTGAAGACGAGTTGCAGTTCATCGTCGCCATACCCCATGTATTCGATGTTATCGTCCTCGCCGACCAACATGCGGTCGCCGTCGTATTCGTCGAGGATGGCGCGCAGTTCCTTCATCAGGTCGTGCAGGCCGGGGCCGCCCCATTGATGCTTGAACATGTCATGCCAGTATTTGTCCCTGAGCTTGATCTCTGCGGGGGTTTTGGCGGTGTCGCTCATACGGCGCAGCTCGACCATGCTCAACGGCACGTTGTGCGGGGTCATGTTGGGGTCCTCGTAGATGGTGCCCAGCGCATCGAGGCGGAAGCCGTCCACGCCCATATCCAGCCAGAAGCGGACGGCATCCCACATGGCCTGCTTGACCTGGGGGTTGCGCCAGTTCAGGTCGGGCTGCTGCTTCATGAAGTAGTGATAGTAGTACTGGCCGCGCTCGGGGGCGTAGGTCCAGGCGGAACCGTCGAAGCAGGATTGCCAGTTGTTGGGCGGCGTGTCGGCCCACACGTACCAGTCGGCCTTGGGGTTGTCGCGGCTGGACTTGGATTCAAGGAACCAGGCGTGCTCGTCCGATGTGTGATTCAGCACCAGGTCGAGGATCAGGCGCATCCCGCGCTGGTGGGTCTCGTCGAGGAAGAGCTTGAAGTCGTCCAGCGTGCCGTACTCGGGCGCGACGTTGCAATAATCGCTGACGTCATAGCCCCAGTCCCAGTTGGGGGAGGGGAAGTGCGGCGACAGCCAGATGGCATCCACGCCCAGGTCCTTGAGGTAATCGAGCTTCGCGGTCATGCCGACGAAATCGCCGATGCCGTCGCCGTTCCCATCGGCAAAGGAGCGCGGGTAGATCTGATAGAAGAGAGCGGTTTGCCACCATTTGAGATTGGTCATGTTGAGTGAGTTCCTTGTATTGGGGTTGAAGATTGAAAGTTGCAGGTTGAACGTTTAACCTTCAAACTTTCCAACAATTTTTATGCAATCGTGTTTGAAGACTTCGTCTTTGTGCGGAGCCTCGGGCAGTTCGTCGGTCAGGTCCTGGCCTGCGAAGTGCAGGTTCTCGTGCAGGCCGGTGCGCCATTTGGGACAATCGGTCACGTCGTAGACGATGCCGTCGCGGGCGATCCACATGCGCGAACCGCGCTCGCCCGTGTTGCGGCGCAGTTCCATTTGGGTGATGATACGGTCAGGGATGAGCATGGGGTGGATTATAACGAAAACCTCCCACTTGCATGGGAGACTTTTTTCGTGAGGCGCGGAGCCTCGGTCGTTAAATTGGAACGTGGTGGTCCGTGTAGAAAGACAAAGACATTAGATTAGTCCTTCATCCTTCAGCCGTTTGACCAGGGGAGGGATGGCCGTGGATTTCCGAATGTCGTTGGCTTTTTTCGCCCGCTGCTCGATATCCTTGTCCAACTCCTCATGATGGTCCCAGTAATAGGCCAGGGCCGAATATATTTGTCCCAGGCTGAGCTGTGGGAATTGAATGCGTAACTCCTCCGCGCTCCAACCATGGGCAACCTGGGCGAGAACCAACTCTATCACCTTCATCGTCGTGCCGAGGATCATGGGGACACGGGAAGAATCCAATACAATATGTTCATAGCGGGTTTCAGCAAGCATGGTCATCTCTTTCTCTATTTCGAGATTGTACCACCGGCGTGAAGCAGCCTGGTTCGATACGAAAATTCTCAATAAGCTGACCTTCTTTGCGGATGGATAGATGTGCTATACTCGCCACAGGATGAAAGTTTACCTTGATACCTGTTGTTTGAACCGCCCGTTCGATGACCAAAGCCAGGAACGTATTCGGCTCGAAACGGAAGCCATGATGATTATTCTTGCGAGACTATCACGCAAGGAATGGCTTTGGCTTGGTAGCCAGGCGTTGGACATCGAAATTAATCGTGCGCCCGATGCAGAACAACAGTCAAGATTGAAACGAGTCTCTGGATTTATCAGTCAGTCCATCGCGATTGGCAACAAGGAATTGGAACGTGCAAAGGAACTTGAGCAGATTGGTTTTACTGGCTTCGATGCCGTCCACCTTGCATGTGCTGAATTGGGTAAGGCAGATATATTTTTGTCGACAGATGACCGATTGCTGAAGCGAGCCCAACGATATTCCAAGAAACTTTGCGTAAAAGTAATGAACCCTTTGGATTGGCTAAAGGAGATGATTTAATGAATATACAGGCAATGACTCCTCAACAAATCCGTGTGGCTGGCTTGGAGGCCTTGTCCCGTGAACTCGGTGTGATTGGAATGATCCGCTTCATGCAGCAATTCGAGATGGGACAGGGGGATTATTCCAATGACCGCCATCAATGGCTGGATCAATACAGTGTGGATGATATTGCGAAACTGCTTAAGGAAAAAAAGCCCCCGACAAAGCGGCGTCGAACCAAATCCGAATAGAAAAAGGCCCCCAGCTTGTTGCAGGCTGGGGGCCTTGAAATTGGGCCTAATGCGCTATGGCGACCTGTACTCCAAAAAGTCCGCCTTGGGGTATTCCTTCTCGCTGACCTCGAAGATGCCCGTGCCGGGATTCTGCTGGTTCCCGCCCAGCAGGAGGATTTTGGTGGCAGTCTCGCCCAGATAGAAGCCAACGTGGCCGTACCCATTCCCGCGCTTGAAAACGGCAATGCAGCCGACGTACGGCTCGTCGATGTGGCGGCCCCAGCCCTGCCAGATACGGGCCAGCGCGTGTTTCGTGCCCTCGATGCCGACCTGCTGCATGCACCAGTTGACGAAGGCCGAGCACCAGGCCGTTTCATCGTTCGAGCGGGTCGCTTCATCCAGGTTGTTCGTGGCGTGCAGGTATTCCACCACGCGCGGATTATCCGCAGCGCCGGGGATTTCCTGAACACCCAATTCCCCGCGGGCCACCGCCAGCCAGGGAATATCATCCTGTTTCATGCAGCGCTTGTACAGCCAGCCTTCCCGTCCATTCCACTTTGTTCTGACCCAATCGCCCTTCTCGTTCATGTCGAGCTTTTCGATGACCTCGCCCCTGGGCAGGGTCTCCAGGATCTTCGACAGGACGGTCGGCTCTTCGCGCAGGGTCAAATTCTTGACGCGGATTTTGAAAAATTCCCTGGTCATGACGATCTCTCCTTCTGTTGGGGTGTTATCCGTATTTTTCGACGATCTTCGTCAGCGTGTTCAAATTGCGCGCCGTGGCAGACAGGCCCAGCGCCTTTTCGATCCTGTTGTTGTCGAAGGGGGATTTCGCGCGGTCGCGCCGCAGCCAGTAGACCTCGCGCCCCTGCACGGCGAAACGGTCAGTTTCGGTGGATAGGGCCAGCAAGGCCTGGCGGGATTCGGCCTGGGGTGCGGTGTGAAGCAGGTGGATAAAGACCGTCTCTGCGCCCTGCTGCCCAAACGGACTCGTCTCCACGATGGCCCTGACTTCGTCCATCCTGCGCAGGAAGACCTCGACCTCGAAGCCGAAGGTTTGTTGAATCTGAACCTCGATCTGCTTTTCGAGGCTGGGGGCTGATTCCGTTTCGAAGATCACGTTCCCGCTTTGGATGTAGGTGGCGACATTTGCACATCCCAGCGACTCGAACATGCGCCGCAGGCCATCCATCTTGATGATCTTCGTCCCGCCGACGTTGATGGCGCGCAGAAAGGCAACGTATTTTGTGTTCATGGGGTCTTCAGTTCCAGCAGGTCCCACAGGTTGCCGTATAAATCCTCGAAGACGGCCACGGTGCCGTACGGTTCCTCGCGCGGGGTCTCGTGGAATTTCACCCCTTTGGCTTGCATGGCGGCATGGTCGCGCCAGAAATCGTCGGTGTGCAGGAAGAAGGCCACGCGCCCGCCCGTCTGGCTGCCGATGCGGCTGACCTGTTCGGGCTTGTCGGCCACAGCCAGCAGCAGGCAGGTCCCGCCATCGCGCGGAGCGACCCGCACCCAGCGTTTGGACTCACTCAAGCGGGTATCCTCCACCAACTCGAAGTCCAGCGACTCGGTGAAGAAGCGGATCGCTTCGTCATAGTCACGCACGAGATAGGTGACGCTGGCGATGGCGCGCATCATCCGCTACTTGTTGTAAATTTCAATCGCCTTCTGGATGGCCGCGCGGATGGGTTCCTCGGGAATGTCCTTGATCTCACGGTAGCTTTTGCCGTCCACCCAGACCTCCAGCCCGCCGTCGGGAGCGGTGCCGAAATCGACCTTGAATTTTTTCAACAGCGGGTCGGCCTCCATCAGGCCTTGCAGGATGTCCTCGATCTGCTCGGCAAAGGGCGCGGCCAGCTTTTCCCCTGAGTCCTCATCAAACAAGGTAATGCCTTCGCCGTCCGCCTGCGTGGCAGCCAGCGTTTCACTGGGCGGGGTGGAACGCATCCACTCGGGCTTTTCGCCCTCCTGTGTCCCGGTCAGGTTGACCCGATTGGCGCGCATAAACAACCAGCCCACCGCCACCACCATGACCACAATGGCGAAGCCGCCAAGGACGAAAAACAAGTTGCTATCCATGTGTTCCTCCAGACATTCCTGAACTGCCGTACGGGGAATTATACCTCCCCGCCGTCCCGCAGGACTGGCGGAATCAATCGACGATGAAGAGCTTCACGCCCGTGGAGGTATACGAACGGTGCGGTTCGGCGTCGTCGGCTACCTGGTAACTCACGCCGGGCGTCAGGGTGAAGGTGCGCCCGTCGGCCAGCTCGGTGTGCAGCTCGCCCTCCAGGCACAGCAGGATGTGTCCCTTTTTGCACCAGTGATCGGCCAGGTAGCCTGCGCTGTATTCCACCATGCGCACGCGGATCTGGTCGAACTGCCGTGTGCGCCAGAGGGCCATACCCGTCTCGCCTGCGTGCTCGCCTGGCTCGACCTGCGACCAGTCCGTGATGCCGAAGGGGATGTTTTTCATTTCCATGTTGGCTCCAGGAGTGACAAGTTAAATCTGTAAGGCAATTTCCAATTTGTCGGGCGCAATTTGCCAAATTGCGCTACATTGGTAACGATACTACGCCAGGGGCAGGCGGGTGTGCGCCCCTGTCATCTCATCGTGCAGGCGCACCACGTCATCCGTCAGGTGATTGGCGCCCACCTGCTCAACAAACTTGCACACGCTGAAACGCCGGCTTTCGCGGGCATACTCGTCCAGCCACTGTTGAGTCTCGGCGTCATTTCCCTCGCGCGGAAAAACGAACTTGCGGCCGCGCAGTTTCATGCGCCGCGGCTTGGGTGTCAGCCTGGCGCGGAAACAGGCCTGCTTTGCGCACAACAGCGTGTAGAGCGGGTCGCAGTGGAATTCCTTCATCATCCTGGCCGTGGCGGGGTCGCGCGGGTCGAATTCCCTGCCCAGCACGATCACCCTGGCTCCCTGGAAGGTCTCGTAGATGCGGAAGGCCAGGTTCCCGTATTTTGCCGCCAGTTTGCGCACCATCTCGTAGATTTTGTCCTTATCTTGATCCCCATTACGCCTTTTGAGCAGGTCGAAAAAGGAGAACTTGGGCTTGTCGATGTCCATGATCAACAGCCGTTCCACGTTCAGCACACTGGCCCCGTAGCGGTTGCGGGTGATGACGGCGTCGCTGCGCACCTCTTCCAGCACCTCCTCACGAATCTCCGCCTCGTAATCGTCGAAGACGTTCCGCTCGCCCCCAATCTTCCTGCCGATTTTCTCGATCTTCGCCAGCGCATTGCGCGAGGCATCCTCCAGCGACAGGTTCGACCCGCCGTACACCTTGATCTCTTTGGATTCCCCTTCGATGTCGATCCTGCGCGTTTCGATTTTCCAGTAGCGGTAGATTTTCATGGGAATGCTGCTCCTGTGGATGGTGACTGCCGCTGAAAATTATAGCACGCCCATTTTGAGGACTCCCACCCCATTTGTCCCGGGCCTGCTTCCGTCATGGAGACGGGATGCGCGTCGGATGGGTGTGACCAATATCCCATGTCGAGGATGCCTGGTTGGGAATATAAATGTCGCAACTCACTGTTGTTGCCATGTAGTGAGACTCCTCCCCCAACAAAATCTCCCGTTGCAGGCGGGAGATTTTGTTTTCATTCGTGCCCCGGAGTCCCGAAGTTCTACTTCGGGAAGATGCGCAAAAGAACTTGTTCCCTCCAAAATACCCTGGTTGTTGGGAGGGATACCATCAATCGCTCGAAGCGGCAGATGGAAGCGCAGTCTGCCGCGGCCACAAAGCGAAGTAGGCCAGGAACTGAATGGCCACGTACATGACCGTTTTGGGGATCATCAGCATGCCGATGATCGGCATGTCGCGCGAGAACAAAATGACGGGCGTGTAGAACAGGTAGGAAAACAGCACGCAGTATCCGATCCAGCGGAAGAGGCGATCATGGTCGCGGATCGAGTCGCGCAGGTACAGGTACAGCACGCCCACGCCCAGCAGGATCAGGAACAGGTTGCGGAACAAACTCCAAAAGACGGGCGGGACACTGGCGCCCCACTCGTTTTGCGGAAAGGCCATCACGATCAGCCGCACGGGGATGGTGGCCAGCAGGCTGTATTCCAGCAGGCCGAATTTCCCGTGGTAGCGTTCCTTCCAGATATACAGCATAACCCCATAGAAAAACGTGACCGTCACCGCCGTGGCCAGCGCGCCCGCGCCCAGCAGGGCGCTGTTCTGCTCCAGCCCGCCCAGCGCGTAGGCCAGCACGCGGAAGCCGACATGGCCCGTATCGCCCAGGGCCAGCAGCACGAAGGCCCAGCGGAACATGCCGGCCAGTTTGCGGTTCTCCTGCGGCACAGCCCTCATTCGCGCCGACATGATCGCGTTCATCGTCCACACCACGATCAGGTACAGGACATTGAATCCCACCTCGACGTACATGCGCATTGCATCAGACATGATCCCTCCGAAATTTTATTTTGCGCCCTTCAAGAAAAAGGCGGCCAGTTTTTTTGCCAGGGTGGCGCTGTCTCCATGCTCGCGGGAATGGGCAATGTAACTTTCCACCATGCCCATGAAGACGTGCGCCAGGAAATTCGCCTCGCCCACGATCTCGCCCGCGTCCACAGCTGATTGCATGAAGGATGTGATGGGGGAGAAGAGTTCAGCTGCGAAGGCCTGGCGGACGCGGATTACATTCTCCTCCCGTTTAATGTGTTCCAGGTCGTGCATCAGGTGGGCGTAATTCACCTGGAAAGTCTCCAGCATGGCCGCGGCGATGCGTTCCAGGCGCTGTTCCAGGTTCCCAAGCTGTTCAATGACCTCGTGAAAGCCCTGCAGGCGGTGCAGCAGCACCTCGACGAACAGGTCTTCCTTATCGTGAAAGTAATAGTAAAGCGTAGGCTTGGTAATTCCACAGCGCAGGCAGATCTCGTCTGTGGAAACGCCGCGATAGCCCTTCTGCTGGAAGAGCTCCCAGCCATCCTGGAGGATGCGCTCGGCAGTATCGCGTTCGGTCGGTTTGTTTTTCATATACTGTTTAGTATATAAATTATACCAAAGAGTATACTGCCCTGTGAAGAGGCAATAAAAAACTCCTGCATGGGCAGGAGTTCCTGGTTTGACTATAGCTTTTGCGTATGAAACCTGTAGACCCAGATCGAACGCAAAACCGCCAGTGTGGTGGTGAAAACCAACATGACAATGAAGGCAAACGACCAGACGGGTATCGCTTGAAAGAAGAGGTATGAAACCACGAGGTGGGCCAGGTCGCCGAACAGGAGCGCCTCCACCGCGGGGGCCAGGGCGCGGTCATCTTTCAGGGGCAGCAGGCGCAGGACGTAGACCGTCAGTACCCACAGCAGCACCCCATACCAGCGGATGAATTCATAGCCCACCGCGGTGAGCGGTTCGGCGCTGAATTGCGCAATGAATCCCTGCGGCGCGATCAGGCACATGGCGCCCGTGCCCGCATTGAGCACAACGGCTTCGAAGGTCAGAACGTAGCGGATGAATTGGTTGTAGGTCATTTGAGAATCTCCTGTAATTCCGACATGGACTGGAAGGGAATCGCGCCCGCTTCTGCCAGCAGCCTCGGGTCGGTCAATGCGGCGTAGCCGTACACGGTCATCCCCGCGCGGACGCCCGCCTGCACGCCGGGCAGGCTGTCCTCGATCACGGCGCAGCGGGCGGGGGGCACGTCGAAGGCCTGGGCGGCGGCCAGGTACACGTCGGGGGCGGGCTTGGGGTGGGGCATCTCCGCGCCGCTGAAGACCGCCTGGCCGAAGCGCTCGGTCAGGTGTGACAGGCGCAGGCGGTGGGCGATCT
>JBMOMS010000097.1:0-17626 GCA_049324895.1 Chloroflexota bacterium
CCTACGTGCAATTTACTGGAACAATTCGGGATGGATCAATTTCGCCAACGCTTCGAGACCATCCACCAAACGCGGACCCGGGCGGCTGATCAGGTTGTCGTCGATGGGGAAGACCGCATTGGACTGCACCGCGGCGATGGTCTCCCAGCCCGGGCGGGCCAGCACGGATTCGGGCGTGGTGCCCCACATCGCGTCGCCCAGCAGGATGAGGGCGGGATTCGAGACCACGATCTGCTCCAGGCTCATCTGCGGATACGGGTCGGTGAGCTGGCCGCCGATGTTGACTCCGCCCGCGCGGGTGATGAGCAGGTCGCCGAAATTGCCCGGGCCGTAGGTGTACGGCTTGGCGGGGTCGGTGGCGTCGATCTCGTAGAACACGGCGGGACGTTCCGTGGCAGCCGCGATCTTCTCGTCCACGGCCTGGACGCGCGCCTTGAGCGCATCGACCAGGGCGGTCGTGTCGTGTCCGCTCAACTGGCCGACGATGCCCAGGTTGGCATACATCTCTTCGATGGTCTTGGGATTCTTGAGGTAGTAGACCGTCAGGCCCAGGTCTTCGAGCTGCTTGACCAGTTCGGGCGTGTTGATCTCGGCGGCCAGCACCAGGTCGGGTTCGAGCGCCACGATGGCTTCGGCGCTGTACTCTCCCATCGAGCCGCCCACCGATGCGACGTTGGCTGCTTCGGCGGGGTAATCGGAAAATTCGTCGCGGCCCACCACCTGGCTCCCCGCGCCGATGGCAAAGAGGATCTCGGTATTGGAGGGCGCCAGCGAGACGATGCGCTGGGCCGGGCCAGCCAGGGACACCTCGCGGCCCAGGCCGTCGGTCAATTTAATGGAACCAGCCGCCGGGGCGGACGGGCCGCAGGCCGTCAACAACAACCCCAGGGCGAGCAGGATGAAGGTCAATTTGCGAAACATGGAAACTCCTGTGTGTTTGTGGGGCGGGATGGAATCCCGCCGATTCGCGGAATGCCATTCCGCGCCACGCGAAATTTGAATCGAAATCCCCTGCCGAGTGGACAGGGGAGGTAGGAGAGGCAATCCGAGCAGGCCGTCCTCCACCTCCTTTCTGCGAGAGTGTGGCGAACCGACCAGGGCGGGCGACCTGACTTGGGTGAGTCTGATAGTCTGATAGTCTGGAGTCTGATAGTCTTATAGCAGGGAATTCCTTGCTAGTCGACTATGTGACTCTTTGACCATGTGACTCTCTGACGACCTTCACAGTTGCGCGACAGTGCCAGACTTTCACTGGCTTCGCCGCTGACTGGTCGTTATTCGATTATGGGCAGATTGTACCACGCACAGAAAAAATAATTTTGGCAGTAAAATTGCGCCAGGAGTTTTCATGGAACACAAACGCGACGACGGCATCGACATTTTGAAAGGCATCTTCGTGGTGGGCATGGTCTGGGGCCACATGATGGATTTGTGGAGCACCACCAACGGTGTGGCCGGCAACATCTATTACACGCTGAGCATTGTAACCTTCTCGGGTTTCCTGTTCTGCTTTGGCTATGGGATGCAGGTTTCCCACGCGCGCGGGCGGCTGACCTGGATGCAGGTCCTGTCCAATTCTGCGCGCATCCTGGCCGCCTTTTACATTTCGGGGTTCGCCTACGAGTTGATCGTCCATGCCAAGGAATGGACTCCCGCCACCTTGGGCAAGGTGCTGCTGTTGAGCACCCTGCCCGAACTGTCCGAATTCCTGCCGGCCTTTGCCTTGACCTCGCTGATCGGCGGCCTGCTGATGCGTCCGCTCAACTGGATCACCGACACGTGGCCCCGCCTGGGGATCGCCACGCTGCTCCTGCTGCTGACGCCCTTCCTGCCGTATGCCTGGGTGCAGTCGCCGCAGTTGTGCCTGTTCGTCGGCTGCGAATTGAACGTATCGGTCGGATTCCCCGTGCTGCATTATTTCGTCTTCTTCCTGCTGGGCCTGGCCGTGGCCAAGCATCGGATCGGCTTTTCGTGGATCCTGACCATCGCGGGCGCGCTGGGCGTGATCGCGTATCGCTACGTGCATTACAACGTCATGCAGGCCCAGCGCTTTCCGCCCGACACCCAGTGGATCGTGGGCGGCATTCTGTTCCTGATGGCCTGGTACTCGGGCGCGCGCCTGCTGGAGCGGGTGCCGGTGGTCAACACCATCCTGGCCTCGATTGGGCGCAATACCCTGTTCTATTACCTGTTCTCGAACCTGCTGCTTTTCGCCGGGCGCAAGTCCTTCGATAACTTCCCCATCGGCATGGCCATGTCCCTCGTCTTGACGGCCGTGCTGCTGGCGGTCATCCAATTCTTCATTACAATCATCAAACCCGCGCCCGCCAAAAGACCCGCCCCGAAAGCGCCGCAGCCCTGAGCACCGCCCTGGAAAAACAAAAATCGCCCCGCAGCCTTGCGGGGCGATTTTTTCATGCGCGGATGGAACAGCTCCGTCAGCCCTCCACCACCTCGGAATCGTGCGTGATCTCGACCGCGTCCTTCAAGGTGGCGTAGACCGAGCAGTACTTTTCCTCGCTCAGCAGGATGGCCTTGCGCAGCTTCTCGGGGTCGATGTCCCGGCCGACGGCCTGGTAGTGGATGTGGATCTTGCGGAAGCGCCAGGGCGGGTCGTCATCCTGGATCGCTTCGGCGCTGACCCTGAGCTGGCGCAGGTCCTGGCGCTGCTTGCCCAGGATCTCCACCACATCGTGCGAAGCGCAGCCGATCAGCGCCATGGGCAGCAGGTCCGAGGCGCTCACGCCCGTCGGTTTCATAACGACGCGATGGTCGTCGTTGTCCCTGAGAACGAATTTCTCTTCGGGGTTCCAGTTGAGGTGTACGAGTTTGGTTGCCATGTCCGCAGTATAGCATAACCCCGGGCGGCCAAAAAGTCCCCCCGAACTGCTTCGGGGGGACTTCGGGTTCGACGTTACTTCGTCTCTTCGGCGGGCTTGCTGGTGGCGGCCATACTCTCGCGGATCTGCTTGCGCAGCGTCTCGATTTCAGGCGAGCGCTCGCCCTGTTCCGTCAGGGGCACGCCCATCTTTTCGGAGAGCAGCATGGCCATCAGGCCTTCGATCACGCTGCCGGTGCTGTTGTCGTTTTCGCCGCCCTGGCCTTTGATCAGGACGCGCGGCACGATGTCCACACCCGATTGCTGGATGGCGTCCGCGAAGCGCTGGAGCACCTGCTGCGTCACCTGGAACTGCGGGCCGCCATAGGCGCGCACCTGTTCCTCGGTGGCCAAAGCCTGGGCGATACCGATGCGGGCAATCTTCTCGGATTCCGCTTCGGCCAGGGCGCGGATCTGCGCGGCCTGCTGGATGGAGCGCTGGTACTCGGCCTTACCCTGGTTGCTCTGGATGTTGATGCTCAACTCGGCTTCCGTCATCTTGGTCTGCATCTGGGCGCGGGACTGGGCCTCGCGCAGTTCGCGTTCCTTGACGGCGGCCTTTTCCTGCTGGTTGTAGGTTTCCACCTGTTCGACAGCCACCTGGCGCGAGCGCAACTGGATCAGGATGGTTTCGATCTGGGTATCGCCCGCCGCAGAGGAAGGCGTACCGATCAAGACTTCCTCCAACTCCAGGTTATAATGGGCGAATTTTTCCTTCATCTCCACACTGGCCTGTTGCTGGATGGCCGAGCGCTCCTGCAAAAGCTGGATCAGGGTGCGGGTCTGGCCGACGTTCTTGAAGTAGGCCGAGACCATCGGGTCGAGGGTCTGTTCGACCAGTTTCTTGATGTCGCCGAAGCGCTGAATGACCAGCGGGGCCTTCTTGTAATCGATATGCACCACCACCGAGAGCGGCAGCGACGGCTCGAAGGCATCCTTGGTGATGAGCGAGACCTCGGTCAGGTTTTCATCGTACTGGTGCGAGCCACTCTCGCTGCGGATCCACTTCAGGATGATGTTGGTGGTCGGGACGGTGGATACCTTGCCCGCATACGTGTTGAAGGCATACTTGCCCGGCAGCAGCGCATCGCTCCACACGCCGCGGTTGCCCTGTGAAACCAGTTCACCGTGACGATATTCCATGCCCGAGAGGTCGGCACCGGTTTCACCAGTATAGGAAACCACCACGCCCACGTTGCCGACTTCGATGATCGTCTTCTGGATCATCTCGACGGTCGCAAACAGGCGGTTGATGTAGTACGTGCCTTCGACCAGCACCTGGAGTTGGCGACCGCGGAAACCGCCCGCCCTCAGGAAGCGGTCCGAATCCTGGAACTTGTTGTGATAGGTGTCCTCTTCGGCGGGGTTGTCACCCACGGTCGGGGCGATGATCTCGCCCTGGCGCAGGGACGGGCCGTCGTGGACGGTCACGATGCCGACCAGGTCGTCCGTATCCTTGATGATGACGGGGCGGAAGCCCTTGCGTTCGTTGATGACTTCGGCCATCTTCTGGATGGTGTCATTTTCTTCACGGCTGAGCGGCAGGGTGTAAATGCGCCCCTCGGTCATGACCACGAACTGCACCAGGTTGAAGGCATAGGTACCTTCGCGCAGGATCAGGCGCTGGGGACCGCGCTGTCCGCCGTTCTTCAGGAAGGATTCCACATCCTGAAAATCCTGGGCGTTCACGTTGCTTGCCAGGGTTTGGGTCGGTTCGAGCGGTTTGCCGTCGCGGGCAAAGATATAACCGATCTTGCCCTGCGGGATGGTGATGAGCGGCATGGTGTGAACCACGTACTGGATCGGCATCAGGTAATGCAGACCACCGCGCAGCACCTTGGGTTGGAAACCGGCTTCGCCGTTCAAGGCAATCAAGCCCGATTTGACCGAGCCGCGGCCGCTAAAGCGTTTTTCCACGATGCCGATGCGGTTGTTCGGGATGAAGCGAATACCCGATAACGCGATCAGCGCCAGGATTAAGATGAGGATACCAGAAAGTACTCCTCCGACTTGCGAAAAACCCAGCATTTCAGCCTCCTTTGTGCGTTAGACTGGGAACACAACTATGTCTACGATGCCAATCGCGGGAGGTCGTATCCCAGCGAGTGGGGTCAGCGTGAAGAATAACGACGCAAGCATAGCACTGTTTCCAATTGCAGGGAATGGCATAATGGAAGGATATACCCCCAATTTTATGGGGCGGACAACCGTCCGCCCCGGCAAATCGATTTACGGCGCTGGGAGGTTGCCCACCAGCCCCAGCTCGGGGGCGATGCGCCGCATGGCGACGATCACGTTGCCGACGTGTTCCCACTGGTCGAGGCCAAACTCGTGGGTGGCGGCCTCGATGTTGGCGCGCTCCGCGCCCGCCGCGAAGGCCTTGTCCTTCCACTTCTTCTTCACGGAACTTGGTTCCAGGTCGTACAGCGAGCGGGACGGACGCACCAACGCCACGGCGGTGACGAAACCCGTGATCTCGTCGCAGGCATAGAGTGCCTTGCGGCGCAGGGTATCGCGCGGCACGCCGGTATGATCGGCATGGCTGAGGATGTCCTGGATGAGGTCCTCGGGCAGGCCGCGTTCGCGCAGGATGGGCACACCGGCGGTCGGGTGCTCCTCCAGCGTCGGGTGGATCTCCCAGTCAAAGTCGTGGATCAGGCCGAGCAGGCCCCAGGTCTCCACATCTTCGCCAAATTTCTCGGCGTAGAAGCGCATGGCAGCCTCCACCGAAAGCATGTGGCGCACCAGGCTTTCGCTTTTCACGTATTCACGCACCAGGGCAAGGGCTTCGTCGCGGGTCATGGATTCTCCTTGTTCAAATCAATCCTGCGTTGCTTCGAGAAATTTCCAAAAATCGAATCGATTGATCAACTGAAATTCGCTGTCGGGATAGGCGTTCGAGAAGGTGTTGGAAAGTTTGGCCTTATCCTTTTGCCATTTGAACTCAAAAGCGGAAATGTAGCCGTTTGTGTCAACTTCCAGATAATCGACTTCCTGACCCTGGTGGGTGCGCCAAAAATAACAGCCCTGGTCCCGCCCGATATTTTGATTTATCTTCAGCCTTTCGGCGATCATGAAATTTTCCCACAAGGCGCCGACGTCCTGCCTGAAATCCATTTCGTTGAAATTGTTGATCAGGGCGTTTCGCACGCCAATATCCCAAAAGTAGATCTTGCGCAGTTTCGAGAGTTCATTCCTCAGGTTTTTGCTGTAGGGGGAAATACGGAAAATGACGAAAGCCTTTTCCAGCAATTCGATATATCGCTCGATGGTTTTTTTATCGACCTTCAGGAGGCCCGCCAGCTCATTGTAGGAGACCTCCGCCCCGATTTGAAGAGCAAGCGCACGCAGGAGTTTTTCCAGGATTTCCGGGTTCTTGATTTGTTGGTATTCAAAAACATCCTTGTAGAGATAGCTGCGGGCGATTTCCTTGATCTTGTTTTGAGCTTCCGTTTCATCCAGGACAATCTCCGGATACATGCCCAGGATCATCCGCCGCGTGAGCAGCCGTTCCAACTCCAGATGGCTGTATATCGCCCCAAGCTCCGTCAGGGAAAATGGATGCAGGAAAAATTCATATTTTCTGCCTGTGAGCGGTTCGACGATCTGGTTGGACAGATCGAAGGAGGAGGAACCGGTGGCAACCACCTGAACGTCGGGGAAATGATCCACCAACAGTTTTAGTGTAATGCCGATGTTTTTCACCCGCTGGGCCTCATCGATGCAGACCAGGGTTTGCCTATCCACCAGGGGCTTCAACTGGGTGGAGGTAACGTTGGTCAGGCGTTCGCGGATGTCGGGTTCGTCACAGTTTAAATACGTGGCGCGATGGGGGTGCTGCTCGATTAGACTCTTCAATAGGGTCGTCTTGCCAACCTGTCTGGCGCCATAAATGACAATAGCCCTATTCTTGAAGAGGGCGGCTTCAATTCTGTCCTGAATCGTTCTGTGAATCAATTCACTCATGATTTTGAATTGGAGGGACTGAACTCCCCTAATTTTATGATATTTAAGTGAGTTGTCAAGGCTGACTCCCCTTTTGTGGCGCAAATTGGCAATTTGCGCCTACTTTTCTGCAAAAATGGGTTCGGGGTCGCCCAACACGGGCAGAGGCTTGGCGATCTGCACATCCACGACGGCGCTGAAGGTGGCCAGCAGTTCACGGGTGTTCCAGATCAAGCGCGAGAGTTTGCGATAGTAGAAGTTGTTGGCTTTCACGCCGACGGCTTCGACGCCCAGCGCGTTGCACAGGTACAAGGCGCGCGGCAGGTGAAAGTCCTGGGTGACGAGGATGGCGCTGTCCACGCCGAAGATGGAGCGGGCGCGGTAGCAGGTATCGTAGGTGCGGCGGCCGGCGTAGTCGAGCACGATGTCTTCGTCGGGAATGCCCAGGCTGAGGGCGTACTGGCGCATGGATTCGGGTTCGTTATATTCGACGACGCGATTATCCCCGCTCATCAACAGTTTTTGCACCTTGCCGTCGAAATACAGTTGCGCGGCGGTTTCCACGCGGTCGCGCAGCACGGCGGTGGGCGTGCCGTCGCGGGTCAGCCCGGCGCCGAAGACGATGGCCACCGGCCGGGCGGGGGCCTGGTCGACAGGCAGGATGCGGGCGGCGGCGTACAGGGCGGTCACCAGGCGGGGCAGGAGCAGCCCAACCAAGCCGAGCAATCCAACGGTCAGGAGGAAGCGGGTGATCCACTTGAAGATTTTTTTCCACATGGTCGAAAATTCTATCTTAAAAACATGAGCGCGGATTAATCTCCGCGCTCATGTTTTTTCACGACTGCCAATCCTACACGTACTTCTCGCGCAGCACCGAAGAAATGTAATCCATGCTCGCAACCACGATGGCGATGGCCAACATCTGCGCACTGGCGGCGCGGTAGTTCAACAGGTTGATGTTTTGCTGGAGCAGGAAGCCGATGCCGCCGCCGCCCACAAAGCCGATGATGGTGGACATGCGCACGTTGATGTCCCAGCGGTACATGGTATACGAAATGTAGGGCGGGATGATCTGCGGGATGACGGCGTAGACGATGGTCTGCAGGCGGTTCGCGCCGGTGGCCTCGATGGCTTCGAGCGGGCCGGCCATGATGCTTTCGACCTGCTCCGAATAGAGCTTGGCCAGGCTGACGATGGTGTGCAGCCCGAGCGCCATGGCGCCTGCGAACGGACCGATGCCCACCGCAATGACGAATACGATGGCCATGACCAGCGCCTCGACCGAGCGCAGCCCGTTCAGGAGGGTGCGGGTAACGTAGTAGATCACCAGGCCGGTCGGCAGGGAAGCCTTGGCCCGCGTGAAGAGGGCCACCGTCGCCCCAAGCACAGCCCCGGTCAGCAGCGGTCCCCACAAGGTATACAGGGGTTGGTCGATCTGGTACAGCCAATCTGCCAACCGACCAAACAGGCCAAAGGTGACCACCCCGGCCAGGGTGGAGAAGACAATGTTAAAGGTCTTCACGGCGCTCTCGGCCCACTTTTCGGCCACACGCTGCCCCATGCGGCCCAGGAAGCCGCTGAACGCCGCGCCGGCTGCCAGGCTTCCCAGAGCTGGGGTGATGATGATCACGATGTCGCCAACCTGGAACAGGAAATTGGACAGGAAGGCGAACGGTCCCAGCACAGAAGCGCCAGCCAGTCCCAGGTTCCTGGCCAGGTTGGACAATTGGAACAGGCCGAAGAAACTGACCAGGACCGTCAGGAACAACACTCCCAGGCGCGCCAGCCTCAGGTTGAGGGGCGGCTGGGTGGTCTCTTCCTGCGGCAGGGCAAAGCGCACGCCAAACGAGACCAGCACGGGAACCAGCGCGATGGATACCAGGTTGACAGGGATGTTTTCTGCAAAGGGATCGCTCAGCCCATTGACCCAGCGGACAACAAGGTAGCCGAGCGCGATGCCAACCGTCCAGCCCAGCAGGGACAGCGCAATGCTGCTCAACGGGCTTTTGACCGGCTTCATCAGGTTGCGGGCCGCGATGAAGCTGAGCGGGATGGCCAGGAAAGTGCCGAAGGTGGTGGCCAGCAGGGCCAGGAAGACAGTTTCGACGATCTTGTCCCAGGTATCATACGCGGTTTTGGTCAGGTGCGGCGACCCAATGTTGCGGCGCAACGAGGCACGCAGGTATTGCACGTCGTCGCTGAGGCGTTCGGGCAGAACCATCTCATGGACAAAATTTCCATCGGCATCGGTCTGCACGTTGTCGCGCCCGATCTCGACTACATTGCTCGGGTCGCTGCCGGGGATGAAGCGCAGCGGGCCTTCGGTGTTGGCGGCAAAGTTGTGCCCTTCCACGCGCACCGTCTCCCCCGGGGCGGCGCAGGATGGGGTGATGACAAGATAGGGACCGCCCTGGTCGGCTTCCGGCATGGACGGAACGCCCCCGTTCGGGCAGGGCACGTAGATCGGCGCGTTAATGATTTCTTCGGCCTGTTCGTATTCGAAGATCTCGGGCTGCGCCAGGGCGCGCAGGGCGCGCACCAGGCTGGCTTGTCGGGTTTCACTGCGCAGGTCCTCCAGATCGACCTTGGTGACTTGAAACCCATAGGCAAAGACGAACAGACCGGCCAGGACCGCCAAGCCGAATCGAATGGATTTCCAGGGTGAGGCTTTCTTGTTTTTGTTTTCCATCATGGCCTCCTCAGCCCACCCGCTCGGCGTCGCGGCCGTAGATGTCTTTGAATTTCTGGTCGTCGATCTCCCGGGGCAGGCCCTCGAAGACCAGTTTTCCCTCGTTCAATGCCACCACGCGGTCGGCATAGCGATGCACCAGGTCGAGGAAGTGCAGGCTGCACAGCACGGTTACGCCGTCCTTGTCGTTGATGTCCTCCAGGTGCTTCATGATGCTGTGCGCCAGGACCGGGTCGAGGCTGGCAACCGGCTCGTCGGCCAGGATCATTTCGGGGTCCTGCATCAGGGCGCGGGCGATGCCCACACGCTGCTGCTGCCCGCCGCTCAACTCGTCGGCGCGCTGGTCGGCCTTGTCGGCGATGCCCACGCGCTCCAGTTGTTTGATGGCTTTTTCCATATCCGCCTTCGGAAAGCGATTCAACAAACTCCAGGCCGGGTTGATGTAGCCCAGGCGGCCGGCCAGCACGTTGGTGATGACCTTGGAACGATGCACCAGGTTGAAGTGCTGGAAAACCATGCCGATCTTGCGGCGGATGCGGCGCATCTCCTCGGGCGAGGCCTTGGTGATGTCCTCCCCGTTCCAGAGGATCTGGCCGTCGGTCGGTTCGATCAGGCGGTTGATGCAGCGCAGCAGGGTGGATTTTCCCGAGCCGCTCAAGCCGATCACGGCCAGAAATTGGCCGTCCGGCACATCGAAGCTGACGTTATCGAGCGCTTTGACGCCGCCGTCATAGATTTTGGTCAGGTTTTTTATTTGAAGCATAGAGAAGCATCCTGAGAAATGAACTGGACGCAAGCGCGTCCTGTATGATGTCAAGAAACATAAACCCCCAGGCCAATCCATTTTACCAAAGTCGAGTCGCGTTCATCCCAAATACGCCAGGCCCGGGTTCTCCCTGGGAATGAAATGGGGCAGGAGTGGCTCCTGCCCCATTTTTGTAAACGGGTGAAAAATCTTACTCGGGCAGCTTGTAGCCCGTGGCGGCCACCATGGCGCGCACCATATCGTACTCGGCGTCGGTGGCGGGCGCGATGCCCGACCAGCCATAGAAATCGGAGCTGCCGATCGAGCTGTCCCAGGCTTCGGTTTCCGCAAAAGCGATCAGCGCAGCTTCGATCTGGGCGCGCAGTTCAGCGGGGAATTCCGGGCCGAAGGACAGGGTGTCGTTCGGGATGGCAGCGGAGACGGCCAGGATGCGCACCTTCTGCATCACGTCCGGAGCTTCCGTGCGGATGTTGGCGCGGGCATCGAGAACGCGGAAGCCGTCGCAGAGCAGTTTCTTGCCTTCGGCGTCGGGGGCGCAGTTCGGGATGGAGGCTTCGGGGATTTCGTATTGCGCGAGTTCGGTGATCGTGCCGGCGAGATAATCGTCATAGGTGAAGATGGGAGTGCCTTCGGGGCTGAGCGGCACGCTGTAGAAGACCGTGCCGAAGTCCACCTCGCCGTTGTACACGGCGGTGACGGTCTGGTTGTGACCGCCGGTCTGAACCTGCTCACCGGGGGTGATGCCGGCCTCGGCGAGTTCCACGGCCGGGACCATGTAGCCGGAGGTCGAGCCCTGGTCGCCGTAGCCCCAGGTCGCGCCTTCCAGGTCGGCCAGGGTCTGGTATTCGCTGTCGCGGGCGACGATGTACTCAGCCCAGTAGACGGGATACCCAAAGCGGATGGCCTTGAAGGACACATCCACGCCGCACAACTGGCTGGCAATGGCGTAGCCCAGGCCGGGGATGAAGGCCATGGTGTCCGTGGGGGAAGCGCACATTTCTTCGACGGTCGCGGCGTAAGAGGTCGGGACGACCACTTCGAACGTCAAGCCGGTGGCTTCGTTGAGCGCCTGGGCCATGACCTCACCACCGGTGGTGATGATGTTGGCATCCACAGACGGGACGAACAGCACCTTGATGGGGTGTTCGGGCGAGCCAATGGAGGGCATGGGCGGCTCGGTGGGAGCGGCAGTGGGAGCCTCGGTCGGGGCTTCGGTGGCCGGAGCCTCGGTGGCTGGCGGCTCGGTCGGCTCGGGGGTGGACGCCGGCGCGCAGGCGGCCATGACCACAGACAGGACGGTAATCAGCGCCATCAGAACGAACAGAATACGTTTATTCATTTCTTCTCCTCTCAGAAGAGTAATTGGGTTGGGGCCGGTGGCCCATTAACAAACGGGATAATAACCCAAATGGCCGTCTTGGACAAGTTATTTTTCTTAAAATATCATCATTATCTAATTAACAAATCATGACGGCCCGCTGCCGCCCGGCAGGCGGAAACGGCGATTTCAAGGCGGGGAAAGCAGGCTTTGGATGTCCAAACCCGAGGCTTTCAATAGTTTGCCGAAGTCCTGGTACTGGCTCTCGTCGGCGGGCTGGAATTCATCGATGCCGTACACGGTCTGAATCAGGGCCTGGCCGTCGTCGGTGCCCATCAGGTCGATGAAGGCGCGCAACAGGCTGCGTTTGATCTCGGGGTTGAGCCTGGAGGCCACCACGATCTGTTCATAGGGGATGAGCGGCGGCGTGCGCCAGATGACCACCACCTTTTCCATCACGTCGGGATAATCCTGGAGCAGGATGGTCAGGTCGCGCGCGTCGGTGTAGGTGGCGCCAAAATCGCAGATGCCCTTGCTGTAAATGCCGCGCACCACGGTGCCCTGCCCTTCCAGGAAGGCGGGCTCCCCGCTACGGACCCCGGCCTGGTTCAATACCCCCAGCGGAATCACGTACCCGGAAGGCGAGAAGGCATCGCTCCAGCACGGTTTGCGGTTGGTGAATTGGGCCAGCGCCTCTTCCGCCTCGGCGGTGTTTTCGTCGCGCACGGGATCGTAATAGCGTTTGAAATTCGAGTCGTTGCGGGCCAGGAACTGCACCCCATACAAGACCTGTCCGCCGCGCAGTTTGGCCAGCAGGGCATGCACGTCGCCGTTCTCCGCGGCCAGGAAATATCCATAGGGCGTGAGCAGGCCAATGTGGGCGTTGCCGATGGAGAAGTCCCGCACCAGGTCGGCCTCGTAGGCGGGCGCCACGGTGACGATCTGGTAACCGGTGGCGTCTTCCAGCGCCTGGGCCAGGGCGTTGGCCGCGTCGACGGCGGTTTGGGAGCGGGTCGGGGAGGGCGCCAGGGCCAGGAGCAGGGGATTGGCTTCGGTGCCAGGCTCGGACGTGGGCTGCACCTGCAGGGTGGGCATGGGCGTGGGAGTGGGCAGTCCCAGGGTTGGAGTGGGGGTCGGCGCGGCCAGGGCCGGCAGGTTGCAGGCCGTGGTGAAGAGCAGGATGAGAACCAGTAGTTTTTTCATGATGTGACGCTTGGAGGGATCCTATGCGGGTTCGGCTGTCGGGATAAGGTGGACATTTTGCGATTGGTGGGAAGATATGCCCGCAATGATACTTTAGGTTGCTATAATAGGACAAGTTTCGGAAGGAGATTGCTTAAATGAAAAATAACGGGAATACGCTGTTTTCGGTTCTGATCCTGGTGGTGCTGGTGGCCGGGGTGTACTTTATCGTGCAAACCGTGCGCGAGATGACATCGCAGGTGGCGCAGCAAGCCTCCGCGCCGTTCCAACAGGTGAACGAGGCCAACCAGGCCCTGCAAACCCAGGTTTCGCAGATGATGAATCCCACGCCCACCATCATCCCCGACCCGGTCACGTACATCTACGATGTGCGCGCGCTGGCCCGCCTGGAGACCATCCAATACAGCGTGGAAAAGGTCATCACCGCCGAGCAGAACCAGGGCACCTTCGATTTCCTGTTCGGTGACCGCCTGTTGTTCGTGGCGCACGGCGTGGTCATTGCCGGCATCGATATGGAGAAGATTCAGCCGGGCGACATGGTGCTGATCAACGACGTGCTGAACGTGCGCCTGCCCTCGGCGGAAATCTTCGTGGCGACGCTCGATAATCAGAAGTCCTACGTCTACACCCGCGAGACGGGCCTGCTGACCAAGCAGACCGTCGACCTGGAAACGCTGGCGCGCCAATCTGCCGAAGATGAGATTCGCAAGGCTGCGCTGGAGGATGGAATTTTGCAGCTGGCCCAGTCCAACGCGGAGGCGTATTTGCTCAAGTTCTTCAATGCGCTGGGGTATAAGACGGTGATCTTTGTGAGGTGAGGTTGAGGGTTGAAGGTCGCGGGTCAAAGGTCGAAGGGGCGGGCGGCTGGCCTGCGGCCTTTTTATTTTGCAAGGAGACGCGGCGGGACTCAACCAGGAAAGTAATGCAACAGGTGGCGACTTAACAAAATAAGCGTGTAATAAACCAGGTATTCGGTACCGCAAGATTTTGTACTTTTCCAAATCAATCTAACATAAATTTCAGCCGATTCTACGCCCTGAGCTGGTGGTTGACGGTTCGTCTTTCGCTCACCGTGTCGAAAGCGAGCCGCGCGCCCCCCTTCGGCACTCCTTGCAGTCGCAGGGCAGGCTTGGCGCGGCGTAGTCGAAGGGTGGGTAAGCAGAAAACATCGATCCTTTGCTCACTTGCCCTTCGACTACGCTCAGGGCGAAGTTGCTTTATTGTCAGATTTATTTGTTAATCTGCAATATCTTGCGAGTAGGCTGCACACTGACGGCCACGCGCAACGTAAACGTTGCGGTACCAAACCTCATGTCTTTTATTGCCAAATTCAATTGTGAATCTGCGATATGTCGCGCGTGGCTTCGACGCGGCTCAAACCAGGGGTTTCGACGCGGTGAGCGAAAGTCGAACCGTCAACCCGAGGAGCGCGGCAAAGTTCCCTGGGTGGGATGCATGCCGCGCTACGATCTTTCCGTCCACAAGGGATGTGCGTACTTGTCCGTGACCAATTCCCCGGCGCGCGCCAGCTCGGATTTTGAAACTTCCCCTTCCTCGAACGTCAATCCCAATTCGCTCTCGAACGCATGGATGAAGGCCTGGGCGGCGGTCTCCCAATCCACGGTGTGACCGAGCACGGACTCGACGGTTGTGGCGCGGGACAGCAGGCGCGCGGCGGCCTGCTGGCGGGCGGATTCGTCTGCAAAGACCAGCGCCTGGCAGATGCGCGTCAGGTCGCCACCCAGGGGCAGGGAGCCGTGTTGCAACACGCCTTCCTTCTTGCGGGCCTGGGCTGAGCCGATCAGCTTTTTGCCGTTCACCGTGATCTCATAGGTGGAGGGCACTTCGAAACAGACCGGGTTGGACGACGGGCCAGCCGCGCCTGCGTGTTCCTTCATCTCCACGGGCAGGCCGAGGTCTTGCACGGCGCGCAGCAAGGCCCGGGCCAGGCGGTTGTAGGATTCGAGCACACCACCGGCCACGCGCGGCTCGTCGGCGGGAGCGGCCACAGAGTAAGTCAACTCGTCGGTGTGCAGGATGGCACGGCCGCCGGTCAGACGACGCACCAGGTCCCAGCCGTGGGCGCGCAGACGGACCGTATCGACGTCCGCGCAGGGTTGGGCGTGCCCGAGCGAGAGGCAGGCCGGCAACCAGGCGTACAGCCGCAGGGTCGGCGGCGAGTCGCCGCGGTGGATGTGTTCGAGGATGGCTTCGTCCAGAGCCATGTTCCAGGCTCCGCGGGCGGGGGGCGTCTTGAGCAAACGCCAGAGGGAGGAATAAGACATATTGGCTATTTTACCGCCGCTCGTTTGGGGATAGACTCCAATCATGATTCGATACTTTGCTTTTTCCAGCGGCGGCGCCTATCATTTCCACGGTTTCGGGGAATGGAAACTTCATGCCGACGAGGCCGGCTGCCTCATGGTGGAACATAACGTGTTGGGAGCCGTGACCAAATTTGGCCCATACCAACTTTCGACGGACGAATCGGATCACCTGTGGGGCACGATCAGCGGCGCGGCTTTCGAGCAGCGTCCCTCATCGCCCGGCCCGGGCATGCCCGACGAAGCCATGCTGGGCTTCGCCCTCTCGGCCCGCACAGCCCTGCACAATGTGCAGTTGTGGGCCAGCGATGCGTATCGGGATGCGACCATTGTGAAGTTGGTGAATGAGATCGCCGACCTGATCGAAAAATATACCGGCCAGAAGCCGGTCATGCACTGAAAGCGCGGGCGGCAGGTCCATCGCAAAACATTCCGCGGGACTGCCGCCTCAACATTTAAATGGAAAGTCGAATGGCGTTGCAGCGTTCGCAATCGCTGCGCTCACACAGCAGGTCCAGGGGGGCTTTCTTCAGTCGCTCCTGTACCACTTCGAAGACACGTTTGATCGGAACGGCCTGAACCAGCGCGGTGCCAACCTCCACGCTGCGGGTATCCTGGGCCAGCGCCTCGGCCAGCGCGCCGAAGCCGCTTGAATCGCCGGGAAAGCCCGGACATTCCACCGCGCGGTTACGGGTCAGCGCCCAGCGGGTGAACTGCCTGCGGCCGGCCAGCCTCTCGCCATAGTGGATGCTGGTGTTGACGGTATGATCCACGCCAACCAGCAGCACCCAGCCGCCCTGTTCGGCCAGCGCGGCGATGGGCGCCAGCGGATTGAAGCGCGTTTGCGCATCCAGGGCGGCGTCCGCGTGGATGCCTGCGAAGGACAGGATGGGGTGCGCCGTGCGGCGCGCGGCAGGATGCAGGCGCACGGTCTCGGGGAACATGCCCATCATCGGGTCGGCGGGCAGGTCTGCGTGGAAGAATTCGGCCAGACAGTTGTGGTCCAGGTCGCCGCCATAGGGGATGCCATTGCACGGCGGGCCAAGCCCGGGGGTGATCATCGTTTTGTAGGTAAAGGTGGGAACGAGGATGGCAGATGTGCTATCGAGCAAGGCGCCCAGAACCGTCTCTGCGCCGCCCAGCACGTGTCCCAGGGCTTTGACCGACATGTGAACGATGACCGGCGATTGGGACAATCCCAGTTCGAAAAAGCGCGCGCGCAGACGGGTGAAATTCAAGTCGGCCATGGTCTATCCAGCGGTCAGTCTATTTTCCCTGCCATTCGGGTTTGCGTTTTTCGAGGAAGGCGGCCATGCCCTCCTTTTGGTCGTGGCTGGCAAAGAGGTTGTAGAACACCTGGCGTTCTTCGTACAGCCCATCCTCAAGCGGACGTTCGTAGGCCTGCTGAATCATCTGCTTGGCGGCCTGCACGGCCAGCGGGGCGCGGGAGGCGATTTCGGCGGCAAGCTGCAGGGCCTCTTCAAGGAAGCGCTCCGAGGGGACGACGCGGTTGATCAGCCCGGCCTGGAGCGCCTCCGCCGCCGACAGGCTGCGGTTGTTGAGGATCATCTCCATGGCCAGGGCCTTGCCCACGGCGCGCGGCAGACGCTGGGTCCCGCCCGCGCCGGGCATTACGCCGATGGTCACTTCGGGCAGGCCAAAGCGGGCCGACTCGCCGGCCACAATCATGTCGCAGGACAGAGCCAGTTCACAGCCGCCGCCCAGCGCCCAGCCCGAGACTGCCGCGATGACCGGCTTGCGGATGGTGCGAATGCGCCCAAAGACGGCGGTCGGATCCGCGTCCATCATCTGCTGGACGGTTTTGTCGGCCATCTCCTTGATATCGGCCCCGGCGGCAAAGGCGCGCTGGCTGCCGGCGATGACCATGACGTTGACGCCTTCGTCGGCGTCGAAGGCGGACAGCGCGTCCATCAGTTCGTTGACCAGGGCGTTGTTCAGCGCGTTCAAGGCTTGCGGGCGGTTGAGCGTGAGCAGCCCCACGCGTCCGCGGGTTTCGGTCAGGATGTGGGTGTAGGTCATTGCGGTCATCTCCAAGTTCGGGAGCGCGGATTTTTCATCCGCGATGGTTGCAGCGGCGCGGGTGGAAGTCCGCATTCCGTCTGGTCGAGTTATTTTACATGAGAAACCAAGTGTGCTACCATTGCCCGCGCGGCTGTATCAATCTTTTAGTAAGGAGAATTCAATGCCCATTCTGCTCATGCTTCATTCCATCCTGCGCTGGCTGATCGTGATCGCGGCCTTTGCGGCGATCCTCAAGTTCGGCATCGGCGCATTCCGCGGCGGCGCGTTCAAGCCCGTAGATCGCGGCTTGTCTTCCGGTTTTAGCGGGCTGATCGATTTACAGGTATTGCTCGGCCTGATCTATTTCCTCTGGGATGGGATCGTCACTTCAGCCTGGCCCGGCTATCGCTTCGAACACCTGACCGTGATGCTGGTGGCCGCGGCGGTGAGTCACCTGCCCGCCCGTTGGAAGACGGCATAC
>JBMOMS010000098.1:0-17151 GCA_049324895.1 Chloroflexota bacterium
AAACGCAAAAGCGTTTGTGGGTTGTCACGGAACAACTCATCCAGGAAAGGAAAACATCATGACCCTTTACCTGCGCCTCGCATGGCGCAATGTGTGGCGGCAGCGCCGCAGAACCCTGTTGATCGCCGTCGGAATGGGCGTGGTGATGGCGATGTTGATCATGTACGATGGTTTGCTCGGTGGATTCGAGCAGGCCATCTACGGGAACGCCATCCAGTTGTTGGGCGGCAACATCCAAGTCCACGCGGCTGGGTACGGTGAAAAAGCGGGACGCAAGCCCCTGCTCCCCATCGAGAATCCCGACGCCGTGGTTCAGGCCGCGGAGGCGCAACCCGAAGTGGTCGCCGCGGCGAAGCGCATCGTCTCTGGCGGATTGGTGACCAATCGCGAGGGCGCGTTCGCCGTCGCGTTGATCGGCATCGAAGCGGACAAGGAAGTGAATACACCCGTGGCCGCGAACATCACCAAAGGCCGCTACCTGACTCCCGATGACGGCGACGTGATCGTGATCGGGCAGGGACTCGCCACCGCCATGAGCATTGACGTGGGCGACCGCATCACGATGGTCGGCAACGCGAAGAACGAGCAGACGCGCCAGCGCACGATGATGGTGGTCGGCATCTACGATGTCGGCGTGCCGTCTGTGGAGAAGGCCACCATCTACATGTCGCTGGGCGAAGCGCAGAGCCTGTTCGAGTTGGATGGGCAGGTGACGGAGATCGTCATCTCGCTGAAACAGATCGGACAGGAGCAGGCCGTGATGGACGGCATCAACGGCGCGGTGTCTGGCTATGAAGTGGAGACCTGGGAGAATTCGTTCCCCGAGTTGAAGCAGACCATGGACATGAAGAGCGGCGTGATGAGTTACATGGGCATCTTCCTGCTGTGTATCGCCGCCATCGGCATCCTCAACCAGTTGATGATGGCGGTCTTCGAGCGGACGCGCGAGATCGGCGTCATCGGCGCGCTGGGATTGAAGCCGCGCGAGATCACGTTCCTGTTCCTGCTGGAGGGAATCTTGATCGGCGTGATGGGCGCGGTCATCGGCGCGGCGCTCGGCATCTCGGTCAATCTGGCGCTCGGCGTGAACGGACTCAACTACACCCAGTTCGCCAACCTGACCGAATACACCGCCCTGATCAGCGGGAGCATCTATCCGCAGTTGGATCTGGCGAAGGTGTTCCAGCACGCGCTGACGGTCGCCATCATCGCCGCGCTGGCCGCGTTGTATCCTGCCACGCAGGCGTCCCAACGCGAACCCGCGGAGGCGTTGCATTACGTTTAGCGATCTTCTTTCCTCTTTCTTCTTTCGTCATGAAAGATGAAAGAAGAAAGAAGAAAGAAACCAACGAAGAGAGACACAAATGATCAATTATTTCAAACTTGCTTATCGCAACCTGGGCAGGCATCGCCGCCGAACGATCCTTTCGGGGCTGGCGCTCGCCATGGGGACGGCCTTGCTGATATTCATCGCCGCCTTCTTCGAGGGCGAAATGCGCAGCGCGATGGAATCCACCCTGCATCTCAGCAGTGGACATCTCCAGGTGCGCGACGGGGATTACGATCCCGACAAACTCAGCGTGGCCTGGGACTATCTGATCGAGAATCCCGACCAGGTCGCGGCGCAGATCGCGGCGCTGGAGCCCGTCGAAGTGGCGACTCCGCGCCTCGTCGCGAGTGGAATCGTCACGGTCAAGGATGACTCGGCGGGAGTCGAGATCATGGGCGTGGATCCCGCCTCGAAGGCGAACGATCCGTACACGATCGTGGACGGTCAGTTCATCACCGCGGACGACCGCGAAGGAATCCTGATCGGGTATCCGCTCGCGCAGAGCATGGGAATCAAAGCGGGCGACCAGATCAGCCTGCTGGTCAACACGTCCGAGGGCGCGGTGGACGAGCAATTGTTCACGGTGCGCGGCATTTATTCCACAGGCACGACCGCCTACGACAAGGGCATCGTGATTTTGCCGCTCGCCAAGGCACAGGCATTTTCGGGCGCGGAGAATCACGCCAGCATGATCTTCGTTTTGCTGAAGGATCGCGAACAGGCCGAGGCCGTTGCCGCCGCCATCCCGAGCGCGAACTATCAAGTGAAGACGTGGCGCGAACTGAACTCCCTGCTCGTGCTGGTCAATGACTTTTCGAACGCGTACCTGGCCGTCATCAACCTGATCATCCTCGGCGTGACCGCCACCGTGATCGTCAACACCCTGCTCATGTCGGTGTTTGAACGCACGCGCGAGATCGGCATCCTTTCGGCCATCGGCATGAAGGGACGGCAGATCGTCTCGCTCTTCCTCGCGGAGGCGAGCCTGCTGGCGATGGGCGGCATCGCGGCGGGAGGCCTGATCGGCTGGGCGCTCTCGCTCTACTTCGGGAAGGTCGGCATCTTCTTTGGCGATCTCGGCATGAGCAACGATTTCCTCTTCGAGGATCGCATCTACACCTTCCTGACCCTGAACTCGGCCATCAACACGGTCATCACCGCGTTCATCATCACATTACTCGCTTCACTTTACCCAGCGCGGCTGGCCTCCCGCATGGAACCGGTCGAAGCGTTGCACAAGGCACAATAACAAACGCCCTCACCCCCGTCCCCTCTCCCGAAATCGGGAGAGGGGTGCGGGGGTGAGGGAAAAGGAGAAACATAATGGAAGTCGCAAAATTAACAGATGTCACCCGCATCTACAAGATCGGCCAGGTCGAAACCCGCGCCCTGAACGGGGTCAGCATTACCATTCACGACGGCGAGTTCACTTCCCTGGTGGGACCTTCCGGCTCCGGCAAGACCACCCTCCTGCAGCTCATCGGCTGCCTCGACCAGCCCACTTCGGGCAGGGTGGTCATCGCCGGGCAGGAGACAACCGGTCTCACCCGCAACCAGCGCGCAGATTTACGAAAAGGCACCATCGGATTCGTGTTCCAGTTCTTTGCGCTCATCCCCACCCTGACCGCCTATGAAAACGTGGAAATGCCACTCCTGCTCAACGGCAAAAACGCCGCCCAGCGCAAACAACGCGTGATGGAATTGCTGGATGCCGTCGGCATGGCCGACCGCGCCCGCAACCGCCCCGACCAATTGAGCGGCGGCCAACAGCAGCGCGTCGCCGTTGCCCGCGCCCTGTCCACCGACCCCAAGATGATCCTGGCCGACGAACCCACCGCCAACCTGGATACCGAAAACGGCGAGCAGGTGATGGGCATCATGAAAAAACTAAACCAGGAAACGGGCGCCACCTTCATTTTTGCCACCCACGATCCCCGAGTCATCGGCTACGCCACACGAGTTGTGACCTTAAAAGACGGTGTGATAGAAAAAGATAGCTCCACGGACGCACAATAGCGCCCCGTTAGGAGAAAGCATGAAAAGAAACCTTTGGATCCTTTTGTTGATTTTTTCACTGGCGCTCAGCGCCTGCGGCCAGCTGGCCGCCACCCCTCTGCCAACCGTCGCATTGGATGCGCCCGTAAACGGAAGCAGCTCCACGTCCACGGAGGCGGTGGCCTCGGGTGAGATCGTCCCCGCGCAGATTGTCCGCCTCAGCTTCCCGCTGACAGGCGTCATCACGGCGGTCAACGTCGCGGAGGGCGACAAGGTCACGGCGGGGCAGGTCGTCGCCCAACTCGACACCACCATCCTCGCAGCGCAGGTTGCCCAGGCCAGGGCCAGCCTGTCGACCGCCGAACTGCAGGTCAAGTACCTCAAGCGAGTGGGCACCAGCCAGGAATACCTCGACTCGGCCATTGCGGATGTGGATCGACTCACCGCCGCCCTGCAAGCCGCCGAGGCCCAAGTGGCCCTGGCCACGCTGACGGCGCCCATCTCCGCGACGGTCATCTCCGTGGATGCCGCCCCCGCCGAGGTGGCCACCCCGGGCAGGGTCATCATCACCCTGGCCGACCTGGGCAGTTTCCAGGTCGAGACCACCGACATGAGCGAGCGAGATATCCTCAAAGTGCACGTCGGCGCTCCCGTGACGGTCTTCATCGAAGCGCTCGAGCAGGAATTCAGCGGCACGGTGGTGGATATCGCGCGCGTCTCCGAGACTGTGGGCGGCGACGTGGTCTTCCGTGTGACTGTCGAACTGGATGAACAGCCCGCAGGCCTGCGCTGGGGTATGAGCACCGAAGTCCGCGTCCAGGGCGGGGAATAGCGGAGTGACCATGAAACGCCTTTTGTGGACCGGCCTGCTGGTCTTGTCCGTTGTACTGAGCGCCTGCGGAACCCTCGCCCCCACGCCTGCCCCCGTTTCGACGGATGTTCCCGTGGCTGAGACGGGTCCGCTGTCTGCCCCGGGTGTGGTGGTGGCCTCGGGCGTCGTCTCGCCTGTGCAGGTGACTGAGATCGCCTTCGTCATCCCCGGCGCCGTTGTGGAAGTGGCGGTCAGGGAAGGCGACCAGGTGCAGGCCGGGCAACTGCTCGCCAGGCTCGACGCGACCGCGCTCCAATCGGCTGTCACCCAGGCCGAAGCAGCCCTGCGGGGCCAGCAGCGCGAATATGAATTCTGGCTGCCCTCGCGCAAGGGAGAGAACCCCGAGCGCCGCTGGCTGGAGGAGACCAAGGTCGAGACCGCCAAGGCCGCGCTGGCCGTTGCCCAGGCCCAACTGACCCAGGCTGAGATCCACGCCCCGGCTGCCGCCGCCGTGATCTCGGTCGACATCCAGCCCGGCGAATACGCCCAGCCCGGGCAGGTGGTCATCACGCTGGCCGCGCTGAGCCACCTGCGCGTGGAAACCACCGACCTGAGCGAGCGCGACATCCCCGCTGTGCAGGTCGGACAGGCAGTCACGGTCTTCGTCGAAGCCCTCGACCAGGAGTTGAGCGGCAAGGTCATCGCCATCGCCCCCAAAGCCGACACCGTCGGCGGGGACGTGGTCTTCAAAGTCACCATCGAATTGGACGACCAGCCCGAGAACCTGCGCTGGGGCATGAGCGCCGAAGTCAACATCCAGACCGAATAAGAATCCCGACCCTCATCCTGCATATTAAACATGACACATCCCGAAATTAATCTTTCGAGGATGTGTCATGTTTTAAGCTGATTCACGCTGAAAAACGCGGATTTTTTCTTTGCCTCATCAGCGAAATCAGCGTTTTTCTGCGTTCAGATTAAATTTGGGGTGTGTCATGTTTGGTGCGCGCGTGAAAAGGCGCCCCATTCTTCATTTACTGCTGTCATGCACCCACGCTCCGCGCGGGCCACGGTGAAAAACTTTCAGTCGCGTACCATTCGTTTCTCTACGATTTATACACCTGCGGGTTGACGCAATTGGGCAGGTGCTCGCCTTTCAGGCCGGCGATCAGGTTTTGGGCCGCCATCCAGGCCATCTTGTCGCGGGTGGTCTTGCTGGCGCTGGCGATGTGCGGAACGATCAGCGCATTGTCGAGCGTGAGCAGGGGATGCTCGTTCGGCAGCGGCTCGGGTTCGGTCACGTCCAGCGCGGCGGCGAAGATTTGTTTTTCCTTCAAGGCTTCGTACAAGGCATCCAGGTCGACCACGGGGCCACGCGAGGTGTTGACCAGCACGGCGGTGGGTTTCATCTTTGACAGGGCGGCGGCGTCGATCAGGTGGCGGGTGTCCGCTGTCAGGGGGGTGTGCAGGGAGATGAAGTCCGAATCTTCGAACAGGGTCTCCAGGTCGACGTAGGTGGCCTTGACGTCGGCAGGCGGCCGGGTCTCGAGCGGATCGTAGTAGATGACGCGCATGTCGAAACCCGAGGCGCGGCGCGCCATGGCCTTGCCGATGCGCCCGAAGCCCACCAGCCCCAGGGTGGCGCCCTTGAAGTCGACGCCCAGCAGCAGGGACGGACTCCAGGTCTTCCACTTGCCGGCCCGCACGTAGCGCTCCCCTTCCGCGATGCGGCGGCCGGCCGTCATCAACAATGCGAAGGCAAAGTCGGCGGTGGCGTCGGTCAGCACGTCGGGCGTGTTACCCACGGGGATTCCGCGCGCCGTTGCGGCGGGCACATCGATGTTGTCGAAGCCGACCGCCTGGTTGCTGATGACCTTCAACTGCGGCCCGGCCGCATCCATAACCTCGCCGTCGATCCGGTCGGTCAACAAGGAAACCAGCCCGTCCACGCCGCGCACGCGTTCGAGCAGCATCTCGCGGCCGGGAGGCAGTTCATCGGGCCAGACCTCGGCGTCGCAAAATTCCGTGATTACATCCAACCCGCGGCGGGGGATTGCGCGGGCAACAAAGACTTTGGGTTTACTCATGACCATCTCCGCGACACTTTTCTACCGTTCACTTTATCCAAACCTTTCACAAAAAATCCCTGGCCCCCTTGTGGGGCAGATTACCCTTCGGGTACGATGCGGCAACCCGCCTGGCATGTGTGAGAGCAGGCTGGTGTTTTTGCCCATTTGGGGGGAACGCGGAATGCCATTCCGCGCCACACAAGCGAAAATTCCATAATACCCACGGGTGAAAATTGCAAGGGTGTTGCGACCGGGGCGCCGGGTTGCGCAAAAAAACGGAAACTGCCTTCCATGCGTGCGCACAGGCTTCGAGCGCGAAACGCAAAACAAACCGGGCGTCACTTGCCTTCGTCGGTTTTCTTCCAGACACCCAGTTTTGGGCGCATCAGCGGGCGGGTGGAGGAGGACAGGCGAGTCTCATAAAAAACATCGTCATCCTTTTGAAAGGCCGAGAGTTGGAAGAGTTTGCGCTTGACCAACAGGTCGGCCAGCGCGCGGCATTGCTCTTCTTTAACGTCCAGCCGCTTCGCGAGTTCGGACAGGGAAATGCGCCCCACCCGCAGCGCATAGTGCAGGGTGGAAAGCAGCGGCTCGGGAAAGACGTTCACGTCCGTCGGAAGCAGATCCTCTTTGCGTTCACGCAGCTGTTTGCAGGTTTCATCGAATTTCTTTTGGTCCATATATCTCTCTCATGCCAGAAAAAGGTATGAATGCATACCGCACTTGGGTATTATATCCTCCCAATAACCGGGGGAATTTTGAAGTGTGCAAGTTCCACTTGCGCTTTGTCCCGAAGTAGAACTTCGGGACTCCAGGGTAGGCTCCAATATTTTGTGAAGATACGAATGAATGCAGACCTGGGATGCAAACGGGAACGGAGATTGATCCGCCCGGCGTTCGCATCCACCGCGGCCGGGCGATATTATACCCAGTGCGGCTGAAAATTACCCTTTTTCCAGTACCTTCTCAATTTCCTGGGGTAATTTGGAGTGCGCAAGTTCTACTTGCGCATTTTCCCGAAGTAGAACTTCGGGACTCCAGACCACGCCCCAAAATATTGAGAAGATACTTTTTCCAGGGCAAAAAGCCAGACCAAGCCCGGCTTGCGCTCAACTGCGCAGCAGGCCCAGCAGCGCATCCATCATGCGGGCGCGATACTCGATGGCCGCAGACACATTCTGCTGATGCACCTCGAAGACGGCCATGTCCACTTCGAGTTTCGTCTCGCCCGGCTGCATGGGGATGACGTTCCTGCTGTCACCGTCGAGGTTGATCTCGGTGCGGGCCGCCAGTTTGGCCCCGTCGAAGGAGGCCGCGCCGAGTTCCACGTAGGAAGTCTCGACGACCATTTGGGCCGCATCCTTCACGTATTCCGCAATGCGGTTGGCCGAGGTTTTAATGGCTTCGCGCAATTCACTGTTCATGGGTTTCTCCTTGGGTCAGGGTTTGGTGAGTCTTGATCAGAGCCAGAATTTCTGTCACATACTTCCAGGCCGCGGGCAGGGCCAGCAGGGTTCCCGCGGGGGTGGTCAACAACATGGATAATTTCGCCGCGCCGCCCATCACCGTGGAGAACATCCTCATACGCAGCGCGCGCGCCTGGACGGCTACACGCAGAACACGACGGTGCAGGGCGACCTCATCCGCCTCCAGCCCTTCCAGCCAGACGCTGTCGCTGTCGCCGCCCCAGCCAACGATGGTGCGCGCCAGGAGGCGGCCCGCGACGTGGGTCTCGACCCAGGCAAAGTGCAGCAGCTCGCGCTGGAGTTGGCCGGTGAAGGCCTCGAACTGGGACCTGGCCTGCTGCCAGGCCGCAAAGTCCGCGCCGCCAACGGCGTAGGACTCCAACCCGCGCCCCTGCTCCAACTGGCGCGCCTGGTCGAGCAGGGCAAACATCTCCGCCTCGGGGCCGGCAGCCGCTTCGAACGCAAGGCCCGACCCGCGCGCGGCGCTGAGCGCCTCCATGCGGGCGGGGATGGATTCGAGCGCCGCCGCGGCCGCGTCCACCTGCGCCTCGGCCTGCGCCAGGGCCAGGTCCGCTGCGAGGGGGTCGGCGGGCAGGCTCACCTGCCAGGCGGGCGCGGCCTCTCCCAACGCAAAGGCGACGGGCGCGCGCCCGGCCTCCCACGGGCCGACCAGGCCGATGGGTTCTTCGCCGGGCAGGCTGAATTCGAAGGCCGCAGGCATGGCGGAGAACATCAGGCCTTGGGAGTGAAGACGCTCGCCAGGCTGCCCGCCGTGGAGATGACGGCCTTCAGCAGTTCGGCGCGGCTCTCACGCGCCTGGTTGACCATGTCCGTGTGGACGGTCCATACGGCAGTGTCGAGTTCGCCGTCGTTTTCGGGCACGCACACCAGGGTGTCGCCGTCGATCTTGACACAGGTCATGGCGCGCAGGTGTACATCGCCTTTCAGTTCGTTCTTCTCGCGGTCATAGGTGACGGAGCCGATGTCTGGGCTGACGTAGGTGCGCACGTCGAGGGTCAGGGCGTCGTCGAGGGCCTGGCCCAGGAAAGCGCCCAATTTCTGGACGAAGCCCTGGGTGGATTCGGCCAGCCGGCCCCGGCTTTCGGCGTCGAACCAGCCATACTCCGCCGGCGCAGACTCGGCGCGGGCAACGGGAGCCGCCTGCGGCGCGGCGGGAGCTTGTGTTTCCTCCTGCGAGAAATCGGGCATCGCCGGGATGTCGGCGGTGGGACGGGAGTCGCTCATATCGCTTTCCTTTCTCAAGCCATGAGTTTTACGAAGGGGTCGCCCAACACCACGTAATTGCGGGCGTCGTTGGTGGAGGTCCACAGGCCGGCCAGGTCGGTGGGCGTGATCTTCAAGCCAAATTCGATTTCGCCCACGGTGAAGGCCAGCTGCGCGGCCAGTTCGGCATAGCGCCCATTGAAGTATTCGAAGGCATAGCCGATCGGCCAGCCGTCGAACAGGCGCTGGAGCGCGGACTCGAAGACGGCGCGCTGCGGGCCGGCCTGGCCCCACACAAAGGAATAACTCCAGGCGCGCTCCACATGGCCGACGACGGCCAGCGCCCCGCCGTTGGGGTGTGACAACATGCGCTGCGGCAGGCGGGCGAGGAAATTCCTGGGGGCAATCTCGCCGCGCTGCTTGAAGGCCTGCTTCGAGAAATCGTCCAGCCTGGGTGTGCCCGCGCCGTAACATGCGAAGAAGAAGGCCACCAGGCCGAAGACGTTGGCCTCATCCCCCAGGTCGTCGGCGGCAAAGTAGAAATCCCTGCCGATGGGGCCGTCCCACGCCTTTGGGCCGGGCCAATCCTGGCACAACAGGGCGCCCTGGTCGCGCAACTGCAACGGGTGGCCGTTGGGAAAGCCCATGCCGTGGCTGGCAGTGAAGAGCAACGCAGGCGTATCCTGCCCGCCCAGCAGCCGGGCCAGCCCAGGCTTATCGGCCTGAGCGCCGGTGGCCGAAGCAATCTTCCAGCCGTTTTGCTGCTTGAAATGGGCCGCCAGCGGTTTGACCAGGGATTCGGCGCTCATCCGGGTGGCGGGGTCGTCGGGGTTGGATACGCCAAAGAAGGCGGCTGTGCGGCCCAGCGCCAGGCGCTTCTTTTCGGCGCTGACCACGCTGTTGGCGTAATTCCAATATTCCGCAGGGGTGTCGAAGTGGAGCCTGCCGACCGCGTATTGCACATCCAACTGGGTCTGGAAGGAATAGGGGATTTGCTCGGGGTCGCCCACCAGCAGCAGGTAGTAGGGCACCACCTCAGGGTCGACGGGGCCTGGCGCGGCCTTATGGCGGCTCAGCCATTCGTCCTTGCTGTCATATTTCCCGTTCGGCTCGAAGCGGTAGCCGTCGCCGCCGGTGTATTCGTGGTAGCGCCTGCCCGCCTGGGACTTGCGCCAGTCGAGCAGCGGGCGCAGCGCCTTGACAATGGCAGGGTCGGCGTTGTGCGGAAAGATCACGCCCCAGCCGGCGGAGGACAGGTCATGGTAGTCCGTGCCCTCCTTTGCAAGCATGTCCACAATCTTCTGCGGGTTGGTCTCGGCGTATTTGATCCACCACTCCTTCAAGGCCTGGGCCTCGTCGGCGTTGGGCGGCTGGCCCCGGATGGCGGACGCCAGAATGTCGGGCGACGCGGACGGGATGAGGTATTTGCCCGTGGCCGCATCGATGCCGTTGAAATACAGTTCCTCACTCATTCATCGCCTCCGTGAATCAAGGGGGAAATCTAGTTATCGTTCCTGGCGCGGTCAGACTGGCAGTAAACCGCCTGCCCAAAGGCGGTAAATCCCACCGGGGCGCGGCAGGTATTATCGACACCGGCCAGGTCCTTGAGCGGGTAATAACGGGGCAGGGTCTTGAGCGGCGACCCGGCTTGTTCGAAGGTAAAGTAGTCGTTGTAATCGAACCAGGCCGGCTTGAATGGGTCGCGGCCGGCCCAGGCCAGCCAGGCATAGACCGGGTCGCCGGCGATGACGCTGCGCATCAGCGCGATCTGCACGCGGTTGGGGTCGAGGGGGTCGATGCGCGCCCAGGCCAGGTCGGGCGCATCGCCGTTACCCTGGTCGAAGAGCAGCGCTTCGTACCCATCCCCAACTTTCGGCAGGTCGGACACGTAAGGCAGGGAGTTGCCGACATCGCCATTCCTGTCGAACCAGATGCGCACGCCGCTGGTCGACCATTCGCGGCCGGGGGTCAGGGTGGAGATGAAGTAGTCGCCGCGCCCGTCCACATCCAGGTCCAGTTCGATGCCGTAATTGCCGTACAAGCCGTCGCCGCGCGGCCCGGCCAGGGTAATGCCGAAATACAGCCAGGTGCGGTCCTCCGCGGCGGCGGCGCGGATGATGTCCACGTCGGGGTAGTAGATGTTCATCTCGCCGCCGTTGAAGGGGCGCTCGAACAGGTTGATATCGAAATCGTCGCCGCCGGGGGCGCGCAATTCGCTGGCAAAGGTGGAGGAATCGGCATCGCTCATCTGGCTGCCGGGGACGGCGGGCATGTCCGACGGCGTCCTGAGCTGAACCAAGGCCGGGCTGGGCGGGCTGGCGGGCTGCGCGCCCGAGTCGCTCGGGCAGGCGGCGTTCAGGTACTCGCGGCACTCCTCCTCGGAGAACTCGCGGGTGGTGCGCTGTCCGGCCAGGGTGAGCAATTCCTCCAGCCCAAAGACAAAGGTGCGCAGGGTGCCGTCGCGCCCGGCGCTGTACAGGTGCTGGCCGTTCGGGTGGAAGGCCACCGCGTAGACCTGGTCGGTGTGGCCATAGGTCTGGAATTCGGTGGTGCGGTCCTCCAGGTTCCACAGGATGCCGATGCCGTCGGCCCCGCCGCTGTACAGGAATTTCCCATCGGCGTTGAAGGCCAGGCTGAAGATGGTATCGCCGCGCCCACGCATGGCGGCCTGCGACTGGCCCCAGCGGGCCGGGTCCATATCCCACAGGATGATGCTGCCGTCGTCGCCGCTGGAGGCCAGCCATTGGCTGTTCGGGTCGAAGGTCACGGTTCGCACGACGTCGGTATGCCCGTCGAGGACGGACAGGAGCGCCCCGTCCCGCGCGTCCCACAAGGCGACGATATGCTCCTCGTATCCCGCCGCCAGGAGGAGGCCATGCGGGCTGAATTCGAGCGCATGGAGCGCGCCCCATTCGGAAGGCAGGTCGAGCAGCACGGCTCCCGTCGCCACGTCCCATATTTTGATGAGACCGTCTGCGCCGCCGCTGGCCACGCGCTGTCCGTCCGGGCTGAATTGAACGGCAGACAAAGGCCCGCCGTTCCCGCGGAAGACGAACAGTTCGCCGCCGGCGGCCGCGTCCCAGATGCGGGCCGTGCCGTCGCGGCTGGCAGAGACAATGCGCGTTCCATCGGGGCTGAAGGCCACCCCCTCGACGATGTCGCTGTGACCCGCCAGGGCGGTGGTCATGCGCCGCAAGACGACATCCCACACGCGCAGCAGGTGATCGCCGCCCGCGCTGACCAGTTTCCCTCCATCCGGACTGACGGCAATGGCATATACGGGGGCATGATGATCGAAGGTGACCAGTTCGCGGCTGCCTTCGGGCGAGATGTTCCACACGCGGGCGGTATGGTCCTGGCCGGCGGTGGCGATGCGTTTTCCGTCCGGGCTGACGGCCAGGCCGTAGACCTGGTCCTGGTGCCCAAGCAGCACCAGGCCCGGGCGTCCGTAGGTGGTATCCCAAAGGCGGACGGTGCGGTCGGCGCTGGCAGAGATGAGGCTGGCGCCGTCGCGGGTGAAGGCCACGGCATGGATCCAATCGCGGTGGCCGTTGATCGCCAGCGCCTGCGGGACGGCGGGCAGGCTGATATCCCACAGCAGGATGGTGCGGTCCTCGCCGGCCGTCGCCAGGCGTTTGCCATCCGGGCTGAAGGCCAGGCTGCTGACTTGGCCGGTGTGTCCCGCCAGGCGCTGGAGCGGGCGGCGGGTGCCGGCATCCCACAGGATGACCAGGCCGTCGGCCCCGGCCGTGGCGATGCGCGTGCCGTCGGGGCTGAAGGCCACGGCCCCAACCTCGCCGTTGTGTCCATCCAGCAAAAACTGCACGGTTTGATCGGATAAATTCCACACCTGCGCGCCCTCTTGGCCGCTGCTGATGAGCAGGGCGCCATCGGGGCTGAAGGCCAGCCCCCAAATGGGGCCTGCCTGCATCTGGCGCGCGTCGACCTGCTCCCAGGTGGAGGAATCGAACAGCAGGACGCGCCCGTCGCCGGTGGCAACCGCCAACTGCCTGCCATTGGGGCTGAAGGCAGCGCTGGTTGCCCCGAAATGATCGGGGGCGGGCGCAAGCACGCTGACGGTCTTGAGCAGGCGGCCGGTGATGGTGTCCCAAACCTTGAGGGAACCGTCCAGGCCCACCGAGGCGACGCGCTGGCCGCTCGGGCTGAAGGAAACGCTCCAGGCCGCGCCGGCGTGGCTGAAGGATTCGGCGCCGGAGAGGAGCGGGTCGCGCAGGACATGTTCGGCGCGCAGGGCCGGCAGGGCCTGGCGCAGGGCGTCCTCCACCTGGTTGATGGAGCTTTCCATTTCGGGCTGCGTCAGGTCGACGCCCTGAATGGCCTGCAAGGCCAGGCGAATGCTCAACTCGGGGTCGACCGCCAGGCTGCTGACCGATTTGGCGGCCAGCTCGCGCACCTGCGCGATTTGCAGGTTGACGTTGGCCATCTGTTCCTTCTGGCGGGCCAGGGCTTCCTGTTCCCTGGCGATGGCCTCCTGCTCCCTGGCCCTGTCTTCCTGCCGGTTGGCGCGTTCCGCCTCCTGGTTGGCAATGGCTTCCTGGCGGGTGGCGCGCTCGGCCTCGGCCTGGGCCTGGTAGAAGAAGTAGATGGCGGCCACGGTCAGGACGGCCATGAGCAGCGCCGCCCAACGAATCAACTGGTTCGTGCGGCGTTCGCGCTGGTTGTTCTGGTAGCCGGCCCGGCAGGCCTCCAGGAATTCCTGTTCGGCGGGCTGGAGGCTGTCGGCGTGAGCTTTGGCCCACTCGGCGGCGTCGACGTAGGCATCGCCGCGCAGCAGGAGGGAATCGGGGCGGCCCTGGTTGTTCCACAAGTCGGCCTGGCGCTGGAAGACGTTGAGGTTATCGATGAACCAGGCGGCATTGTTGCGGCGAATGGGACGGGTCAGGCGGTCATGAGACAACTCGAACCAGGTGGCATTGCCGCGTTTATCGGCGCGAATGAGGTAGGCTTCCTGAAGCAATTTGATGGCGCGGTTGGGAAGCCCGCCGCTGGCCTCGGGTTCCATGAGCACCTGGCCGCGGATGCCTTTGACGGTGATGAGCTTGCGGTCGAACCATTCGCGCACCTGGCGTTCGCTCACGCCCGAGGTGGCGGCCACGCTGCCGATGTGGAAGGCGTAATAATCGCCGAGGGCGTCGTCGATGTTGCCAGCCTTGGCGACATCCTCCACCGTCAGGACCTTGCGCCCCCCCAGCGCGCCCCACAGGCGGCGGCAGACCACCTGCAGCTGCACCGGCTCGACGTACAAGCCCAACTGTTCCAGGGCCGTGCCGTCGGTTTGCTGTACGCGGATGCGGCGCAGGTCGTCCACCAGGCGCACGGCGGCGGCGTCTTCGAAATCCACGCCGCTGTCGTGGGCGGGGTTTTGGATGGCTTCGATGGCCGAACGGGCATCCAGAAAATCGAGGCGGTAGGTGACGCTCAGGCGATTGGGGATGGGGCGCGTAAACGGTTCGATGGCGGCCAGGTAATCTTCGCGCAGGACGAACAAGGCCCACAGGTTGCGGTCGCGCAGGGCTTCGCCGGCCTGGCTGAAGAATTCCAGTTTGGCGTCACGGTCGACGGCGTCGAGGCGCACCAGTTCCTCGAACTGGTCGAAGACGATGAAGAGGGAGGCGTGCGGGTCGAAATCCTTGAGGTGCTGTGCGCCGCGCGCGGGATAGGACTGCATGTACTGCGGCAGGGTCATGCCGGCCAGTTCCTCCAGGGAGTGCTGCTGACGGGTGGGAAACTCGGCTTCGAAGGAGCGCAGCACGCTCAGGACGTAGCGGTTGAAACCGGGCCGGTCGGCCCAGCCCGCAGGCGGGTCAATGTTTACCCGCGCGGTGCGCAGGGTCCAGAAACCCTGCTCGCGCATCTGCGGGATGACGCTGGCGTTGACCAGCGAGCTTTTGCCGGCCCCGGAGGGGGAGTGCAGCAGGGCGATGCGTTCGGCGATCAACAGGTCGAGCAGTTCGGCGCCTTCGCGCGAACGCCCATAGAGGGTCTCGCCGGTGATGAAGGCGCGCGGTCCCACGTAGGGATTGGCGCCGGGACGCGGGTTCTTCTGGGCCATGCTCAACTCTCCTTTCCAGCCGCAGCCCGCTGCGCCACAAGCTCGCGGATGAAATCCACCGACTGGCCCCAATAGATGCTGATGTCGTCGTCCTGGAAGTAGTCCTCAAGGTATTCGCGCGCGCGGCGCGGATCGTAGTTGCGCATCTCGTCCGGGTCGACCTGCACGGCAATGTGGGCATACTTGCCGCGGCGCCCGCCGCCCTGCAAATCCATAATGGAGCGGAAGAAGATGCGGAAGGCCCAGTCGTCCAGTTGAAAGCCGAGGAACATCAGGGCGGTGTCGGTCAGGGCGCGGCGCACCACGCTGGGGATGAGGTCCTTGTTGCTGGTGACGCCGATCAGGAATTCGAAGTAATCGTCCTCGGTCAGGACCATCGAGTCGGACAGGCTGAAATGGCCGAAGAGGTGATAGACGAGGGGCCGCTGGGGGCTGGGACGGTAGTCGGGTTCGTGGTCGTAGATGGAGGGGGATTGGAAGCGTTCGCTCCACGGGCAGATGACCATCTGCGGGTCGGCGCCCGCCTCCTGGAGCGCATCGGTCATCAGGTTGTCGTAGTTGGTGGTGATGTAAATGGGCAGTTTCAATCCCGCCAGCACGCGGTGTTGTTCCAGTTCGTCGACCGCGCGCAGTTTGCGCCCGCTGAAGGAGATCAAGTCCAGGGCCGGGGCCTGGGCATCCTGAAGGGCCTCGGGCAGGTCGGCGGCCTGGCGGGCCTGGAGACGCTGGCGGATGACGTTTTCCAATTCGAGCAGCAGGGTGGCGGTCGATTGGTCGACCGAGAGGAATTGCGTGACCTGCGGCAGGGCGTCACGGAAGAAGTTGGAGAGGGGGTAGCGGTATTTTTCGGCCAGGCTGAGGGCCAGGTCGCGCCAGGAACCCAGCAGGGGTTCGTACAGGCCGGCGCCGATGATGGGGGTGCATTTGCCCGCCTGCAGGCTGGTGAGCAGGGAGGGCCATTTCTTGAAGTCGTTTTCCTCGCCGAAACCGGGCGTGTACCAGATGCGCCCACTGCGCAGCCGCGTGAACAGGACGGGCATCCAGAAATCGGAGGCGTCCCGCACCGCGCCGCGCGCCACCGACATGGCGCGGTCGGCCTGGCCATCCTTTTGCAGTTCGGTGAAGAAGGCCGGCATGAAGCGGGCGACGGTGTCCATGCTGACGGCGCCCTGCATGGCGATGACGGCGGGCACCCCGCCCTCGGCCAGGCGCGGACCGAGGGCCTGCAGCGCGGCGCCCGCGCCCTGACCGGCGCTCTGGCAGGAGGCCAGCACCACCAGGCGCGGCTGGTGATCCAACTCGCGGATGCGGGCGGCCAGGTCATAGCCCGAGACGCGCGCCACACCGCCGGTCTCATCCTCCAGCCACAGCCAGGGTTCTTCCTTTATGAAGGCGCCGTGCGCGGCCAGGTAGAGGATGTCGTATCCCTCGCGCAGGCGGTCGACGATGCCTTGCAGGGTGCAGCGCTGCCCGGGCTGGGAGGGCAGGCCGTCGACGGGAATGTCCTGGAGCGCGGCCTGGGCGCGGGCCATCTCGCCCGGCAGGTCGACGGCGGCCAGCGAGTACTGGCCGAGGCCGGAGGGGTTGGCCACCGCCGCCAGGGCTTTGAGGCTGCCCTTCGAGCGCAGCCTGACCGGGCGCCAATCCGAACTGCTGAGGTAGCGGGAGAAGAAAACCTGTTCCCCGGTGAAGAGGGTGGCCTTTTCGTCGGCGGGGTCGCGCAGGGTCTCCCAGAAGAGGTTGTTCAATTCAGGCGCGCTGGGTCCGATGGCCAGACGAATGCGCAGGGGCGACTGGGCGGTCTGGGCGCTGGCGCGGGCCTGCGAGAAGGCCGAGAGCAGGTTGGGGTCGGCGAACAGGCTGCGCGTCAGGAGCGCGCCGTAGGCGGCCGGGTCGGGGCTTTTGAGCTGGAGTTCCTGAAAATCGAATTGCGCGGCCACCGGGCGCGCCTGCCCAATGCGGATGTCCGCATCGCTGTCGGGCTGGCTGTACCGCATTTCCACCGTGAACGTGCCTGCTTCGCGCCGGTGCAGGCCCAGTTCGAGATCAGCATACTCTGTCAATTCGGTCTCTCCAATGAAGCAGGCTAGGGGGGGCGGGTTTGCACAGGCCGGGCGTCGGCCCAAAATGAAACCGCGAGCATGTCAAAATTATACATTAGAAATCTTGCAAAAACATTGCGG
>JBMOMS010000099.1:0-1706 GCA_049324895.1 Chloroflexota bacterium
TCCAGGGGGAAGGCCACCTTGAGCATGGTGTTGCGTTCCATCCAGTTGACGGTCGTGTCGAAGTCGAGGCGCGGCGAATGGTGACTTAGCGAAATGCGCTGGACGATCTCACTGTGCAAAGCCTTGCGCTTGATCTCAACCGTCTGGCGCAGCGGGCCGCACTCGATCCACGCGATGGACGAGGCGGGTTCGGCCAGCCAAGTGCGGTCATCGTAGTAGGCGTCGATGTCCCAGGCGTCGAAGTTCATCGGGCGGTCTTCGTAGAGCTGGAATTGATTGGCGGTCGCGCCTTCTGCCAATACTTCGCGTTGGGCTTTTTTGTCGAAGATGCGGATCAAGTCACCCGCCTCATTGAACTCGGCGCGGATGAAATCATTTTCGAGAACGACCGTGGACGGTTGACCGTCGACCGTGATTTCCGCCTGACCTTCGACCTTCGACGTTTGACTGAGCGCAATGACACTGTACGGCGCCAGCTCGCCCGCATCCACCCACAGGCCAGAATCCGCTGGTTGAACGGGAACAGGCCCCCCGTCGCGGGTGAAGGCGGAGGCGTCGCCTGGGATGAAGACCAAGGCCCGTTGCGTAAACGAAGTCGGGTTGACCAGTAGCACATCCCCATCCAAAGTTTGGGCGATGGCTTCCAGGGCCTCGTCGCGGAGTTGGGTCACGTTCTTTGTCAGCTCGGCATATTGCGCCTGTGACTCTTCGTAGACGGGGCCGATGCTCGAGCCAGGGATGATGTCATGGAATTGGTTGAGGCAGATGGTTTGCCAGGCTTGTTGGTAATTGGTAATTGGATATTGGTGATTAGCGATAAGCGAGGCATAGGTGGAGATGAACTCGGCGTCGTGCAGGAGGAATTCGCTCTTGCGGTTGGCGCGTTTGTTGCGGGCCTGGGTGGTGTAGGTGCCGCGATGATATTCGAGATATAGCTCGCCGTTCCAGACGGGCATCATCTTGTCTGCGGTCAGCGGCGCGATGGATTCGAAGAATTGTCTAACGCTGGATTGCTTGACCTGCGGCAGGGCAGGGAAACTCTTCATGGCTTCGATGTTTTCGAGCATCTCGCGCGTGGGGCCGCCGCCGCCGTCGCCGAAACCGTAGGCCATCAGCAAATCATTTTGCAGTTCCTTCTGTTGGAAGTTTTGCCAGGTGCCGAGCGCCTCGGTGACATTGGCCATCGAGTTGTAGGTGCTGGCGAAGGGACTGCCCACTTCCTTGACCGTGCTGAAGTGGGTCAGGATCTGCGTGCCGTCAATGCCCTGCCACAGGAAGGTGTCATAGGGCAGGCGGTTGTACTGGCTCCAGCCGATCTTGATGGTCATGAAGTATTTGAGGCCCGCCTGCTGGATGAGCTGCGGCAGCGCCCAGGCGTAGCCGAAGACATCGGGCAGCCACAGCACGGGCGTCTCGGCATCCCTGCCAAAATGCTCGCGGAAGAAGCTGCGGCCCAGCAGGAACTGACGCGCGAGGGATTCCGCGCCGCTCAGGTTGCAATCCGCTTCGACCCACATGCCGCCCATCGGCTCCCAGCGTCCCTCTTTGACCTTTTGCTGGATGGCTTCGAACAGCGCGGGCTGCTCCTCTTTCATGAATTGATATAGCTGCGGCTGGCTCTGCGAGAAGTGATAATCGGGGAACTGCTCCATCAGGCGCATCACGGTGTGGAAGGTGCGCTCCGATTTGCGGCGGGTCTGGCCGAG
>JBMOMS010000099.1:1806-16929 GCA_049324895.1 Chloroflexota bacterium
AGTTCGAGGCGCGCCTTGACCTTGGCGGGCGTCCAGCGTTGCTTGTGATACATGCTTTCTTCACCTCAATCCTGGATCTGGTTCGCGCGGATGACCTCGGCGTACCACTCGCCCGAGTCCTTGATCGTGCGCTGCAGAGTCTCATAGTCCATGCGGATCAGGCCGAAGCGCTTGGTGTTGCCGTGCGCCCATTCGAAGTTGTCGGTCAGCGACCAGACGAAGTAGCCGCGCACATCCACGCCGTCCTGCATGGCCAGGCGGGTTTGGAGGAAGTGCTGCTTGAGATAATCCAGTCGGCGCGGGTCGTGGATTTTGCCATCCGCGCTGACCTCGTCCTGGAAGGCGGCGCCATTCTCTGTGATGTAGATGGGCGGCAGTTTGTATTCCTGGTTGATCTTGACCAGCAGGCGGCGCATCGCGGGCGCGCAGACCTCCCAGTTCATCTCGGTGTATTCCGAGCCAGGCACAGAGTCGACGCGGCCCTGGGCGTTGACCACGCTGCGCGAATAAAAGTTGATGCCCACGAAATCCAGCTTTTGCGCGATCAGCGCCAGGTCGCCGTCGTGGATGACGGGCATGTTTTCGCCTGCCAGTTCATACGCGGCGAGCGGATAATGTCCCTTGAAGAGCGGCTCCAGGAAGAGGGTTTCGTGCTGCTCCCAGTAGGCCTTCGCAGCGGACGCATCCTCGGGGGAATCCGTTTCAGGCTCGGCGGGCCACAGGTTCAGGACGATGCCCACGTTGACGGCGGGATTCACGGCGCGGATGGTTTGCGCCGCCAGTCCGTGCGCGAGCAACAGGTGATGCGCCACCTGGTAGGCGGTTTTGGGATCCTGCAAGCCTGGCGCGTGCTCGCCGAACAGGTTGCCAACAAAGGCCACCACGCTGGGCTCGTTGAAGGTTGTCCAGTTCTGGACGCGGTCGCCGAGGCGCTTGACCATCAGCGCGGCGTAATCGGCGAAGGCGTAGCAGGTGTTGCGCTCCGTCCAGCCGCCCTTGTCTTGCAGGGCCTGCGGCAGATCCCAGTGATAAAGGGTCAGGTAGGGTTCGATGTTGGCGGCGCACAGCGAATCCACGAGGCGGTCGTAGAAGTCGAGTCCCTGCGGGTTGATGCGTCCCCGTCCCAGCGGGAGCACGCGCGGCCACGAGACCGAGAAGCGATAGCCCTTGAGGCCGAGGCGGCGCATGAGCGCGACATCCTCCTCGTAGCGGTGGTAATGGTCACAGGCCACGTCGCCCGTCTGGCCGTCGGAAATTTTCCCAGGCGTGTGGCTGTAGCGATCCCAAATCGACTCGCCCTTGCCGTCTTCGTTCCAGGCGCCTTCGATTTGATACGCGGCCGAAGCTGCGCCCCAGAGGAAATTGTGTGGAAACTTGTAGATGTTCATGACAGTCGGAACCTCAAAGAATGGATTTTTATGTGCAGCCGCAGGAATTGCGGATAACCATTTCGGTAGGCAGCAGGGTCAACAGGTCGGCTTGCTCGCCGCGGATCAGGCGCACCATCTGCTTGACCGCCTCGCTTCCGACCTGCTCGATGGGCGCGCGGACGGTCGTCAGCGGCGGCGAGAGGAAGGGGGCGAAGGGGATGTCATCGAAGCCGACCACGGACACCTCCTGGGGGACGGTGACTCCCGCTGCCTGGAGCGCGGTCAACACCCCCAGGGCGGCCTCGTCGTCCCCGCTGAAGACGGCGTCGAAGTCCACGCCCCGCGCCAGCAGATCCTGGATGGCGGCCTGGGCCGTCTCACGCTGGAAGCCGCCCAGGGCGATCAACGCAGGGTCGACTTGCAGGCCGTGCGTTTCGAGCGCCTCGCAGTATCCGCGCTCGCGCCAGGCCGAGTCTTCGTGACTTTCGGGGCCGCGCAGAAATACGATACGCCGCCGCCCATGCGCTTCGATCAGGTGCGCTACGATGCGCGCCGCGCCGCTCTTGTTTTCGATGGTGATGGTGGGAATTTCACAGCCTGCGACCGTCTGGTGCATCAGCACCAGCGGCAGGCCAATGGAATACAGGCGGGTGATCTCCACGTTTTCGAGGCTGGCCGTGAAGGCCAGCAGGCCGTCGGTGTTGTGCTCGCCGAGCGGAAGCCGCGCGTGCGGCAGGGCGTGTCGAGGCTCGCCCGTGGTGTGGATCAGCAGATCGAAGCCCGCTTCCCGCGCCGCCGCTTCGATGCCGCGCAGCATGGGCGAGAAGAACGCGCCGCTGATCTCGGGCAGCAGCAGGCCAAGGGTATTCGTCCGTCGGCTGGCCAGCACGCGCGCGGCCGCGCGCGGGACATAGTTCAGCGCGCGGATGGCGTCCTGCACCCGCTCCGACGTCTCGGGGATGACGCGCGTGGTTCCGTTCAGCACGCGGCTGACCGTGGCAATGGAGACGCCAGCCTCTCGGGCGACATCGGCAATGGTGGCGGGGCGGTTGGGGATATTCATGGGGCAGGTTTTTCCTGAAAGCGCTTACATGGATTATAGAGAATAAAAAGTCCCGCGTCAATTGGCTCGGGGCTTTTTTAAGGTAAACGTAGGGTTGGTATCTAGCCGTTTTGATGCTTGTCGATTAATAGATTATCACTCATCAAGCATTTTTCCTGTTCGCAAATCAAATTGTTTCTGAATTGCTATTGTGACACGATAGGCATCATCTTCATTTGGATCATATAGATAATCATACAAGTTAATTGCTTGCTTGAGATCTAGCGCGTTTGGCAAAGCGATATACCCAAATCTCTCCTCTCGCCTGATAAGTCCGTTTTCAACCTTCGCTAAATCAAGATACTGAATTTTCCATGAGCTGTCATCTCCCCATATACATCCAGCAACGAAACCAAACGAATAATAAGCAAGAGATCCTATTGGGTAGGTACGGAAACCATTTTTCTCATAAGGCACGAAGCTTTCTTGGTCTGGTTCATTGCGCCGATAGCGATGGATCTGCCCAGTTGTGTCAATGAATTCCTTTTCGATATAGGATGGAACATAGAATTCGACTGGACAAAATCCTCCTCCACTCGGCTCTTCACCACCAATATCACGGCATGATGGAAGTTCCATGACTCGGGTCGCCGTGTAGTTTGGTGAATAAAGAGCATAGTCTGTTCCGTTTTTGCGAAACGGGAAGAAAGTCTTGAATAGCGTGGAATAGTTTCTTACATATTCTCCAATTTGCTCTTCGTGGTTATTTTCGACCCTGAATACACCAACCCTAAGACTGTTTATAATGCCCGGGTCATTACCAATTTTTTCAATCACCTTGGCCACATATAAATTCATGTTATGTCCTGCGAAGCAAGATAAGCCGCCCAACTACGGCTTCAACACCTCATCGCTCATCTCGTCCAATCGCGCCACTTCCTTGTCGGTGAGACGCCAGCCGCGCAGATGGATGATCCATCGCTCCATTCTTGTCCAGTGCATGCAAAGTTGGGTTGCTTTACGTTTGCAAAAAATTCAATGCCTTAATCGCTGCTTTTCGAACATGACCGTCTTTATCAAAGGTTAATTTTTCAAGTTCTTTCTTAACCTGACTTACACCAAATGCTGATGCCAATTCGCAAGACCATTTTCGATGACGAACCAAAGAATCTTGCCACCAAACTTCAAATAGTTTGAGCCAGTTATCGTTGGTCGCATGACCATGTAGTGCCCAAGCAGCGGCATTTCGGACTTCCTGAATTTTATCTGTTACGAAGATGCTGTAAACTTTGTCGAAATCTTTCATTTGCCATATTTCACTCAGCGTTTTGACAGCATATTCTCTTGTCTTTGGGTTGTTAGAAGTTAGAAGATATAGCACATTGTCATGCAAGGTAGCGAATTTTAATTTAGCAATTACTTCGCAAGCAGCTCGAACAACGTATTCTGAAGGATCACTCAATGCCTTGCCTATTGTTTCGACAGACTCTCCTGCGTAAGGGTGATAAGCTATGGCTTCCACCGCGCTTCTGCGAAATCGCCAATCATCGGATTGAGAAAGTTCTATAAGTTTCTTTAGCGAAACTGACGTTCCCAGATGACTTAATGCTCGAAAAGACGCCCAAGCAAGTGGCCCAGGAGTCTTTAAATACTCACATAACTCGTCATAGCTTGTGCCATAATGAATACTAATACCATTTATTAGAGAGGGCTGTGTTGGCTTTGTCATGAGAAAGTTTATACGGGAACAACCCAACTACGGCTTCAACACCTCGTCGCTCATCTCGTCCAGCCGCGCGACTTCCTCGTCGGTGAGACGCCAGCCGAGGGCGCCCGCGTTTTGCAGGGCCTGGGTCTCGTTCTTCGCGCCGGGGATGGGCAGGGTGCCTTTGCAGATCGTCCAGTTGAGCGCCACCTGGGCGTTGGACTTGCCGCCGTGGTCCTGGCCGATGGTCGTCATTACCCGCAGCAGGGGTGGGAGTTTCTTGAGGAGGCTTGCATACTGTGCCCCGCGCGCGCCGGCAGGCGGATTTTCGGCGGAGTATTTGCCCGATAACAGGCCCATTTCGAGCGGGGAGTAGGCGACCAGGCGCACGCCCAATTCCTGGCAGCGTGCCAGCAGCCCGTTCTTTTCCACGTCGCGGCGCAGCAGGCTGTAATGCACCTGGTTGGAGGCCAGCGGGATGTTGTGCCTGGCCAGGGCCGAGTAGGCGGTCATCATCTGGGTGGCGTTGAAATTCGAAACGCCAACGGTGCGCGTCCAGCCTTTTTCCACACAGATGGACATGCCTTCCATCATCCTGTCCACGCTGAGCAGCGGGGAGGGCCAGTGTACCTGGTACAAGTCCACGCTGTCGGCGCCGATGCGTTCCAGGCTGTGTCTGAGGGCCGTGGGAACGGTGTTTTTCGTCAGCCGCCAGGGCATGGGGAAGAACTTGGTGGCCACCAGCACGGGCTGGTCGGTGGCCTTCAGGAATTGGCCCAACATGCGCTCGGAGCGGCCCGAGCCGTACACCTCGGCGGTGTCGATGAAGCGAATGCCTTCCTGGAGCGAGGCCTCGAAGGCCTTTTGGATGTCTTCGTCGGAATGGGTGCGTCCATACTGCCACATCACGCGGTCGCCCCATTGCCAGGCCCCCAACCCCATTTCGACGGCGTGCAAAAAGCGGGTCTCGTTGCTGATTTCGGTCATGCGGTTCTCCTTGCTTGCTTTGCCCGATTGTATCTTAAAAAATCCCGACCCTGCGCCCGTCCTGTGTAAATCGGGTTACAATCGGGGACGCAAAACGCCTGTCCGCTGATCTGGAGTGTGAGTATCAACCCGCAATTGCGGACTGAGGTCCGCACTCCGCGGGGTGGGCGCAAAAACTTTATTTGGAACTGATGGAACGCAAGCACCCGTCGATTGCAAGGGGAGGGGTCCTGGCGCTCCCTGAGTTCCTGGGAGGTTCCCGTGAATTCCAATTTCGAGCCGCGGGAGGTTGAATCCGCGTCCGACCTGGCCAACAGGCTGGGTCTGTCCTTTGCCGGGCTGGCGCTCTTGACGCGCGCCCTGACGCATCGTTCCTACGTCAACGAGCATCCCGACGCACAGGAGGATAACGAGCGCCTGGAGTTCCTCGGCGATGCCGTGCTGGATTTCATTGTCGGCGCCTGGGTGTACCATCGTTTTCCCGAAATGCCCGAGGGCGACCTGACCAAGGTGCGCTCGGCGTACGTGTGCAACGAGCAGTTGGCCGTCTTTGCCCGCGAATTCGACCTGGGACGCGCCATGCGCCTGGGGCGCGGGGAGCTTAACTCGGGTGGCCGCGACCGCGACGGGCTGCTCGGCTCCACCTTCGAGGCGCTGATCGGCGCCTTGTTCCTGGAGGCGGGCCTCGAAGAAGTGAAGGAATTCGTTCACCCGTTGTTGGATGGGGTGCAGGAAAAGATCCTGACCAGCCTGGAAGACCCGAAGAGCGAATTCCAGGAATGGACCCAGGCCGAGAAAATGGGCACCCCGCGCTACAAGGTCGCTTCCTCCAGCGGCCCCGACCATGCCAAAATCTACACCGTGCAAGTCAGCATCGGCGACCGCGTTCTCGGGCAGGGCAGCGGCACGAGCAAGCAGGCCGCCGAACGCGCCGCCGCCGAAGACGCCCTGATCAAACTGGGCCGCAAATCGCAATCGTAAATCGCAAATCGTAAATTGAAACCCTCATGCCTCTACGCCTAAAATCACTCGAACTGCAAGGTTACAAAACATTCGCCTCCCGCACCGTCTTCGAATTCGCGGGCGGAATTACCGCCATTGTCGGGCCGAACGGCTCGGGCAAGTCGAACATTGCCGATGCGCTGCGCTGGGTGTTGGGCGAGCAATCCTACGGCCTGCTGCGCGGCAAGAAGACCGAGGATATGATCTTCGCAGGCTCCGAGCACCGCCCGCGCGCGGGCATGGCCCAGGCCATCATCACCTTCGACAACACCGACCACTGGCTGCCCGTCGAATTTTCCGAGGTGGCGCTGGCCCGTCACGCCTACCGCGATGGACGCAACGAGTACATGCTCAACGGACAGCACGTGCGCCTGCGCGATATCAACGAACTGCTGGCCCAGGCAGGCTTGAGCGAACGCACCTACACCATCCTCGGCCAGGGCATGGTCGACGCCTCGCTGGCCCTCAAAGCCGACGAGCGCCGCCGCCTGTTCGAGGAAGCTGCGGGCGTGGGCCTGTACCGCACCCGCCGTGAGGAGGCGCTCAAACGCCTCGACAACACCGAGCGCAACCTGGAGCGCGTGCTCGACATCATGGCCGAACTCGAACCGCGCCTGCGCTCGCTCGAACGCCAGGCGCGCCGCGCCATCGAATACATCCAGGCCCAGGCCACGTTGAAGGTCATCCTGCGCGAGTGGTACGGCTATCACTGGCACCGCGCCCAGCGCGACCTCTCGGACATCCGCGAGACTGTGCGGCAGCAGGAGGCCCGCCTGCGTGAGACGCGCGCGGCGCATCAACAGGCGCAGTCCGAGTACATGACCTTTCGCGAGCGCCTGTCGGGGCTGCGCGCCCAACTCAATGCCTGGCACCGACAGTCCGCCGAATTGCACAATCAGCGCGAGACCATCAACCGCGAACTGGCCGTGCTCGAAGAACGCCGCCGCGCCTTGACCGCTTCACAGGGATCGTCCCAGGCAGACGGGGAACGCCTGGCCGACGAGCTGCGCATCGCGCAGGAACGCCTGGCCGAGGTCGAAGGCGAGACGGGCCGCGTGCAAGCCGAGTACGACGAGGCCCAGGGTCAACTGGCCGCCGCGCGGACGGCGCTGCAAACCCGCCAGGCCGACCGCCAGACCCTGGAGGGACAACTGCAAGCCTCCCGCCGCGAGATCGACAGACTCAACTCGCAGCGCACCAGCGCCCAGGCCCGCCAGGACGAACTCAAGGCGCGCATCGAAACGCTCGGGCAGAAGATCGATGCCACCAAGCAGGGCATCGCCACAGCCGAAGCCGCGGCCCGCAAGGCCGGGGAGCATCTCAAGTCGGTGCATGCCAAACGCGAACGCGCAGAGGCCGAATTGAAGCTGGCCGAAGCCACCCTGGAACAAAAGAAACGCATCGTTGAGGACATGGACGTCGAGCGCCGCGAAGCGCTGGATACCCGTTCGCGCGTCGAGTCTGATCACTCGCGCCTGCACGCCCAGCTCGACGTGCTCGCCCAGGCCGAACAATCGCTGGCGGGGTATGCCGACGGCGCGCGCTTTTTGCTGGACGCCGCCCGCCAATCCAGGCTGACGGGGGCGCGCGGGGCCTTGAGCGCCGCGCTGGACGTGCCCGCCGAACTGGAAACCGCCATCGCAGCCGCCCTGGGCGACGCGGTGGATGCCGTGCTGCTGGACGCGGGCCAGAGCGAGAACGCCCTGAGCCTGCTCGAGTCGGACGAGTCGGGTCGCGCGGCCTTGCTGCCGCTGGAAGCCCTCGTGGCGGGACAGTCCCTCATCCGCCCGAACGATCCCGACTGCCTCGGTATCGCCGCGGAGCTGGTCAACGCGCCCGAGGAATTGCGCGCTGCCGTGACCGTCCTGTTGGGCCAGGCGCTGATCGCCCGTGACCGCGCCGCAGCGCGCCGTCTCGTGGCGGGATTGCCGACCCAGGCGCGCGTCGTGACCCTGCGCGGGGAAGTTTTCCACGGCGACGGCCGCATCGTGGCTGGCAAGACCAACCGCGCCTCGACCTTGAGCCGTCCCCGCCAAAAACGGGAATTGGAATCGGCCCTGAGCGGACTCCGCGCCCGTCTCGACGAGGCCAACAAGAACGTCGAGATGCTCTCGAATCAACTGGCGACCGCCCGTCACGGGCTGGGCCAGGCCGAGAGCGAGGTGCGCGAGGCGCGCGTCAGGCTGGGCAATGCGCGGGAAACCGAGCAACAGGCCGGGCTGGAGGCCGAGTCGACGCGGCGTCAGCTGGAGTGGCAGAATAAGCAGCTCGAGCAGGTGCAGGCCGAGGTCCAGGAAGCGGTGGTCGTCCGCCAGAATCTGATCGAATCCCAGGCGGAACTGGAACGCAAATCCGCAGACGCCATCGAAGCCTCCCGCGCCCTCTCGGGCCAGTTGGCCGAAGTCGCGTTGGATGAACTCCAGCAGCAGGTGGCCTACTGGACGACGCGCCTGGCTGTGGCGGAGCAATCCAGGAATGGGGTGGGGGCGAGGAAAGAGGAAAGAAGGAAGGAGGCCGAGCGCCTGACCGCGCGGCAATCCGAGTTGACCCGCCGCCAGGGCGAGATCGACGCCTCGCTGACGGGGCTTGAGGATGAAGAGAAGAATCTGCACGAGCGCCAGGCTGGCCTGCACGGGCAGATCGAAGAGATGATGGTTCACATCGAACCTGCCGAGAAGGATCTCGAGACCGCCGAACAACAGGAGGCGCGCTTGCAGGAGGCTGAATCCACCGCCCAGCGCGCGCTGTCCAATACCGAGCGCCTGTTCGGGCAGTTGCAGCTCGACCAGACCCGCCGCCAGGAGGCGCTCGAAAACCTGCGCCAGAAGATCACAGACGACTTTGGCCTGGTGATGTTCGAATATGCCGCGGACGTCTCTGGCCCTGTGCCGCTGCCGCTGGACGGCATGGTCGAGCAATTGCCCATCGTCACCGAGCTTTCGCCCGAATTGGAAGAACAATTGACCCAGCAGCGCGCGCAACTGCGCCGCATGGGCGCCATCAACCCGGACGCCAAGAAGGAATTCGACTCGGAGACCGAGCGCTACGAATTCATGAAGACCCAGGTCGAGGATTTGCGCAAGGCGCAGGCCGACCTCAAGGTGGTGGTGGCCGAACTGGACGAGCTGACCAAGCAGGCCTTCTCGAAGACCTTCGACGCCGTGGACAAGCAGTTCCGCGAGACCTTCGTGCGCCTGTTCGGAGGCGGCTCCGCCCGCCTGGCGCTGACCGACCCCGAAAACCTGGTCGATACGGGCATCGAGATCGAGGCGCGCCTGCCGGGCCGCCGCGAACAGGGATTGGCCCTGCTCTCGGGCGGCGAGCGCAGCCTGACCGCCATCGCGCTGGTCTTCGCGCTGCTCAAGGTGTCGCCCACCCCCGTCTGTGTGATGGACGAGGTGGACGCCATGCTCGACGAGGCCAACGTTGGCCGCTTCCGCGACCTGCTGGTCGACCTGAGCAAGGACACGCAGTTCATCATCATCACCCACAACCGCAACACCGTGCAGGCCGCGGACGTGATCTACGGCATCACCATGGGCCGCGACTCGGCCAGCCAGATGATCAGCCTGCGGCTCGACCAGGTGACGGATGAGCTATTGAGCAGGGGATAGAGCGAAGAGAAAAGAGAGTAGAGAGTGGGGAGAAGTAAGAGGAAAGTGGAAAGAGTGCGTCCCGCTTCGAGAGAGGCGGGATTTTTTATGTCGTTGCCTCGTTGCCGTTACGCAACTCCTCGCAACGACGCGCTTATTCTTGCCATCCCATGCATTTAGGTCTATACTCTCATATCGGAGTATTCATGTCTGAAATCCACCTCGCATGACTTTAGGAAGTGGCTGCCGAGGCGGCGGATACTGATTTTATAAATGGAGAACAAATGAAGAGATTACTGGTGATTTTATTGATTGCGGCTTCCCTCCTCGATCCAGCGGATGCGCGCGCCCAATCTGTGGGCGCGCGCATTTCCTTGTTGGATAAAAACAACCGTCCCGTCACCGCGCTGGTGGATGGGAACCAGGTGAGCCTGAAGATCGAGCTGGATGCGCCTGTCGACGGGATGCAGGTGGATTTTCTGCTCCCGGGCGTGGATGCGCCTGTGGGCGCCTGCTCCATCCCAAAGGGCGATCGCGCCTGTCAGAGCGACCCTTTCCCCGCCCTGGGTTGGTACTGGAATCCTGACGGGTCGCCCCAGCCCCAGCGGACGGTCGCCGCGCGCGGAAACGGCCAGCTGCTGGACGGCAGCCTGGTCGTGACGGTCGCCCCGCGCCCGGTCGTCATGGTGCATGGCTTTAATGCCGATTACACCACCTGGCTGGCCTACCTCGGCGCGCAAGGCTACCTGGCCTCGATGGGCCTGCATGGCTATGCGGTGGGCGATGGACAGGTGCCTGGCGTGTTGGACACAGGCAGCTTGACCGATCCCGCCAGGCGAACGAATACCATCGCGCAGAACGCCGCCATCCTGGGCGCGTATATCGATAACGTGCAGAAGGCCACGGGCGCCGAGAAGGTCGACCTGCTGGTACACAGCATGGGCGGGATGATCTCGCGTTACTACCTCGACCGCGTCATGACCGATGTGGATGTGGCGCAACTGGTGATCCTGGGCACGCCCATGGCGGGGTCGAGCTGCGCCAGCCTGCCCGCTGCGCTGGGACTGATGCTGCCCGCCACGCTCGAAATCGAGCCGAGTTACATGGTGGGCGTCTTCAATCAACAGATCGTGCATCGGCATGGGGTGCCGTTCCATGCCCTGGCTGGGAAAAAATTGCTGGATGCGGTGCAGTCTCCCTGCACCCCTGTCCCATCCGACCTGGTCGTGACGGTGGACAGCGTCGGGGCCATCCCCATGCCCGTGCAGGAGATTACCCTGCTGCACACGGAACTGAACACTTCGCCTGAGGTTTTCGAGAGTTTCGTCAAGCCGCTCCTGCAAACCCAGCCTGGAAAATTCGAGTCGCCCGCCGACCCGCCGCCAGGTTCGAACCCGCCAGCCTCCCAGCAATACACCAAAATCTATACGGGACACGTCAACCCGGGCGAAACGCAGGATGTGGTCATTAACATCGACCCGAACGTGACCGTGGCAAACTTTGCCCTGTACGACAGCTCGCGCTCGCTGGATATCACCGTGGTCGGCGCGAGCGGCAATGCGATCCAACTGGACGCGCAGAAGAACGGCATGATCCGTGTGGACGATCCCTCGACGATGATTTATCTTGGTTATGGTTTCAATAATCCCAAGCCAGGCAGGTGGATTGTCACCCTGCACAGCACGGGCGCCACGCCGCTCCAGGGCGCGGATTTTGCCATCAACGCACAGTTCAACGGCGGCGCACAGTTGCAGGCCAGGCTGGATGTGACCACCCCCAAAGTGAACCAGCCCGTGACCATCTCCGCCCTGTTGACTGCGGACGGTATCCCAGTTCTGTTGGATGGGGCGCAGGCCGCGGTGCGCCATCCCGACGGCCACCTCGAAACGCTGACGATGCAGGTTGCGAATAACAGCGCGATTCTTTCCCTGAAGCCAGGCGGGACAGGCATCCACAGCGTGGAGGTCAGCGTCACCGCGCGCGCGCAGGACGGCTCCATCATCGACCGCGCCGTCCACCTGACCTTCGAAGCCGAACCGGCCGCATCGATCATTACAATCAATCGCATCATTGGCCTGGGCGGACTGCTGGCGCTGGCGATCCTGGTGGTAACGCTCATCCGGCGGCGCAGAAGGAAATGACAGTTTAGGAAAAAACGCAATTTGTGACCGCGCTGGGTATAATTTCCCGATATTTTATGAGCAAAACCTACTCCGTCCCTTTGTCTGAAATCCGCCGCGAGCATGTGGTGGTCAACTCGCGCTTCATCGCAACACTGGCTCCCGCCCTGAGCATCGACGAGGCGCGCGCTTTCATGGCCCGCATCAAAAAGGAATTCGCCGATGCTTCGCATAACGTCCCAGCCTATATCATCGGCGGCGGCAATACCGTGACCGAGTACTTCTCGGACGACGGCGAACCCGCGGGGACTTCGGGCCGTCCCGCACTGACCGTGCTGCGCGGCAGCGGACTCGGCGATGTGGCCCTGGTCATCACGCGCTACTTTGGCGGCACCCTGCTCGGCACGGGCGGACTGGTCAAGGCCTACACCGAGTCGGCGCAGATGGTGGTCAACGCCGTCGGGCGCGGGGAATTGGTGCTGACGCACCTGGCGCTGCTGGCGATTCCCTACAACCTGTTGGAGCGCGTGCGCCTGCTGGCCGCCCGCCAGCGCGGACAAATCCTGGGCGAGGACTTCGCCGCCGACATCACGCTCACGCTGCAATTCCCCGTCGACTCTTTCGATGCGTTTCAATCCGACCTGCGCGAACTCTCGGCGGGCAAATTGCAGGCCGATGTGATCGAGACGAAGGAAATGATCGTCCCGAAATAAAAAGCTGGGCGACTCATCCCGCGCGAGTCGCCCAGCCAATTACCAATTACCAATTACCCCGGGGCCGTCTGGACGCTCCTTCGCACCCAGCGCCCATCCCAATTGTCCACGCCGCCGCAGGAGGCGGTGAACTCGTCGTAGGAGTATTCCTCGCGGCGGTTGGGGAAGGGATTGTATAACTCGACCCAGCCGCCGTTGCCATCGTTCCTGCCGACAGGCGTGACCTTGTCCAGCACGACCCAGTGGCCCACGCCCGAGCCGCGCAGGCGGCCGGTGTCGCCGTCGATGTTGACGCCCGCGATCAGCTGGTGAGTCTGGAGCATTTTGGCGAAGCGCCCGGGCGAGGGCTGGTAGCCGATGAGCGGGTCGGTCAGGCCGGTCTTGAACGGCAGGATGTCCTCGGGCAGTTTGCCGTACAACTTCAGGATCGCCTCCAGCGCGCCGGGCCACGTGCCCTTGTCGGTGGTGCCGCCAATGGTGGCCTGGTATGCGTCGGGCAGATTCTGTTTCCACTTGACCAGCAGGTTGTCGATGGAGTCGCCCACGATGAAGGCCACGCAGAACTGCCCGCACAGGTTGTTCTTGACGTCGCCCTCCACGATCATGTATTGGGCCGCGTCGTTCGGGTCGGGGGTGGCGGCGGTGACCGAAACCTCGGTGGGGAATTTTTCCAGGTAGTCTTCGAGATAGGCCGCATTGACCCAGCCGTTCCGCCCGCCGAAGACGATCTCGGCCCACAGGGTCGGGTGCCCGCCGATGGTCAGGGTCTGCTCGCCGCCCGTGGGTGTGACGATGACGCCCACAGGCAGGTCGAGGAGTTTGCCGCCGTTGGGGGCCGCGCGCAAGGGGCCGTAATCGATGATCCATTTTTGAGTCATGTTTGCATCCTTTGTGCTAACCAACGTGGTTGCGCTCGACCCACCAGCCCGACCAGGCCGGGCTGCTGCACGATTTGTAGAACTCATTGAACGAGTATTCCTGGCGGCGGTTGTGGAAGGGGTTGTACAGTTCGACGCGGCCGGCATTGATGCCGTTGGGCGTGATCCTGTCCACGACGACCCAGTGACTGATGCCTTTTTCCACCACGGGACGGTTCTTCCCGCGTTTGGTCGAACTGTCTTCGGGCTTGCGGATCAGTTTGCCGTGCGAATTGATCGTGACCAGCGCCACCAGGTAATGCGTTTCGAGCAGCCTGCCGATGCGCCCCTGGGTCGGCTCGAACCCGACCAGCGGATCGGTCAGGCCTGCCTTGAAACTGACCAGTTGGCCGTTGTCGGAACTGTACCCATAGGCGCTGAGGATGCTGCGTATATCTTCCGGGCCGGTGGGTTTGTCGCGGTCGCCAGCCAGGATGCTGTTGTAGAAACCCGGGGCGGCTGTCCTCCATTTTTCGAGCAGCGTGTCGATGTCCTCGCCGACGATGAAGGCTACGCACAATTCCCCGCACAGGTTGAATTTCTGTTTGCCGCCGACCAGCATGTATTGGGCCGCGTCGTGAAGCTCCGGCGTGGGGTTGGGGATGACCACCTCCGCGTTCGGAAACGGCTCGACGTAGTCCTCCAGGTAGGCGTCGTTGACCCAGCCGCTGGTGACGGCCCCGTTCCCGTCGGTGTGCTGCACTTCCGTCCACAGGCTGTCGAAGCCGTTGATGGTCAGGTTCCTTTGCTGGCCCGTCGGCTCGACCAGCGCGCCGCAGGCAAGGTCGAAACGCTTGATGCCGTTGGGGTCGGTAAGGAAGGGGGTGAGTTTTGCATAGCACCATTTCTTTGCAGACATGAATCCTCCTTGAAAAATGATACGGATTGGTGCTGACTGTACACTGACAGTATAGCACGGGTGTCAAGATGCGTTGCTCGATATGGCGCGGTATCGTAAAAGACGGCCGCTTTGAAAACGACCGTCTTTTACGTGATTACTCATACGCCAATGTGTCTCTTACCGTCAACTTCGAGGCCCTGCGCGCGGGCCAGGCGCTGGCAATGGCGGCCAGGGTCAGGGTGAAGGCCAGCCAGGCCAGGATGCCGCTCACGCCGTAGACGGAGGGCATGGGCGCGGTCAACAGCGCCATGCCGACTCCGAAGCACAGCACGTTCGTGATGGGCAGCGAGAGCGGAATGCTGATAAGCCAACTGATCAGGCCGACGACCATGCCTTCCACGATCACGATGCCCTGGATATCGCCGTTCGAGGCGCCGATGGCGCGCATCACGCCGATTTCGCGTGTGCGTTCGAGCACGTTGATGCTCATGGTGCCCATCAGCCCCAGCCCGCCGACGACGGCGATCAGGCTGGCCATGACCAGCATGAAGTACACCAGGATGTCGGTCTGCGCCTTCTGGTCGCGGATGAAGTCCGCGCCAAGCTGGGCGCTGCCATACTGGATGCCATTGGCTTCGTAGAGCGCCTGGATCTGGTCACTGACCGCTTTTTGCGAAACGGAGTCGTGCTGGTTGGTCAGCACCCGCAGCGAGTAGACCTGCCCGGGCCGACCGATCAATTTGCTCAGATACTCGTAGTTGACGTAGAGCAGCGGCGGGGTGATATTGCCCGTAATGGTGTAGACGCCCACGATATGCCACTGCGTCTTCCTG
>JBMOMS010000100.1:0-2231 GCA_049324895.1 Chloroflexota bacterium
GATCGATGGCGATATCGTCGAAGACTGCGCCCGTGGCGTCGGGTGGGGTGTAGCCTGTCCCATGCTTGGCCACCAGCAGGAAGACCGCCATTTGCGCGCGGGTGACGGAGGCTTCGGGGCAGTACATTCGCGGGGAAGTGGTGCATCCGCCGGTGATGCCGTTGGTGTACAGGCGTTCGATGAAGGTATTGGCCCAATAATCTAAAGGAACGTCGACAAAGGTGGTGGAGGTTCCCAGGCCTTGTCGGAGGATATCCGCCAGCTGCTCGTCCAGATCGTTGTCGAAGTACAAGCCAAAGCCGGGCGCGGTGGAAGGGTCGCGGTAGTTCCATATTACCCAATGCAGCCCGGCCTCATTTATCACGCTGATCGTGTCGTCGATGAGGCGGTAGCGCGAATCGCCGGGCGCAGAGTTCATGGCGCCGAATTCGCCCAGGAAGAGCGGGACGTTATTCGTTGCCGCCCAATCCAAGTAGGGCTGCATGACGGCAACCAGGGAATCGCGGTCGAAGTTTTCGTACACGCCGTTCAGGTAGTCCAGGCTGATCTGCGCGCTGCCGTTGTTTTGCGGGGCGAGAATCCAGCCATGCACCTGAAAGGTGTCGCCGGGTTGGACGTGAAAGAGCGGGGCGGTCAATACCCAGTCGCTTTGAGTCCAAACGCCGAAGCCGCTTGCGGTGCCGGTGAGCTGCATACTGCGCGCCCCGCTGTGGGCGTTCGCATTGCTCCATGCGCCGCTGACTCCGCTGTCGCTCCAGAATGACCAGTTGGCCGGTTCGCCCGGCCGCGAGACAGATTCTTCCTCCATGCCGGAGTTGTAGAGGCTTTGTTTTACGCCGTTGTGCCAGAGTTCCAAATCATCGAACCAGACCGCGCCGGTTTGTCCGCTGACGCTCAACTTAAGGGTGGCAAATTCCACGCCAGGTGGGACGGTCAGGATTCCGCTGTCGAATGGCTGCCATTCAGGAGCGGGGAGGTCCAGGCTGGCGGCGTCCTCCGCCCAGTCGGCCCAATTCAGTTCGGTGAGAACCTGCCCGGGGTAGGAGTAATCGCTTGGGACCGGGGAGTCGCCCACCCAATCTGCGCCGGCGTGCGAGACGAGGAATGGTTCGTATTCGTGAAAGGAATAGACCACATTGGCATCGGGCAACAGGCGCGCGGTAAAGCCCGCGCCGAGCGCTTCTTCCATGAAGATGATGTGATTCGTGTCCACCGCGCGGATGACAACGACGGCGCGTTCCGCCAGGTCCCACCATTGGTCGGGGTCGGGCGGGGCTGGCTCGTTGTAGAGGTCATAGCCTGCGAGGATGGTTCGGCCGGCGTAACGGGTGGCGATGGATTCCCACAAATCCAGGAACTGCTGTTGGGCGGCGGGGTCGTCCCACATTGCTCCTTCCAGGATGTCGTCTTCCGGGGGGACAACGTGCATGTCGAGGATAACGTAGACGCCAGCCTGTTCGCACCAGTCGAGATAATCATCCAGCAGGTCGAAGCCGAGTGCGGTGTCGAAGTAACGCCAGTGGAAGCCGAGTCGGATGACGTTTGCCCCCAGGCCTTTGGCGAATTCAATATCCTCCTGTGTGGCGTAGGTGAGCGGCGCATCGGGGTCCCAAAGGTAGTTGTAGTAGTAGGTGTGGAAATTGAATCCGCGCAGGAGGACAGGCTGGCCGCTGGCATCCAGGACCTCAGTTCCCTGGACATGAAGGTAACCCGGCGTGGAGGGAATTGGATCATTGGTTGGGGCGGCCAGGGTGGGGGAAACGGCGGCGGGCGTTATACAAAGTAGAAGCACCAATGCCAGGTTGGAAAACAGGAGAAGGTACTTTTTCATGATTCTCTCCTCGTGAAGAAAGATGGGAGCCGGTATACAGGGCGTCAGCGTGTTTGCGTCAAAGCCTTTTGTCTTGCACGCGCGGCAGGATGACCCGGGCAATATACCATACCCGGTGTGGTGCGTACCATGACTTGCCTAAGGCGTAGAATGGCAGTGACGGGCTGTTAAAGCACCCTTTTGGGACAGCCTCTACGGCATACCATTAGATATTGGGGCGCATCGGAAAATCCTACAGAGCCTTTTGTTTTCCGTTACGGCAAATTGAAGGCCGTCACCAGGAAGACGGCCATCTGGGCGCGGGTGACGGGGTTGTTGGGGCAGAAGTCCCCGCCGCCGCAGCCGCCGGTGATGCCTTCGTTGTACAGGGCTTCGACCCAATCGGCGAAGGGATGGCTGG
>JBMOMS010000101.1:0-16871 GCA_049324895.1 Chloroflexota bacterium
CTGGAGTTGATTGTCATAGCGCGTCTCCTGAGATTGTGTTTTCAACAAACCTATCTTTTCAGAAGATTGCCTATCTTTCAACTCCTTCTTCTTCCTCAGATGCTACCAACCCATTTTAGTCACACTCATTTGAATTCCGGAAAAGTTTGTCAAGTTTACTTCCGAGCAAGTCAAAAACAAACTTATCTGCTCTTGCTAATTCTTTATCGTGCAATGCCCAAGCCAAACTGTGAGTATATACTGATGGGTAAAAGTTTTTAATGTCTGTGTGTACTACATATTGGTAATTGTGAGCGTCTGCAACTAAATCATTTTCTGCCATCTCAATAAATTCATATATCATTCGTCCTGAACGCAATCGCCCCAATTCGCCTTCGATATTTCTGTTTAGAGGAACAGGAAAACTATAACAAAAAAAGCGCGTATCTGGACTAAAGAGATGATTTAAAACAAAGTCAAATTCCTTAGAAAGATGCCATGCTACATCGTGATATATCCTGGGTTCTATGATTCCAAAAATGCGGTCTGTCAATAAAGATTTTGGAAAAGAAATATTGAGTAAATCAGCAGGTTTTGGGTGAAGTTTGTTATTCTTTACGGGATAATAAGGCTCATCTTTAATATCAAATTTTTCAACCGTAAAACATGGCGGCAAAACATATTGCTCAGGATAATAGCCATCTCTCAAAAGCCAAGAGACAAGGTTATCTCTGTCAATTTTTGATGCTAAGCGTCGAGTCTCTGAAAAGTGTAATTGCGATAGCGAAAGCATATTTTTATTGTTTGAGGAAAGGCAAATGTTTATCTCTTATTTGGAACCATTCCACTTATATGACAAAGAACCAATTCAAAACCTTGTAATCATATTCTTGCCAAATTTCTAAAGGGGAAATCCCATGCTCTAATCCCGACACCGTGACATCATTATAGATGCCCGCCTTTTTAAAATCAATAGCCTCCTACGGCCGATACGGTTCCTCGCGCACGAGGTGGCCGTAGACGATCTTGAGGAACAGGGCGGGGATCAGCCACTCAAATCCCCACACGGGCGGGAGGAGGTACAGGTTCAGCAGGATCGCGATCAGGATGATGCCCAGCGCGGCGGGACGCTGGAGGTAGAGCGGCATTTGCAGCAGCGCCAGCGCGGACAGCACCAGCGCCAGGTACCAGAACAGGCCGTACGTCCAACTGCCGCCAAAGAGGAAAGCCGCCAGCAGCGGGTGGATGTGGAAGGCCGTGAACAGCAGAGGATTCTTCGCCAAGCGCGTCAGGCCCGTCTCTTCGGGCTGGAGCGGCGCGTGGTAGAAACGCTTGCAGCTGTTGAGCGCGTTCGCCACCACCCCGCCGAACACGTCCAGCGCCAGCAGTCCCGCCACGAGGTACTGCCAGACCGTCCACGGGATGGATTTGCTCCACACCACCCAGCCCAGCAGTCCCGTGGCGAACAGGCCCACCGTCCAGACCAGGGCGCGCTCCGCAACGGTCGCGCCCGTGCCGAAGAATTCATCGGGCTTGCCCGAATAATTCCAGTCGATGACAATACGATCAGGCTTCATAACGCAACTCCTTATGGAAACAAGGCGCTTCGACTGCGCGAAGTGGCAGCGAGTCAATATAAGCGATTCACTCGTGGAGCGGGATGGAATCCCGCCAAACTACGTGTATGCGGAATAACATTCCGCACCACATCATATACTGGATGCCGCCACCCGCGAAGCATACGCAATCATACAACAGTTTGATATACTCGCGGAAATCTCTTCCCCGCTCATCGTCAAACCAAACACAAAGGTCGCGCAAGAAGTAAGCCTTACCTTCACCCTTCGTGTACTTCGTGCCCTTCGTGGTTAAGCTCTTCCACTTATTCCAACACATCTGGAGACCAACATGGATCTCTCACAGAACATCCACCTGCTGGGCGACCTGCTCGGTAAAGTCATTTCGGAACTCGAATCGCCCGAGCTGTTCGATGTCGAGGAACGCATCCGCGCGCTGGCCAAGGCGCGGCGCGGCGGAGATGCCGTCGCGGCGGAACGCTTGCAGGCGGAGGTCTCGTCCCTGCAGGACGGGGACGCGCGCGTGGCCGCCGCCGCCTTCGCCGCCTACTTCGACCTGGTCAACCTGGCCGAGGAACATCAGCGCGTGCGCCTGCTCCGTCAGCGTGAGGATGCCTTTTTTCCCGAACCCATCCACGAGTCGATCGGCGAGGCGCTGGAGACTTTGAAGGAGCGCGGGGTCACATCCGCAGAGATGTCGGCCCTGCTGGAGAATCTCTCCATCGAGCTGGTGCTGACCGCGCATCCCACCGAGGCCCGCCGCCGCACCGTGCTCTCCAAGACCGAGCGCATCGCCTCCCTGCTGCGCCAGCTCAACCAGGACAGCCTGTCCCAGCGCGAAAGGCAGGAGGCTGTCGCCGCCCTGCGCGCCGCCATCTCCGCGCTGTGGTTGACCGACCGCTCGCGCGCCGACAAGCTGACCGTCACCGACGAGGTGCGCACGGGCCTGTACTTCGTCGACGCGTTCTTCTGGAACATCCTGCCCATCCTGTACCGCGACCTGGAGCAGGCCCTCGAAAAATATTACCCAGGCCTGCAAGCGCCCGAGGGCTGGCTCAAGCTGGCCTCGTGGATCGGCGGCGACCGCGACGGCAATCCCTACGTCACCAGCGCCGTGACCGCCGAGACGCTGCGCCTGCATCGCGGACTGGCCGTGGAGAATCACCGCCGCGCCTTCCAGGAACTGGGACGCTCCCTGAGCGTAAGCGCCAGCCGCATCCCGCCGCCGCCCGCCCTGCAGGCGTGGATCGAGGCCCGCCGCCCCTTCCCGCCGCACGTGGCCTACATCGAACAGCGTTACGCCAACGAACCCTACCGCCTGGTGCTGGCCCTGCTGACGAACGACCTGGCCGAAGCCTCGCGCGACGACATGACCCGCCACCTGCTGGGACAGTATCCGCACCGGGCGCTGATCGACACGCCCAGCCTGCTCGAGTCGCTGCTGCTGATCGACTCGGCCCTGCCGCCCAGCCTCGCGCAGGACGAACTCAAAACCGTGATTCGGAAGATGCGCATCTTCGGCCTGCGCGCCGCGCGCCTCGACATCCGCGAGGACTCGGGCCGCCTGAACGCCGCCCTGGGCGAGATCCTGCGCGCCTTGAAGATCGAAGCGGATTTCGAGAACCAGCCCGACGAGACCCGCGCCTCGCTGTTGATCCGCCTGTTGGCGAATCCCGCGCCGCAGCTTTCCAGCCGCCCGGGCGTGACCGCAGCCGCCGCCGAGACCTGGTCGCTGTTCCAATTGATCGCGCGCGTGCAGGAGGTCTACGGCGACGACCTGCTCGGCCCCATCGTCATCTCGATGACCCACGCCGCCGCCGACGTGTTGACCGTCATGCTGCTGTCCAAATGGGCGGGCTGTCGGCGCATGCCCGCCATCGCGCCGCTCTTCGAGTCGATCCAGGATCTGCAGGACGCATCCAAGATTCTGACCCTGCTGTTCGAGTCGTACCTGTACCGCGCCCACCTGGCCGCGCACGGCGACGAGCAGATGGTCATGATCGGCTACTCGGACAGCAACAAGGACGGCGGCTACCTGATGGCCAACTGGTCACTCCACCAGGCGCAGGAGGACATCACCCGCACCGCGCAGCAATACGGCGTCAAGCTGACCATCTTCCACGGGCGCGGCGGGACGATTGCGCGCGGCGGCGGGCCTGCCAACCAGGCCATCCGCGCCCAGCCCGCGGGCAGCATCAACGGGCGCTTCCGCGTCACCGAGCAGGGCGAGATCATCGCCTCACGCTACGCCAACCCCGACCTGGCCCACCGTCACCTGGAGCAGATCGCCAGCGCGGTCATCCTGGCCTCCGCGCCGCAAAAGGCAGAGCCTGTCCCATCGAAATGGCGCGAGGCCATGCAAGCCATGTCCGCCGTCGGACAGCGCGCCTATCGCTCCCTGGTGTACAAGACGCCTGGCTTCATCCAGTTCTGGGAATCGGCCACGCCGCTGGACGAGATCAAACGCCTCGGCATCGGTTCGCGCCCCGTCTCGCGCGCCAAGGCGGGCGCGGTGAATCAGATCCGCGCCATCCCGTGGGTCTTCTCGTGGATGCAGAGCCGCTTCAACCTGCCAGGCTGGTACAGCCTCGGCGCGGGCCTGACCTCGACGAATGACCTGCCCCTCCTGCAGGAGATGTACGACGGCTGGCCGTTCTTCAAGACTTTGTTGAACAATACGGAAATGTCGCTGCTCAAAGCCGACATGGACATCTCGGCCCTGTACGTGAGCCTCGTCCCCAATAAAAAACTGGCGGACGGAATCTTCGCCTCCATCCGCGCGGAATACGAGCGCACCCGCGAGTCCGTGCTGCGCATCAGCCGCCACGAGACCCTGCTCGAACTGGAGCCTGTCACCCGTCAGGCGGTGCAGCTCCGCAACCCCTACATCGACCCGTTGAACTACATCCAGGTGGAAACCCTGCGCCGACTGCGCTCCCTGCCCGACCCCGACGGCGCGGACGCGCCCCCCCTGCGCGAGATCATGGCCCTGACCATCAACGGCATCGCGGCGGGGTTGCGGAATACAGGATAACCCTCCGTCATTGCGAGCCGCCGAAGGCGGCGAAGCAATCTCCCCATTAATCAGAGATTGCTTCGGGCGGAAGAGCGCCGCCCTCGCAATGACGGAATCATTCGATCACTTCCCACCCGCGCTCCAGCGCGACTGCCTTCAACTTCTTGTCAGGGTAGACCGCCACGGGATGCTCGGCGTGTTCGAGCAGGGGGATGTCCAGCACGGTGTCGCCGTAGGCAAAGTCCACGCGCGAGACGCCCAGTTTACCGAGGATCTGCTCCAACTTCTTCTCGTCCGACACCAGGCCGCCCGTCATGCGCATCCGTCCATCCCTGATCTCGACGGGCGTTCCGCTGACCTGCGCCCCGATCCTGCGCGCGAACGGCTCGATGAACGGCTCGACCACGCTGCTGGCGATGTAGACCTGCGCGCCCGCCTCGCGATGCGCCGTCAGCCGCGCGACCACGTCCTCGCGGCGCTGCTTCCACAGGTTGTGCTCCACGATCCACTCCGAAGCGTGACGCACCTTTTCCTCATTCGCATCCTGGATGTAGGCCAGGCTGTCGATCATCAACTTCTGACCCCAACGCTGCCAGTCGATCCATCCATTTTTCGCCAGCAAATAGGACGGCATAATGGACGCCATGTAAAAGTTGGCGCGCAGCCTGCTCTGGTTATGCTTGACCCAATCCACCAGGCCCAGAAAAGGCGAGCCGGTGGTCAACGTGCCCATCATGTCCGAAACAACGATCATGTCTGCTCCTTGGCCCATAAAGTTGCCCTTGATATGCGCTTCGCCCGACAGCCACTCTGCTCAGCGCAAAAATATTCCGCGGATTATACAATACCCGAGTGCGGTATGGCATCCAACCCTGGCGCACAAACAAAGAGACCAGTCCCCAGACTGGCCTCTTTCCAAACTCGTCGAAACCGTGAGTTACTTCTCTTCGGGCTGAACAGGTTTCTCCTGGGGCTTGACGTTCTTTTTGTTCAGCTTTTCCTTCTGCTTCTCTTCCTTTTTCTTCTTCTTCGCAATTTCCCTCTGGCGTTTCTCGTAGTTGTAATTTACCTTGGCCAACAGATCCTCCTTTCGGATCGACTTCTCCTAAAATGTGGGGGAATGTCGCCCACCCGACTTTATCATTATACAATACCCACGGGTGAAAATTGCGCTTTCCGCCCTCTAAAAGAGCGCAAGTTTCACCAGAATGCGGTATGGCACGCGCGCCGTTGCGGTCATGACCAACATCCCACCCGCCCGCAGGGCGCGGGTGATACAATCGCCGCATGGGAATCCTTTACCTCGTTGCCACCCCCATCGGGAATCTCGAAGACCTGTCGCCGCGCGCCGCGCGGGTTTTGCGCGAATCCGTGCTGATCGCCGCCGAAGACACGCGCCACACGGGCAGCCTGCTCAAACACTTCGAGATCAAAACGCCTCTCACCAGTTACTACGAACACAACAAGCTGACCAAGCAGGATTACGTGCTGGGCAAGCTGGCTGAAGGCGACGTGGCCCTCGTCTCGGATGCGGGCACGCCCGCCATCAACGATCCGGGCTACGAACTGGTGCGCGCCGCCCTGGCGGCCGGCTTCGACGTTCGGCCGGTCCCCGGACCCTCGGCCCCCATCGCCGCCCTGACCGTCTCCGGGCTGCCCACGGACGCCTTCCTATACCTGGGCTACCTGCCGCACAAATCGGGAGAGCGACGCAAAGCCCTCGCTCAAATTGGCAATTTGCGCTACACACTGATCTTCCTCGAAACCCCGCACCGCCTGCTCGACTCCCTCACGGATTTGCTGTCCGTCCTCGGCGACCGCCGCATCTCGGTCTCGCGCGAGCTGACCAAGCTCTACGAAGAAACCTGGCGCGGAAGCATCAGCGGCGCGATGGCCCACTTCACCGCCAAAGAACCGCGCGGCGAGTTCACGCTGGTGGTGGAGGGACAACAGACCGTCGACGGCGCCCGCTGGAGCGAGGAGCAGTTGCTGTCCGCCATTCGAGACGAGGCGCAAAGCGAAAAGTCCGCCTCGCAACTGGCGGGGGAACTGGCCGACCAGTCGGGCTGGAAGAAAAAGGAAGTCTACACCCTGATTCTCAAGAGTGTGTCATCCTGAGCGTAGCGAAGGATCTCTAACTCTGCGTTACCCCAAACTATCATCCTCGGTGACGATGCAAATGCGGAACCAATTCGTATCAACGCGCGTTTCTCGGGTATACCGCACTCGGGTGAAAATTGCGCTTTTTTAGAGGGTGGAATGCGCAATTTTCACCCGTGGGTATTATATCTACTTCAAGGACAATCTTATGGAAACTCCAATCGCCTCGCCCGAACCCCAGCCCAATCCTCCCCTGCCCGTCCCCAAGTCCATTTTCTGGCGCATCGCCCAGGGTCTCGTGGTCACGCTCCTGACCCTGGCCGCCTTCACTGTCGTGGTCATCCTCGAACCCGAATGGCAGGACGGAAGATTCTCCTCCTACGTGGCGTTGATGCTCTCGCCCGAGGCTTCGTGGATCTTCGCGCCGCTGCTGGGCTACTCCGTGCTCTCCCTGCTGTTCCTGCTGGCCGCGCCCTTGAAGTGGGCGCCGGTCTTCTGGGTGCGGATGGGCATCTACACAGGCTCGCTGCTGGCCCTGCAATTCACCGCCCTGGCCCTGATCGCCCTGGAGGATATCGCCTGGATGGGGCTGCTGATCTGGATCGCTCCGCTGATTGCATGGCCGATCCTGCGCTGGATCGCGAAGAAGATCGGCGCGCAATGGACCGTGCTGGGCGTGTTGCTCCTCGCGGCCCTTTTCTATTTTGGCTACCTGCTGGTCGAGGCCATCCGCGCCCGTTCCTTCCCTCCCGCACACGCCTTTTCCACCCCCTTCCTGTTCCTGATCGGATTCCTAATCGCCTCGGCCCCGTTCTGGTCGCTGCTCATCATGAGCGCGACGGGATACCGTCTGCTCAAACATTATGAGACGCGCTTCACCCTCCTGCGCGGAGTCGGCATCCTGGCCTGGCTGGGAGGCTTCGCCGCCACCTGGAGCCTGTCGATCCTGCGCGCGCTGCAGCTCTACTCCCAACTGCCGACCCAGCCGCCCGATTGTTACATCGCCACCGCCGCCGCCAACGGACATCCGCGCCTGGTCGGCTCGCGCGAAGTGACCCTGCCCAACGGCGCGCGCATGCGGGTCAACGCGCAATTGCAGCGTCTCAAATGCGCCGAACTGGCGCTCAAGGCCATTGCCCCGCGCCTGCATGGAGTCCTTCGAAAGTTGTATGATACTTTGGGCCGCCCCCTGGCCCGCCGCATGACCAATCCCTTTGTGGCCGACGCGGCCTATCTGCTGCTCAAGCCGTTCGAATGGCTGGCGATGCTCATCCTATACAAGTTGGTCCCTGAGACACGGAAATTAACAAACAAAATATTCGCAGGTTCCCCAGCGCAACCGGCTTCTTGACATTTTTTACGAAAAGGCTATACTTACCTCAGTACACCCGCCAAGCCTCTGCCTGTAAAGGCAAGCTCAAATGTGGCGGGTTTTTTCTTCCGCGGAGGGCCAATGAAGTACACGAAGCCGGTGTTATCTTTTGAACAGCAAGCGCAAAGATTATTGGAACGCGGCCTGGTGGTGGAGGACAAAGACATTCTGACTGCCCACCTGAAAACCGTCAACTACTATCGTTTGAGCGCGTATTGGTATCCGTTCAAACGGGTGGACGCGATGACCGGTGAGGAACGCTTTGCTCCAGGTACCCGCTTCGATACCATCTGGATGCGCTATTCCTTCGACAGGGAACTGCGCCTGCTGGTCATGGATGCCATCGAGCGCATCGAGGTCGCAATCCTGCGAACACAAATGGTCGAACAGTTTGCCCGCCTGCATGGACCGTTTGGGTATGCTGATCTCAAAAATTTCTCCCCAAAATTTTCGCCACAAGATCATCTCAGGTTGATGTACGAGTTGAATGACGCCGTACAGCGCAGCAGTGAGGAATTTGTGGGGCGATTTAGAAGAAAATACACGAGCGAATCCCGCCTGCCCTTATGGATGGCAGTCGAAGTGATGACATTTGGACAACTCTTCACTTTTTTCAGGAATTTGAATCGCGCCGAACAACAGTCCATATCCAAAAAATTTGATCTGTACCCGCCGGTCATGATTTCCTGGCTGCACTCGTTGAATTTCATACGGAACGTCTGCGCACATCACGCCCGCCTGTGGAATCGGGAATTGTCCATTCGCCCCTTCATTCCAGACCAGCGGCATCACGCAGAATGGCATACACCTTTCACGCCAGATAATCGGCGCACCTTTACAATCCTGATGCTGGTAAATTATTTATTGGGTAAAATAGACTCAGAAAACCAATGGAAAGATCGGCTTCTGTCCCTCTTATCTTCATATCCTGAAATTCCATTGAACTGGATGGGGGTTCCAAAGAACTGGCAAGAATCTCCTGTATGGAAAGGTAGACCATGAACCCTGAACCCACCAAGCCCGAAGAAAAAAAGGAAGACAAGCCCACCCCGAAGGACAATCTCGTCCAGACCCAGCACAGTGTCGTCATCGGGGGACAGGAAGTTAAATACACCGTCACCGCCGGGACGATGGTGATGAAGGAGGAGACCGGCGACCGCGAGAAGGAAGCCGGGGGCGAGAAGCCCAGGGCGCAGGTCTTCTTCGTCGCCTACACAAAGGATGATGTGGAGGACAAATCCAAACGTCCGATCACCTTCTCGTTCAACGGCGGGCCCGGCTCCTCGTCGGTGTGGCTGCACCTCGGCACGCTCGGCCCGCGCCGCGTGGTGCTCGAATTCGACGGGAACCTGCCCAGGCCGCCCTTCCAACTGGCCGACAACGAGTTCTCGCTGATCGACGAGACCGACCTGGTCTTCATCGACCCGATCAGCACGGGCTACTCGCGCCCGGTCGAGGGACAGAAGCCCAAGGACTGGCACGGCTTCAAGAAGGACATCGAGTCGGTCGGCGACTTCATCCGCCTGTACACCACGCGCTACGGACGCTGGCTCTCGCCCAAATTCCTGGCGGGCGAAAGCTACGGCACCACCCGCGCGGCCGGACTCTCGGGCTACTTGCAGGGACGCCACGGCATGTACCTCAACGGCCTGATGCTCATCTCGGCTGTGCTCGATTTCACCACCATCGACTTCCAGGTCAACAACGACCTGCCCTACATCATGTTCCTGCCCGGCTACGCCGCCACGGCCTGGTATCACGGCGCGCTGCGGGTGCGCAAGCCGCTGCAAAAGCTGCTGGCCGAAGTGGAGAAGTTCGCGCAGGGCGAGTACGCCTCCGCCCTGCTCAAAGGCGACAGCCTGTCGAAACGGGAGCGGGCCGCGGTCATCGAGAAGATGGCGCGCTACACGGGGCTGTCCGTCGATTTCATCGAACGCTCGAATCTGCGCATCAACGACCAGCATTTCTTCAAGGAATTGCTGCGCTCGCGCGGGCTGACCGTGGGCCGCCTCGACAGCCGCTTCACGGGCGTCGACCGCCTGGGCGTCACCCAGCAGCCCGAGTACGATCCGCTGTTGACCAATGTGCTGGGGCCCTACACCGCCGCCTTCTACGATTACGTGCGCAGCGAGTTGAAATTCGAGACCGACATCCAGTATGAGATCCTGAGCGGATTCGTCCACCCGTGGAGCTACGCCGAGTTCGAAGGCCGCTTCGTCCACGTGGGCGAGACCCTGCGCTCCGCCATGACCTACAACCCGCACCTCAAGGTCTTCGTGGCCAACGGCTACTTCGACCTGGGCACGCCCTACTTCGCCACCGAGTACACCTTCGACCACCTCGGCCTGGATGAGTCCGTGCGCGGCAACGTCAGCATGGAGTATTACGAAGCGGGCCACATGATGTACATCCACCTGCCCTCGCTGGAGGCGCTCAAGAAGGATTTGGCGGAATTCATCCAAGGCGCGAAGTGAAGCGAACGGCAATAAAACAGCCCCGTCTGAAAAGACGAGGCTGTTTTTGTTTACACCTTGCACAGGTTGCTTTTTGTATATGTTTCCAATCCTGGGAGTGTGCAAGTTCCACTTGCGCGTTATCCCGAAGTAGAACTTCGGGACTCCAGTGTACGCCCCAAAATTTTACCTGATCTCGACCTGATACGCCGCCAGTTCACGGGTGAAGCGGGTCGTGCCGGTCACCACCAGGATGGCGCGCTCGCCGCTCTCCAGCGACAGCGGGATCTCGGCGGTCTGGTCGGCGGTCAGCTCGATCATCTGCACAGTGGTGCCGTCGCTGCCTTCGATAATGAGCGCCAGGCGGAAGGTCTGCGGCAGAACGTTCTCGACGCGCACGAAGCCCTCACCCACCCAGCCGCCGTCGTCGGTCTCGAAGTCGGTCGAGTAGCCGACGGCATCCACGCGGACATCGTCGATCAGGAAGCCCTCGCCGTTGACGGCCGCATCGGTCACGTACTCGAAACGCACCTGCACCTTTTTGCCCGCATAGGCAGACAGGTCGACGGTCTCCTCCATCCAGCCGTTGGTCACGTCGTTGTAGCCCCAGCCATAGGAGTTGCCCGAGGGGTCCTCCGCCGTGCCCGAGGGTGTGGTGATGATGTCCCAGGTCACGCCGTCTTCGGAGACCAGGAAATAGACGTAATCGTAATCGGTCTCGATGTCGTACCAGGTGCTGAAGGTGAACTCGATCGGGCCGCTGACGTTCGTAAAGTCGAACTCGCGCGTCAGGGTCATGTCCGAGTCATCGCCCTTGTTCGACCAGAAGGCGTAGGCGCCTGAGTTCGCATCGGCGGGCAGCAGGCCTGTGACCGTCGAGCCTGTGAAGGACAGGGTGTAATCGCCCGCGCAATCGATGGCGATGTAGTCGACGCCATACTGATGCACAGAGCGGTTATCCAGGCTCTCCGGGCAGGACGTGACAAGTTCAGTGGGCGAGGCCTGGTTGGCGGACGGGTAATTATTGTAGATGAAACGTCCGTCGCCCACGCCGCCGTCCATCACGAAATTGGTCACGGCCCAGTCCAGGAACAGGTCGTCGGCGCTGATGGGCTGTCCCGTCAGCGGGTCGGTGGCGTCGATGGCGCGCAGGGCGTTGTCGATGCTGTCGAAGCCGTTGGCGGGGTCCTTCACCACGGCCTGGGTGGCCTCCTCCCCAAAACGGTCGAGGAAGTAGGTCAGGTAGAGGAAGCTCGCGCCGTAATGCGGCGTGGTGGCGTTCTGGTCGTTGGGCCAGTCGTTCAACTGCAGGTCGGGGTTGGAAATGTACAGCCAGTCGAAGCCGCCCGGGTCGTATTCGTTCAGGAAGGCCGCCAGCTCGGAGAACCCCTCGTTCAGCCAGGTGGACTCGTTGCGATCCTGATACCAGTGGATCATGTGCTGGAACTCGTGCGCCAGCACGCCATAGGTGAACTCGCCGCCCAGGTCGGTATTGTCGGCGTTGAAGACGAACATCTCGTGCCCGTTGGAGTATTCGTGCGCCAATGGGTTGAGCGAATCTGCCGAGGAAAAGTATCCCGCGATGGAATAGCCGATGCCGCGCGTGTACAGGATGTAGATGTGCGGGTCGCCGTCCACGCCGGGCGACCACTCGCTGCCGAAGAATTCGCGGTTGGTGGGGTAGATTTTGGTTTCGAATGTATCCACCAGGCGCTGCATGTCGCGCTCGTCGACGTCCACGCCATCCTCCACCCAGAAGTACACGTGGGGCGTGGCATAGCGCAGGGTGGCCTCAACCTCGAAGTTTTCATTGGTGCCGAGGTCGTTGGCCCAGAAGGTGGCTGTCTCCCCAACCTGGCGCGGCGCGGCGCTTTCGGCCAGCACTTCGGGGATGCCGCATTTGCCCTCCAGGCGGCAGGCCAGTTCGCGCGGGTCATTGAAGGGCACCACCATTGTCTCCAGGATTTCGAGCGTGCCGGTCGGAACTTCAGCCACGGGCGGGCGGGTCACCTCGACCACCGGGGTCGGCTCGAAGGGCGTAAAAGGATCTTCGATGAACGGATCATCGATCAGCGGATCGATCTGGGTGATGGTCTGTTGGCCGAAGGCATACAGGATATATCCGCCGACCCCGAGCGCGATCAGGCAGATGCAGCACAGCAGCGCGACGATACCGACGATGATGGCAGCGGTGGAACTCGACTGGTTGGATTGCATGGACAAACCCTTTCTGTGGAAAAGATTGGCCCATCATACTTGATTTGACTGAAAAAGGGATTAGGAATTCGGTGGGATAGGCGGGAAGTGGATCGACACAGGATGCAGCAGGCCGACCAGGATCGCGACCGGGATGGCGAACACGAACGGCAGGAGCACCGCCGCCCCGGCCTGTCCCCACTTTGCGGTCTTGATCCCGTCCCTGGCCTCCAGGCTGTAGGCGGGCAGCCAGACCATCAATCCGTAGACGAAGATCCAGAATGGCGCCTGGAGCAGGTTCAACGAGCCTGCGAACTGCGCCTCGGCCAGGAAACCCGTCAGCCCGAAGAGCAGGAAGACCATCCGCGCTGGGAAATCCCAGCGGCGCAGCATCCAGGCCCAGGCGATGAACATCGGCACGAACACGACCACGCTGTGCAACATCACCACATCGAAGTAATTGGCCGAGGCCGTGATGTAGGCCGCGCCGACGGGCACGCCAAAGACAGGGGCAAGATTCGTCATCGAAACGGTGACAGCCTCCTCGGTCAGCGCCAGCAGGGTGCAGAACAGCACGAACTTGACGCCCCACGGCAGGGGAATCCGCTGAAAGAGCGCGCGGGCGCGGTCACGCCAAATCCACATCAACGCGCCGCCCAGCACGATCCACAACAACACGAGGCCCGTCGCCATGAAGATGACCGCGCGGCTGTTTGGCCCCATGAAGAAGATGGCGATGAGCAGCAGGAAGAGGGTGGAAAGTCCCGTCCAGGCGGCCAGCAAGCGAATGAGAGTTGGGAAGGTGAGGAAGCGTCGCATGAAAGAGATACAGTCCGGGAGCGCGGATTGTTGCGGGTTGCCTTCGCCCTGAGCGGCGCGCGCTTTGCGCGCGTGGTCGAAGGGCGAAAATAAAAAAGGACGGCAGGGTCTCTGCCGTCCTCGGGGTTAAGCTGCCACGGGTTGTTGCACCGCCAGGCTGGGGCGGAAGACAATCCGCTCATTCTCCACGTCCACCAACACGGTCGTGCCCGCGCTGAATTTGTGCGCCAGCAGCTCGACCGAGAGCGGACTCTCGATATATTTTTGGATGGCGCGGCGCAGCGGGCGGGCGCCGAAGGCGGGATCGTAGCCCTCCTTCGCCAGCCACCTGCGGGCCGCCTCGGTCAACCCGACCGTGATGTGGTACTCACCCAGGCGGTCCTGGACCTCCTTGAGCTGCAGGTCGACGATCTGCGCCATCTCGTCCAGCGAGAGCGGCGAGAACATGATGATCTCATCGATGCGGTTGAGGAACTCGGGGCGGAAGGCGCCCTTGAGGGCCTTCTCCACCTTGTCGTGCGCCTCGCGGTCGCCGTCGTCTGCGGTCTTTTGCAGGAAGCCAAGCGTGCCGCCCTTGCGGACGTACTCGGTGCCCAGGTTCGAGGTCATGATCAGGATCGTGTTGCGGAAGTCGACCACGTTGCCCTGGCCATCGGTCATGCGCCCGTCGTCGAGGATTTGCAGCAGGGCGTTCCACACTTCGGGATGCGCTTTCTCGATCTCGTCGAACAGCACCACGCGATACGGACGGCGTCGGACGGCCTCGGTGAGCTGGCCGCCCTCCTCATAGCCCACGTAGCCTGGAGGCGCGCCGAACAGGCGGCTGACGGTGTGCTGCTCGTGGTACTCGGACATGTCGATGCGCACCAGGGCTTCCTCGTCGTCGAACATGAACCAGGCCAGCGCCTTGGCCAGTTCGGTCTTGCCGACGCCCGAGGGGCCGATGAAGATGAACGAGCCAATCGGGCGCGAGGGGTCCTTGAGGCCCGAGCGGGCACGGCGGATGGCATCCGATATGGCGTGGATGGCTTCCTCCTGGCCGATGATGCGTTCGTGCAGGCGTTCCTCCATTTGCAGCAGCTTCTCGGACTCGGTCTCCATCATCTGCGTGACGGGGATGCCCGTCCACTGGTGGACGACTTCGGCGATGTCGTTCACGTCCACGACCTCGTCGAGTTTGTGGTCCACCTCCCAGCGGTCGCGTTTGATGTTGTATTCCTGTTCGAGGCGCAGGCGTTCGGCTTTCTTCTGGGCGGCGCGTTCGTAATCGCGTTCCAGGCCGGCCTGTTCCTCTTCGGCGCGCAGCTTGTCCACTTCGCTCTTCATGCTCTTGAGGTCGGGCGGCATGGAATAGAGCGCCACGCGCAGTTTGGCGGCAGCCTCGTCCATCAGGTCGATGGCCTTGTCGGGCAGGTGACGGTCGGTGACGTAACGGTCGGACAGGCGGGCGGCGGCCACCAGGGCTTCGTCCGAAAAATGCACCTTGTGATGCGCCTCGTAGCGGTCGCGCAATCCGTGCAGCATTTGGATGGTATCGCTCACGCTCGGCTCCTCGACGTAGATCGGGGCGAAGCGGCGTTCGAGCGCGGCGTCCTTCTCGATGTGCTTGTGGAACTCGTCCAGGGTGGTCGCGCCGATGCACTGCAGCTCGCCGCGCGCCAGGGCGGGCTTGAGCATGTTCGAGGCGTCCATGGCGCCCTGGGCCGCGCCCGCTCCGACCACGGTGTGCAGTTCATCGATCATCAAAATCACGTCGCCTTTTGCGCGCTGGACTTCATCCATCACAGCTTTGAGGCGTTCCTCGAATTCGCCGCGGAAGCGCGAACCTGCGATCATCGACCCGAGGTCGAGGGCCACGACTTTCCTGCCGGCCAAAATCTCGGGCACATCGTTGTTGGCGATCTTCTGGGCCAGGCCTTCGGCGATGGCGGTCTTGCCGACGCCCGCCTCGCCGATCAACACGGGATTGTTCTTGGTACGGCGCGAGAGGATCTGGATCAGGCGCAGGATTTCGTTGTCGCGCCCAATGACGGGGTCGAGTTTGCCCTCGCGGGCCAGTTGGGTCAGGTCACGGGAGTATTTTTCCAGCGTGCGGTAGCGGGATTCGGCCTGGGGATCGGTCACGCGCTGTCCGCCGCGCATGTCCTGGATGGCTTCGTAGACGCGGTCACGCGTCAGCCCGGCCGATTCCAAAATGCGGGCGGCGGGCGTGTTGCGCTCGGTCAGGATGGCCAGGAAGATGTGCTCGGTGGAGATGTACTCATCCTTGAGGCGGTTGGCTTCCTCGTTGGCCAGGTCGATGATGCGCTTGACGCGCGGGGTGATGAAGATCTGCCCGGCCCCGCCGCCGAAGATGTTGGCCTTCGGACTGGCGCGCAGGGTGGCATCCAGGCGTTCGGTGAGCGCCTCGGAACTGACGTTGAGTTTTTCGAGGATTTGGGGAATGACCCCGCCGGGCTGTTCGATCAGCGCCAGCAGGATGTGTTCAGTGTCGATCTGGTTGTGGCCGTAGCGCTGGATGATTTCCGCAGCGCGCTGGGCGGCTTCCTGGGCACGTTCGGTAAAACGGTCGAAACGCATCATAAGGTAGGTCCTCCGCAGGGAAGGGAAATTTCACCCTGCAATTGCGGCGATTATAACAAAGGCAGGCCCATAGTTTATCAGCGGCGCGTAAGAGGAATGTAATAACTGTCCTTGCGTCCCGCCCCAAAAAAAGGCGCAGCGTCTCCTGCCCGCAGTCTAGTCCCGATGATCGATGAACTTCAGATAAGCCCAATACAGCAGCGGATTGTAGACTCGGTCGAGCGCCTGCGCGGCGCGTTTCAATATGCCGCCGAAGCCGCGCTTGAAGCGGTACACTCCCCACAGCCCGTCGTGGCGGGATTCGAACTCGGCTTCCAGTTTGGCCTCGTCCTCGTCGGGGACGCCCCACAGGTCGTATTCCGCGCAGCCGTGGGATTTGGCCCAGCGGATGGCTTCCCATTGCAGCAGGTAGGTCGGCATGCGGTTGCGTTCATGGTCGTTCGACGCGCCGTAGACGTACCAGGCGCGCCGCCCGTGCGCGAAGACCATCAGCGCGGCCAGCGGCTGGCCTTCGTATTCGGCCACCAGCAGTTCGGCCATGCCCGTCGGGTGGAAGAGTTCATAAGCGCGGCGATAGTATTCGAGCGAGTGAACACCGAAGCCATCGCGTCCGCCCGTGACCTGCATCATCTGATGGAAGCCGTCGAGATCGTCCCAGGCGCGGACGGTGACGCCCTTCTTCTCGGCCAGGCGCACGTTGTAACGCGTCTTCTGCTTCATGCGGGCGAGGATATCGTCTTCGCTGCCCGAGATGTCGAGGGTGATGGTGCGGGGAG
>JBMOMS010000102.1:0-16821 GCA_049324895.1 Chloroflexota bacterium
AGGGTTTGGAAGTATGGATTCCCAAGATTCAGTACGCATGACGAGTATCGCCATTGAAGCCCTGGATTTATGTGGCTGTCGGGGGGTATTCGCTACAGGATGGGGCGGATTGCAAACTGATGCATTACCAAATACTATTTTCCCCATTCGTGAAATTCCCCATGCTTGGTTATTTCCTAGAATGGCGGCCCTCGTCCATCATGGCGGTATGGGAACCACTGCGGCTGGGTTGCGCGCTGGCATCCCGTCTGTAATTCTTCCCATAGGTGCAGATCAGTTTTTTTGGGCTAACCGTGTTCAGAAGTTGCAGGTTGGGCTTTCAAAGAATTACTTCAAAAAAACTACAAAACAACTCGCATCTGTTATTACCAAGGCAATGCGCGACCCAATTTTACGGGAAAATGCAGCGGTTCTGGGCGAAAAAATTCGTGCAGAGCAAGGTGTCGAACAGGCAGTAAAATTGATAAAAGAATACTGCCCCATATAAACTGTGTTTGAAAAAATTCTCTACCGTACAAATACGGGTAAAACTCAGGTACAAAATGTAGGCTAGATGTACGATAGAGAATGAAAAAATAAAAATTCGGGTTCTGTCAAAAGCAGCCCAACATCGTTTGCACCGGACAAGTGCGGGCGTTGCCCACACTTGATGGGATTCAGCCCCGAAAGCGGGTTCACCTTTTGGCTTTTTCCCGCCAAATCCCGCACTTGCCGGTAAAACCTGCCGTTGAGACTGTCGAATAAGTCCCGAAAAGCAAAAAAAGAGTCTCCACGCATAGTGTTATTATGTGAAGAGACCTCCAATGTAAAATTTCTCGAGTTTAGTTTTTTCGACAGTCTGGTTAGGCGGCATTCTTAATCGTCCACCTACATTTGGTTTTCTAAACAGGTCGCCGAATGAAGAAATACATTATCAAGAACTACCAAAAGGGTTTTGAAGAAGACCAAGTTCGGATTGGTCTTGAGGTCGCCCAAAATTGGATTTGGCCTTATGCATACCATTTGGATGGGCTCTTGAAAATTCATGCCCAGCCTGACTTTGATCCGGCAACACGGCATTATTGTTTTCTAGGCGATGAAATGGTAGGTTATATGTTTTCGCTTGTCATGCCACCAGGCAAGGAGACACTGCTCACTGCCAATCTTGATTTTCCCCGCATGCTGCCAGGGCATGAAGAAGCCGCAGAGTTATTACTTGAAAAAGCTTTTGAAACGCTCAAGCAAAAGGGTGTTCTGCGTATTGAAGCCAGAGTAACGACAATGTGTCCAGGTGATATTCGGTTGGCTGAAAAAGCCGGATTTTCCATCCGAGATTGGGGGTATAAAGTCTATTACTCTTACGAGATGCAATGGGGCATGCTTCCTTTCCCTGATCATTTGGCCCAGGAAATTGATCCTCAAAAGGATCTGGTTGAATGTGCGGAGCTCGCATCCAAATGGTATAAGCGCCCATCAGAGTGGTGTCATGCTCACCTCACGGAATGGCATGCAGAAGGCGTCATCACTCATTTGGGGGTGCGGAAAGATGGAAAATTGATTGCCGCTTGTATGGCAGCCCCCAACGATGTACGCCCATCCACGGCGGCGATATTTTATATCTATTCTCCTGATGAAGGCAGCTTGAAACCCATGCTATCAAAAGTGGTCAACAAGTGCGTCGATTTCGGGGTGAAGAACCTAATAGCAGACCTTATCAACGAGCATCGATCTTATGAGCCCGTATATCAGAAAATGGGATTCAAAAAGGTTGCAGAATGGGCGCGCTGTGAAAAAATACTTGCCTGAGAAACCCATGCCGCCTAACATAGCATGCACTTGACTGGCGAGTATGCACCGCGTTTTCAGACGGTTTCCTGGCTCAAGCCGGTTCCGTTAAAATGGTGTTATCTCGTCCCTCCCGCCAGCAAGTAATGCACACCGTTGAGACTGTCGAATAAGTCCCGAAAAGCAAAAAAAGAGTCTCTACGCATAGTGTTAATGTATGAAGAGACCTCCAATGTAAAATTTCTCGAGTTTAGTTTTTTCGGCAGTCTCGTTAGTACTCTATAGAGAGTGAGCTTTCATGAATCGGCCATCACAAGTTAGACCAATGACATTATGGATGAGCCTGTGGTTTTTTACGCTACCGGCGGTGTTGTTCGTTTTGAGCATGTATATTTTGTTGCCTTATCTGAGAACGCTGGGGCTTTCCGAGTATATGAGTTATTGTTGGGCGCTGATTAGCGTGTTAGTCTTGATGCTTGTTGCGGCGGTGATAGCGTATCGCATCGAAGGCCAGCCTCTCACTTGGGCGGCTTTGGCGGAGCGCTTTCGTTTGCGAGCGATGACACGCCAGGATTGGCTGTGGACGGGCGGCTTGTTTCTTTTTATGCTGGTCTCGTATTCAGTGATGTTAGGCGCAGGGCGTTGGTTAATAGCCCGGAATTGGATACCGTTACCATCCTATATTCCGGCGATGATCGACCCGCGCCAATCCATGTCGGTGGATGCCATGAAAGGTCTCCTGGGTGGACAAGTTCATGGACAATGGTCGTTGGTAATCGTTACGTTGCTTTTACTGTTTTTCAATATTGTGGGCGAAGAGTTCTGGTGGCGCGGTTATATACTGCCGCGTCAGGAATTAGCGATGGGCAAGTATACGTGGTTGGTGCATGGCGTTTTGTGGACTTTATTTCATGGCTTTAAGTATTGGGATTGGCTGGCCCTCTTACCACTCTGCTTGGGGATTGCTTTTGTGGCGCAACGCCGTCAGAATACCTGGCCGGGCTTTATTACGCACTTGTTGTTGAATGGCGCATCAGCGCTAGGGATCATTCTATTGGTCATAACGGGCGGGCCACCCTAGTCCAAAGGCCGCCGAACAACCACTTGCACGCAGACGTCGGGGATTCTGCCGCGCAATTGGATTCACGGCATCCCAAAGTTGGTCCTGATCCTGGAGTTGGTCGGCATCCCGCTCGGCGCTGGCGACGCATAACAGACTCGATCATCAAGTCAAATAATGGAAACGACGACAGAATGAAAACAAAAGATTTTCTGGGAAAAGAATGGGATATTACCTGCATGGGTCGCGCCATCAGCGATAATTCAATGTCAACCCCAGGAGGCTTTATCCAAAAAACGCAATATTTTTGCGTACATCAAGATCCTCTAATTCCACTTCCAGTTTTTTTTAGTAATAGGCTCGCTAAGGCACATACAATCAATCTCTGACATGCAAAAGGCAGAATATGAAGATTTTTCAAATCTGCTCAGAGTTACTCATTATGCAATCAAGAAAGCAACAGGCATCGAAAGCCTAACCATTGTACAAGAAGAGAGTTCAAGACATTTTCATTTATGGTTTTTTCCGTGGACACAGTATGTGGTTGAAAAATATGGGAAGCCATCTCTGGCAAAAATTCGAGAAATAATGGCTGATTATAAAAATCAAACCATTGGAGAAGTAAAATGGAGAGCGTTGGAAGAATCAATAGAGATGATGAAGCAATACTCTCATGAAAAACAGTATCCCATTTCAAAAAGCGCCCACCGATAAATCGCAGTGTCCAGGGTTGGACAGGAGATTGGTTGAAAAGACGGCGCCTACGGCGGGCATTTCGCGCAGCGTGGCTTCGGGTTTTCCCTGCTCCCAAGCAGAGTCCACGCATGGTTATTGAGCCTGTCAAAACACGCCCAGGTAAAAACCTGCGGGTATGATGCGGGATCCCGGGCATGCGGAATGCCAGCGCGCCGTGCAAGGGTATTTCGCGCCAGCTCACGCACTGGATACCATCGCCTAAAATTATTGGGATGATCCGTTTTTCAAATCAAGGAATAAAGGATCAATACCTTCGCCAAAATTTAACAAACCTAATTTCGTGGGGCGGATTGGCAATCCGCCTACCATATCTGGCGATCGCAGCAAGTTTCTGGCTATATCTGGCATTGCGGGATGCCATCCCGCACCACAATTTGTAACTTTTTCAAAATTGGCGAAGGTATTGAAAGGATGTTTGAAATGGGTCAACATATATTCAACAAAAAACGCTTGTTGGTGAGCAGCGGCCTTCTTGTTTTTATTGTCTTGTGCGCCCTGCTGATTATCATTGCCAAACCTGGCCGGCTAATAAATGGTCTTAATGGTGCTGTTTCGTGTGGCGATTTTAAATACGCGGATATGTTGAAAATCAATTTGCCTTCCAGCGCTGTGATTCTGAAGGAACAATGTTCCGAATCGTTTAACCCTGCGTATGATGTAATGTTTACCATGCGCGCAAATGACCTTGAAACATTCCAACAACTTATTCCCGAAATTAAAACATGGCAGCCTAATTCGTCAAAATCATGGTACGACAACTCGATTTGGCAGGCAAACGAAAAGGATCTGCGAACACAGGGCGCGTTGCTGAAGACGGCTCTGTATGGTTGGTACGGGAATGGCATTGTAGATGTGCATGTTATCATTGACACAAGTGACGCAATGTATTTTGTATACTATTCCGCCACATATGTCGATTAACAAATGACTCCACTGCAAAAACCTTTTCACCACAAAGGACACGAAGTCTTGCGCTGCGACCGCAGGGAGTATCGAAGCGACACAAAGGAATTCTTAAAGGCCTGCTTGAGAATCTCAAGCCTTTGTGATTTCGACTTCTAAAAAACTTTGCGTGCTTCGCGGTGAGAGGACCTTTTTGCAGTAGTCGCCATGAAAATAAATTTTCACCACCGGGCATGAAAATCTATTTTCATATCAGACTCACAAATGTTCCTTCAAAAAACGCTGGCCAACATAGCGCGCGCATGGATTCCAGCCGCGCAAATATGGCGGGAGCGCTTGATTTCGACACGGTGAACAAAAGGCACGCCGTCACCCCGTAAATTTTGGCTGAAGGAGGCACCATGAAAAACAAAAAGGATTTGTTCTGGATTACGCCAGGATTATTGATCCTCGGCGCTCTCGTTGCATATGCGTTTTTTGGAACAGGCGGAAGGCGTCCGGGTTCCAATTCTTCAGACAATTCCGATGCGTTCGTGTTAAATCAGTTCCATTCCATCCAGGGCACTTCAATTCTTGTCGCAACGGTTGAACAGGAAAGCGACGGATTGGAGGAAATTTCAGCGCGTTGGTTCAACTTTAGAAACGGGTACGGGGCTTCAAATCTAATATTCCTGGATGCAAACACCCTTTCTTCACACACCCTGTTCGAGACAAACAGCCACGTCATCATTGGACTATATCAATTTCCCTCCCCGAATTTCGATTCGAATTCGAAGGCCGACCAAGTCGAAGTGAAATGGCTGGTGTATGAAATAGCGAAATCAGACACCAACTCCGACGGCAGAATAGACGGCAGGGACTTGTTCGTGGTGGCCCTGTCGGATGTCGATGGAAGCAATTACACGGAAGTGATCGAAAATGTACAGGACATCCAGGGTATGAATTTATTGGATGGTAATATTCTCCTGCTGGTGTATGATTCCAATGGGACATACACAGTCGCCAAGGTGGATTTGAGCCAGCGGAACATCATCGACTCGAAGCCATTAACAGGCGGCTGGGAATCGCCATAATCCTAGAGGATGGATCAGGCGGCATTCACGAAAAAAATGTATCCATTCGACCGACCCTGCAAGGTCGGTCTTTCGTTTTCAACAGCATCCTCTGTCTTTTCCGCATCCAGAAGACCCGCGGCGGAAGGGAATCACCGGCTCGCCAGTCCCCGTCGCACGAACAAAGCCTGCCCGGCGGGAAGGCGATTTACAGGCGCGGCGCGTGTTCGACCAGGGGCTGGAAGCGTTCGGTTTCCCCCGTGCCCCCCAGCGGCTGCCCGTCCACCTCGACCCAGGCGTGGGCGTGGATGCCCCCCGCCGAGCGCGCCGCCCCGATGCGCACCTGCGCCCACAGTCCGCGGCGGGCGGCCATACCGCGCAGGGTGCAGGCCTGCACCAGGCAGGTCATCGGCAACAGGTGCAGGCGGGCGGCCCAGGCCACCAGGCGCTGCAACCTCTCCAGGCGGGCCGGGTCGCGCCGTCCATCCACGGGCGCTTGAAAGCGCGCAAAACGGGTCCAATGCAAAACCAGCCAACAGCCCAATAAAGTCCACCAGGCCTCGGTCAGGGCCAGCCAGTCTGCGGCGGAGAGGGAACGCGCCAGGCCGGCCTTATCCATCCACCACTTCGACAAGGCCTTGCTCCACAAGATGGGAAAGCAGCTCGAGCAAATCCTGTTCGAGCTCGGACGGCGTCACTTCATATTCGACCAGCAGGGTCTGGAAGGCGGCGCGCAAGTCCAGGCCCTGGCCCAGCAGCTCCCACAGGCGCGCGCCCACTTCTTCGAGCGCAAAGTATCGATTGGTATTCGCATCCAGCAGGATGGCGTCCTGCTCGACGGTGGTAAACAACACGTGCGCGGGGATGCGCAGTTTGGAATCCAGGCTCAACACGCGGCCTCCAGAAGTTCCCGCACCCGCGGGAGCGCCTCCCATTTGCGCGGATAGGCCAGGGAAAAGACGGGCACCTGCGCCGCGGCCTGGGCGCAAAAGGCCAGGTGCTGCGCCAGCAGGGACGGATCGAACAGGCGCGTCCCGGCCGTGTGACGCAGCCAGGCTTGCACAGCCTCGCCGCTCGGAAGCCGGCACAGGGCGGGCGCCTCGGCCCGTTCGAGGACGCACACGCGGCCCAGGGGCAGCGCCTCGGACAGGGCGGCCCCGGGCTGGACCTGCAGCTTGAGCTGCGGGAAGCGCGGCCAGGCCTGGAGCCCGGCCTGGTTCCGCGCCACAGGCAGGATGTCGTCGGCTACCAGGGGGTGACCGCCCGCCGCGAGATGGGCCGCCAGGGTGGATTTGCCCTGCCCCGACTCGCCCACAAAGACCGTGACCTGCCCTTCGAAGAGCGAGGCGCTGGCATGCAGGCACCAGGTTCCGCGCATGGCCAGGGCCAGCACCAGCGCCGGCCCCAGCAGGATTTCGCGCTCCAGGTCGGTCCAGCCGTTCCCGGCCCCGTCGGCGCACAGGATGCCCTGCGGCGTAACCTGGAAGCCGTCCACGCCGCCGACCTTGAGCCAGGCGCCCGTGGGGGCGTAGTCCACCTCCACGTTGCGCAATTGCCCGCCCACCCAGCCGTGGACGCGCGCCGTGTGGGCCGGGGCGGCGGGGACGCTCACAGGCGCGGAATCAGGCGCGGGTCCAGGATTCCCGAAGACATCCAACTCGGGGCAGGGCGCGGGGAAAAGCAAATCCTGCCCGGCCGGGCGATACTGACAGGCCGTCATCTACGGCAGGTCATCCGAGGGTTTCTCGGTCGGGGCCGGGGCGCCTTTGGGGCGCGGGTAGAATTCGGGCGGGTAATATCCGCCAGGCTGGGGAAGGCTCCCAAGCGGGCGTCGAATCAGACTCGAACCGGAGTCATTCAGGCCCGGCGAGCCGCCCAGGGTGAGGGTGCGCAAATCTCCCAGCAGGCGCAGGCGGGGCTTTCGGTACACCCTGCGTTTTGTTGCAAATGAACTTCGATGAGCATTGGACATTTCGCTACTCCGTTGCCGAATAATATGATTGAAACCATGAGGAATACGAGAGACACAGCCAGAACACGACCGCCTGTGTTCCATCGGTTGCGGAGACGCGTTGAGTCTCCCATTGTCTTTTGAGCCAATCGGAACGCACGTATCGGCTCCAGGCGGCCTGTGGAATTTGAACGCAGGCTTGCAGCCAGTCCTGTTCGCGTTCCTGTCCGCGAACAAACAAGGGCAGCAGGGAGGTCGAGCCGCGGCGGGCCAGGATGGGAGGCGGCAGGATGTCGCGCATGGCCACCCGCAGGATGTACTTGCGAAAACCGCGGTTGTAGAGCAGGTAGGCGGGCAGGCCCAGCGCGAATTCGACCAGGCGGCGGTCGCGGTAGGGATGGCGCAATTCGAGGGCATGCCGATTGGCATTGAAATTTTCATAGGCCGCGTCCTGGGAGGCCAGGAGACCCAACACATCGCCCCATAACTCAAAGGCGGGGGCGGGGACGGGAGCGGGTTCGAGCAGCGCCGCGGCGGCGGGCGTCAACCAGGCGGGAGGCGTGGACGCGCGGGACAGGAAAGGTCCCAGGCCCAGCCCGCGCAGCGCCCGCTTCAGGTATCCCGAGCGGAGGGTGGCGCGCCAGCCCGTGTAACGGAGGTGACGCGCCAACTCGCGGGCGGCCTGGGGCAGGCGGCCATCACGCAGCAGGTGAGCCAGCCAGTCATCGTCGGCGCTGTACAGTTCGTCGCCAAAGGCGCCGTGCATCAGGACGCGCAGGCCTTCCTCATGGGCGCGGCGGTAGGCGCGTTCCTTCAACAGGCGGTAGGCATTGGTCTCGGGCTGGTTGTGGGGACGGGGCCAGGCGGCCCAATCCTTCCACGGCCAGGCATCGTCACAGGGGACCTGCAGCGAGCGGATGCCGTAACGCTCGACCATGGTTTGGATGTATTCGCGCTCGTCGCAGGCCTTCAAATCATCGAACACATACGAGATGGCCGTGAGCGGCTCGGGCGCCAACATGCGGGCGGCCAGACAGGCCACCGATCCGGAGTCGAGGCCGCCGCTCATCAGCACACCGACCGGGGTGGAGGCGCGCAGGCGGCTGCGCACGGCCTGTTCGAGCAGGGCCAGGAATTCTTCGGCCAGGTCATCCACATTCCGCCGATTCCGCCCGGCGGTGGATGGCTCGGGCTGCCAGTAGCGCCACTGGCGCAGCCCGCCGGCGTGGACGAGCATGCCGTGCGCGGGCAGCAGTTCGTAGACGTTGCTGAAAAGCGTCTGGCCATCCGCGGCGGCCCGCAGGGCAAAGAAGTGCGCCACGGCAGTTTCATTCAATGTTGCCGTATTCTCACTTGCGGCAACGGCCCAGGGTTCAGAGGCGGCCACAAAGCGGGCGCCGCTGGAGGAATAAAACAAGGTTCGGTCGCCCAGGGGGTCGCGGGCGCAGAACAATTCCCGGCGGCTTTCATCGAAGAGGATGAAGGCAAACTCACCCAGAAGATGCGGGAGACAATCCGCGCCCCAACGGTCATAGGCGTACAGGACCAGGGCGGCATCAGACAGGCGGGAATCGTCGGTCGTTCCCAACTGCGCCAGCAGGCCGGCGCGGTCGTCCAGGCGGCCGTCGAACACAATCCAAAACGGCAGGCCCACCAGTTGCAGGGGCTGCCGCTCGCCCAGTTCCTCGGGCGTGGTCCAGAAATGCCAGTGCCCCAGGGCCAGGGCGGGCGTAACATATTCATCCCTGCCATCGGGACCGCGATGGGCCAGGCGGGAAAGGACGCGTTCCAACGCGCCGGTTTCAAGCGGCGCGTTGGAACGTTCGTAGATTACAGCCAGACCGCCCAAGGCCGCTAGGGAGTAACCACCAGGGCGGGATCCCCCATCAGCGACCAACCCAGCAGGACGTCGAGCAATTCGGGATGGGTCTGGGCCAGTTCGGTCTTGGCCTGCAACAGGGCCTGGCCGAGGGTCATGCCGGGGACGGCCAGTTTGGGCGTGAGCAGTTTGCCCAACAGCATTTCGGAGGTGGAGTTGCTCAAGGTCGAAGCACCCAGCACCGCAGCTGCGCCCTGGTCGCCTGAGAACAGGAAACTTTGCACCAGGTAATTGTGCTGCGGGTCGACGTAGTAGCTGTTCCAGCAGCCCCACTGCACGGCCACGAAGGGCCGTCCGTGATTGGTCAGGGCGGCGGCATCGCCCATGTCGAACAGGTTGCTGAAGGTCCACTCCTGCGGGCCGGAATGCCCGGTGAAGGTGACCAGCGCCGTGCCGCGGTTCATGGCGGCAACCAGGCGCTCGCGCGCGCTGGTCACGTTCAGGTCGTCCAGGTGCAGGTTTTCCACCGACCAGCCGGGCAGCTGCGCGGCCATGTCCTCGTTGATGTTCTTGAAGGACAGCCCGTTCTCGCTCAGGTCCGAGGCGAAAACGGCGGTGCGGGCGTAATCCTTGCCGGCATAGGCCAGGGTCTTGGAGACCAGCAGGTTCAGCTCGGCGGCGGTGCGGGCCGGGAAGCGGCCAATCGCCAGGTCGGGCAGGTTGTCGTTATCCACATCCGCGTAGAGCGGATCGACCGGGACAAAGCGGACGGTCGGCCCCGTTGCCACGTACAGCGAGGGGATGAAGCTGACGCTGCCAATGCCGAGGTAATTGCGGTAATCGTAGGTATCGCCGCCCACCAGCAGGACATATTCCGTGCCCAGGTTTTCGGCCGCATAGGCGATGTATTGCTTGATGGCCTGCGGGTCGAAGATGCCGTAGGTGTAGCGATGGTAGAGGTCGTTCACGTTCACCACGCGGACGGTCAGGCCCTGGGCCTCGCGCGCCTGGACGAGCGGCTGGATGCCGTTGATGAAGTCAGGATGGGCGATGACCAGGTATTGGGCCGGCTGGTCCAGGTCGGCCTGGACGTAGGGCGCCTCGAACTCGGGTGTGTACATCGAGCCGAGCGTGGAGACGATGTATTGGGTGGGCCGCTGCGCGCCGTTGAAGGTGGCGGTGAAGGTGCCGTCGCCGGCAGCCCGCGTGCGCACCAGGTCCATGCGGGTCATGGTGCCCTTGGCGTTGATGCGATAGACCACCACTTCCCCGGCCGGCAGGTTCGTGACCGTGAAGGACTGGCCGGCCGCGGTGAAGGCCAGGCGGCCTTCGCGGGCCTGCATCAGGCGCGGATAGGTGATGGTGAATTGATCCAGGTTGACCATATCCCAACCCACGCCCGTATCGCCGGGCAGGGTCAGGGTGAGGACGTTGTCGCCTTCACGCAGCAGGCCGGCCGGCAACTGGATGTGGAGGGTGCGCTCCGACAGGCCGTTGAAGGTGTCGGTGGCGACCTGGAGTCCGTTGACGTTGACCAGCAGGTGATGGTCGGGGCTTTGCGGCCAATCGGTCACGCCCCACACCACCAGGTCGAGGTCGGTCTTCTGGGTGGGATCGGCCAGGCCGTCCACCTGGAAGTGGAACTCCCAACTCTTGGCGCTGGTGTAGGTCAGCATCGAGGTGTCGTACCAGGCGTCGGCGCCGGGCGCGTAATTGGCAAACTCGCGCTGGTTGTTCACCACCAGGGTCTCGGTGTAGTACAGGTCGTTCTCGACCGGATGGCGGTTGAAGTTGGTGTCTTCCACCAGCAGGGAGCCAACCGGGGTGGAACTGACCCGCAGGGTGTAGATGTTGGCGTCGGTGTAGAGCGTATCGAGGGCTTCGCCGTGGAATTCGAGGAAACTGCCCGCACCGAGGGGATCCGGCCCGCCCACGTAGAGCGGAACCTGCCTGCCGCGGTTGGTCAGCAGCAGGTTGGCGGCCGGCAGGCCCTCCAGGTCGAGGCCGGCCGCGCGCAGCATTTCATAGGTCACGCGATACAAGCCGGTTTGGCGCACCTTGAGGTTGAGGCTGAGTTCCTCGGGCAGGGCGCTCAGTTCGAGGCGCAGGTCCTTGCTGGCGGCCTGGCGTTCGGCATGGACGGCGGCCCAGTCGATGCGGCTGGAGTCGGCGCGGGCGCCGTAGGTTTGACCGACCTGGTAGGGGCCGTGCCAGTCGCCGCGCCCGGTGATGTCCACGTCCTGGACGTAGAAGGTGTCGAAGGGCGTTTCAAGCTGCAGGCTGTAATCCAGGCGAGCCAGGGAGTCAACGTCCTGCGAGGGGATCAATTCCTGGTTCAACAGGACGCGCTGGCCGTTTTCGTCCAAGCCGTACAGGTTGAAGCCGAGGTTGCCGGTCTCGGTGGCGGTCGACCAGTCGAAGAGCACTTCGGTGCCGATGCGCGTGGCCTGGAAATAGGAGAGGGTCACGGGCAGGGGCGTGCCGCCGTTGCCGGCCATGAAGTCGCTGAAGCTGGTGAAGCCCGTACCGGTCACGGTGGTGGAATCGGAGGAGGGGCCGCCCGGGGGATTGGTCCAGGTGGAGCCTGAATATTTTTGCAATACCAGGGAGCCGGTCGCGGGCGAGCCGACGAAATCGCCCGGGTTGTTGAAGGTGAAGGTGGCGTTGTAGCTGGTGAAGGTCAGGCCGCCATCCGGGGTCAGGGTCCAGTAGCGGTTGATGTAATTCACGTCGCTGATGTCGGTATCCATGTAACGGGGATGCTGCCCATCGGTGGTGGAGCCGGTCAGGGTGCCGGCAGATGCACCCGTAAAGTTGACGGTGATGGGAGCGTAATCCGTGGCGTCGCCCACCTGGAAAGTGACGGAGGTGTTGCCGACAGCCACCGGCTTTTGCAGGTTGCCATTGACCCAGCCGGAGGTGCGGGTCGGACCGCTGGCCGAGACCAGGATGACCTTGTTTGCGCCCGTGGCAAGTTTATTGGCGCCCAGATCCAGCGTGCCGTTGACGGTGGCATCGACGCCGCTGAGCGAGACGCCGGCCGCGTTGTTGATGGTCAGATTATTGAAGGTTGTGGCCGCCGACCCGCCGATGGTTTGGGCAGTGGAGCCGTTCATGTTGACCGTAATGCCAGTATTGGTAAATGTGCCCGCTGAATAGCTCCAGTTACCGGCCAGGTTGATGGTGCGGTTGCCTGAGCCGCTGCGTGTGAGGGTACCGCCCGTTTGGGTAAAGTTGCCGCTGATATTTAATGTGGGAGCGCCGCTGCTGCTGCCCAAGTCAAAAGTGCCGCCACTGACGCTAGTATTACCTGCAACATTGATGGTGGCGTTGGATGTTCCACTGACAAGAACGAAATTCCCGCCACTCACCGATATATTCCCACCGACATTGAGGGTAAAAGGCGTCGAGTTTCCCACCACCCGAAGAACACCGCTTCCAGTCGATAGGACTGTTAAGCTCCCTTGTAAGTTGGTTAGGTTTCCGCCAAAGTTTACACTGCCCGACTGACTTGTGCAATTCCAGGTAAGGTTGCCAAAGGCCTGCCCATAGCCGGCCGGTGTGCCGCCATAGGTAGTATAGCCACTGACTAAGACAGTGGAGTTGCTATTCCATGTCGCTGTTGGGATAGTTCCCCCGGTGGTTGTATAGTTATGTTGGTAAGTGCCGCCGCTATTATACGTAGCAGTCGCCGCCGTGGTTGTGATGGTGCCAGAATTGATCACCGTGCCATTGACGACAAAGGTGGTGCCGGCTCCATTTGCAACAATCACGCCCGACGAGTTGCTGTTGTTAATGGTACCGTTGACGGTGAGGCCAGCCCCCGCACTCACGGTAACGTCATTTCCAGAGCCATTGGCAATTGTCAGTGTCGCGCCGCTGTCGACGGTCAGTTGACCGCCGGTATTGACCGTCAACTGGTCGACGGAGAAATTCGACCCAACCGTGAGCGTGTGTCCGCTCTGGATGGTAAGCGTCCCATTGCTGGCGGTTGGCCAGCAGGAGGCCGCGCCCCAACTGCCGCCGCCGTCCGTCGAAACTTCCCAGCTGGCATCGTCCGCCCAGGGGCCGCTGCCAACGGAACGGAAGAGGTTTGTGTTGGCCGAACATTGAGACGCCAGGGTGACGCAGCCTGCCTGGCCGCCGGCATTCTGGGCGCATACGGCATAGGCGTCCGTTCCGCTCGCGCCGGGGTCGGTATAGGTCATGCGCGATTGGGCCACGCCATAGGCTGGGGGGGCAACCTCATCGATCTGGTTGCCCGCATCGGGCGTGAAGGGATAGGTGGCGCTGCGATGGATGGTATAGAGGGTCGGAACTTCGCGTCCGCTGCCGGTATCGAGGGAGACCAAATTCCAGGCCAGGGTCACGTCGGAGCCGTTGAAGCTGAATGTGGCAGAGCCCGGCTCGGCGGGGGTCTCGATCTGATCCTGTTCGAGCAGGACCACGCCCGAGACCGCGTCGACCCAGACATCCGTAACGGCCCCGCCTGCAACGGTATAGGTGTCGCCCGAGATGGGATCCACCAAGTCCGTGCCGTTTGCCAGGGAGTAGGGTGCGGCGTTCAGCCCGCTGATGGTTACCAGATGAGGATCTTCGTCGCGGTTGAGCACGATCAGCGCGGTCTGGCTGCCGTTGGTGCGCGCAAAGCCGTAGAGTTTGTTGGCGTCGTCGATCACGATGCCATGCTGGACGTCGCCGTCCTGCAGGGCGCGGTAGCTGTGGCGGATGCTGGCCATCATGCGCGCGAAATCCTGCAAGGTTGTGTCTGCCGTGAAATCGCCCGTCGTGTCATCCCAGGGGAAGGGCGCGCGGTTGTAGGGGTCATCCTGCCACCTGGAACCGTCCCACACCCCGTCCTGGCTCAGGCCGACCTCGTCGCCGTAATACAGGGTGGGCGCGCCGGCATAGGTGAAGGCGAACAGCCACATTTCCTTCATGCGCTGAACGGCCTGGGCGTCGTCATTTCCGTTGATCTTGGTCAGCAGGAAGCGGATGCGGTTGGTGTCGTGCGAGCCTTCCAGGTTCATCATGGCCTTCCACGCCATGGGAGGATAATCCTCCTGGATGGAAAGCAGGCGCGCGTTGAACTGCGAGGGCGTAATCGCCGAGATCGCTCCGCTGGAACTGGAGGAGTTGCTGTCGTTGTCCTCGAAGGATGTCCCGCCCGAGCAGCCGTCGTCGCCGCCGTCACAGGCGGTGAACAGCCAGCTCATCACCGCCGAGCGATAGCGGTAGTTCATCACGCTGTCCCACTCGTTGCCCAGCAGCCAGGCCGAGGCGTCGCCCCATTCCTCGCCCAGGGTCACCGTTTCGGGGTCGACGGCGCGCACCGCCGTGCGGAAGCCCTCCCAATAATCGTTGGTGGGGTCGTTCGTCAGGCCGGGGTCGACATCCGCGCCAACGTCGAAGCGCCAGCCGGAAGCGCCCTGATCGGTCCAGTATTTGCCGACGGAACTGTTGTCGACGGTCTCCCAGATGAGTGTGCGCACTGCGCTGATGTTGGCCTGCAACTTCGGCAGGGAGGAGTAGCCGTACCAGGCTTCGTAGGTCTGGTTGGCGTCCCCGCCGCCGTTGGGGCAGTAAACGGTCACATCGCCGGGCTGGTCCTTGCCGGGATTGCTGCCAGCCGGGAAATAGAACCAGGAGTAGAAGGGGGATGCGCCGGCTTCGCACGCGCCGGTATCATCATCGGTGCCGCCGTCGATATCATTGATCGAGCCGGAGGAGTCATAGCGGCCATATCTGTCGAAATACATGCTGTCAGACGAGGTGTGGTTGAAGACGCCGTCCAGGATGATCTTGATGTTGTGGGCGTTCGCCGCCGCAATCATATCCCCGAACAGGGCCAGAGATTCCGCCGCATCATCGCCGCCGAAATCGCCATCGATCACCAGGTAGTTGGCGGTGTCGTATTTATGGTTGGACGGGGAGAGGAAGATCGGGTTGAGATAGATGACCGAGACGCCCAACTGGTCGAAATAACCGGCGTTAATCTTCTCGGTAATGCCGGCCAGGTCGCCGCCGTAGAAGTTGTTGCTGTACTCACCCAGGCAGCCGCCCGCATCACGCGGGTCGCAGACGGTGGTGTTCCAGGCGCTGGTATTGGAACGCACAATCGTCCCGCCGGCTTCATTGTAGAAGAAACGGCCCGCGGCCGGGTTGTTGGTCGGGTCGCCGTCGCGGAAACGGTCGGGGAAGATCTGGTAGACCACGCCGCGCTGCATCCACTCGGGCACATCGAAGGCCGGGTCGTAGACGGTCAGTTGGTATGAATTATCATAGGCCGTGGTCTGGTTGCCCTCGGCCACGCCATAGCCGCCGCCGTAGAATTTCGGGTCGTCGTCGCGATAGTAGGCCGTGGCGCTGCCATCGGTGGCCTGGAAGACGTAATAGTAAATGGTGGGATCCGCGCCCACGGCCAGGTCATAGGTCCAGTAGGTCACGCCGCCCAGGGTCGCGTCGCTGCCGTGCCCGTCGAAGGTCATGGCGGGGGTGGTGGAGGTATTGGTGCGGTCATCCCAGATGCGAATGGTGGGAACCGCATTCACGTCATCCATGCAGGTGCGGAAGGTCAGGGTGACGGTGGAAGCGGTCGTGACCGGGCCGGTGGGGCTGCGATAGGAAGTGGAAAACGAATCGTGGAAGAGACCATTCCAGTATAAATCGTTGTTGTTCTGCGAAGCGCCGTTGCAAGAACCGCTGGCGGCATCCACCACCAGCTTGCCATTGCCACCTGTCTGCCAATAAGAAGTACCATCGGAACAATAGGCTGTGAACTCGTAAAGCCCAACACCAGGGGTGATCGTGCCCGTATACTGGTCATTGTTTCCCACGTCTCCAGTATATGTCATGGATGTGCTGGTTGGCGTTCCCCATGTCCCACCAAAATATGGCACAGTCGCCCAATGTAAAGTGCAGGTGATGCCGGCACCCTGTCCGCCTGACTCAGTCACCCCGGATTTATATACCTGGATGGAGACGTTAAAACTGGCTCCCGTCGTAATGGATGTGGTTGACCCACCGGCCGGTGACATCCCCCCGACCCAGCCCAACGCGGCAAAAGCCGGCTGGACGAACAAAAACAACAGGCCCATCAGGGTGACCGTCAGGAACGAGATTCGGAAGAAAGCTTTTCGGTTCATTTTCTACCACCTTTGGTTGTGGGGTTGGGATCTGGAGGGACCTCGAAACGAAAAACACGCAATCAAATTGCGTTTATTCAAGCATGAGACTGGGCTATTCAATTATTCGGAAGTGCAGGGATAGACAGTCGGTTGCGCCACTTGCTCCGCAGGCTGGTTCAAGGCGCCCAAATGTCCACCCGCGGGCCTGCTTCGTCGCATCTGCCTATGTGTGGACAACCCAGAAGGCCAGGCAGCGCACGAACCGCCTGAACGCCACACCATATTGGACGGCAGTATAAGCGCTCATATTGCATTAATCAAGGTGAAATTGCAATTTTGTAAAGACTCTGAAAAGCGCCTTCCTCGCGGCGGGAGTTTTTTTGTACACT
>JBMOMS010000103.1:0-2163 GCA_049324895.1 Chloroflexota bacterium
CCGGGCCGAGGCCGTGCGCCAGGTTGTAGGCGTAGCGCATCGAGATCATGGCGTCGTCGAACAGCACATAGTATTTTTCGCCGTCCACCGTCACGCTGGTGGATTCGATGTAGCGCCAGGCGTAATAGAAAAAGCCCGCCACGATCAGGAGGAAGAAAAGATTGCGCAGGAATTTGGAATTCATGATAATGAAATTATAACGTAGCGGTGGGGCGGGTTGCATAACCAAAATCAGGTGAAAATTCCAAAATTCATTGGCTGAATTTTGGAGTATAATTCGCGCTTGTGAAAACTCAAAACTTCGGAAATCCACCTTTCGCCTTGCGGTGAAAAGCCCCCCAAAAGACTTCCGAAGTTTATTATTCGACTGGAGTAACCAACCAATGGCAAAAGCAAAACTGATTCCCCCCTACGGCGGAAAACTCGTCGACCTGGTGTTGACGGGCAAGGAGCGCGAGGAGCAGCTGGCGCGCGCCGCCCAACTGCCCTCGATCAAGATCACCATGCGCAACCTGTGCGATCTGGAATTGATCGCCACGGGCGGTTTCTCGCCGCTGACCACCTTCATGGGCAAGGCCGATTATGACCGCGTCCTGCGCGAGATGCGCCTGGCGGATGGCACCCTCTGGCCCCTGCCCATCACCCTGACGGCGGATCCCAGGGAACTGCCGACCGTGGGCGAGGACCTGGTGCTGCGCAACGCCAACAACGACACCATCGCCATCATCACCCTCGACGAGGTCTATCACTGGGATGCCGACACCGAGGCCGCCCTGGCCTATGGCTCGACCGACTCGAAGCATCCGATGGTCTCCGAGATGACCCGCTGGAACAAGGTTTGCATCAGCGGTCCGCTCAAGGTGCTCAACCTGCCCAAGTACCACGACTTCACCGACTTGCGCCACACGCCCGCGCAGGTGCGCGCCATGCTCGAAGAGATGGGCCACGACAACGTGGTCGCCTTCCAGACGCGCAACCCGCTGCATCGCATCCACGAGGAACTGACCAAGCGCGCCGCGGCCGCGGTCAAGGGTTCGCTCATCGTCCACCCCGTGGTGGGCATGACCAAACCCGGCGACGTGGATCACTACACCCGCGTCCGCACCTACAAGGCGCTGGTCGACAACTACTACGATCAGCAGAACACCATGCTCAGCCTGCTGCCGCTGGCCATGCGCATGGCGGGCCCCAAGGAAGCGCTGCTGCACGCCATCATCCGCCGCAACCACGGCGCCAATCACTTCATCGTCGGACGCGATCATGCCGGCCCGGGCAATGACTCGACGGGCAAGCCGTTCTACGGTCCGTATGACGCCCAGGAAGTGATGAAGAAGTACGAGGCCGAACTGAGCGTCAAGATGGTGCCGTTCGAGATGCTGGTCTACCTGCCCGACGAAGACCGCTACGTCGAGGAGAAGGACGTCCCCAAGGGCGCGAAGACCCTCAACATCTCGGGCACGCAGGTGCGCGATGACTATCTTGCCAAAGGCAAGCTGCTCCCCGAGTGGTTCACCCGCCCCGAGACCGCCGAGATCCTGCGCCAGATGTACCCGCCGCGCCACAAGCAGGGCTTCTGCCTGTGGTTCACCGGCCTGAGCGGATCGGGCAAGTCGGCCACCACCCAGGTGCTGACCGAGCTCATGCTCCAGTACGGCCGCGAGGCCACCGTGCTCGACGGCGACGTCGTCCGCACGCACCTTTCCAAGGGTCTGGGCTTCAGCAAGGAAGACCGCGACACCAACATCCTGCGCATCGGCTTTGTGGCTGGCGAAATCGCCCGCCACGGCGGCGCCGTCATCTGCGCGGCCATCAGCCCCTACCGCGCGGCGCGCGAAGAGGCCCGCAAGTTCGTGGGCGAAAACTTCATCATGGTCTACATGGACACCCCCGTCGAAGTCTGCGAAGAACGCGACGTGAAGGGCCTGTATGCCAAGGCTCGCCAGGCCATGGTGGACGGCAAGCCGATGGGCTTCACCGGCGTGGACGATCCGTATGAGCCGCCCATTGAGCCGGAGATTCTGCTCAAGGGCTACGGAGCGACCCCGGAAGAGAACGCCCGCCTGGTCATCGAGTATCTCGAAAAACAGGGATACCTGACGCAAAGTTAATCAGACGGAACACGCAGCGCGGATGACAGATTTCGTGTTGCGTGTTCCGTTTTTT
>JBMOMS010000104.1:0-16254 GCA_049324895.1 Chloroflexota bacterium
AGTGGTTCGAGATGGTCAGGTTGATTCATAGCCATAATGCTTTCGAATCTTTGTCCAATTATCGAAAACCTGGCTCTCCCCGTCGTCGTCGCCGCGACGTAATCCAAGGCGATTGGCGCGCCGTAGAATGGAATTAAGCTGCCGCCAATTGGTTTTGACGGTTAAGGCGCGCAATTCCTGCCGCTCGATTTCCTCGACAGCTTTCCAGCGTTCCTTGTAAAAGCGAATATCACCGATTTCCATTACGTAAATTATAGCATCTTGTAAAGATTAGACTTCCCTCTCCTTATCTTCCTTCGCCGCCTCGCCCTGTTCCATCTTCCTCCTCGAATTCTCCGACCACGAACTGACATCCTCCGTGGTAGGAACAGTGGGCCACGTCGCGCTGCGTCAGAATATCGCGCATGCGGCAGCGGAGCATGGCCCAGGCTGCTTCATCCCGTATGGTCGAGGTATTTCAGTCCCGAGCCTGTGTTGAACAGCACCACACGCTCGTCGGGCTGGATCCATTTTTGATGAACCAGGTCCGCCAGGGCGGCCAGGGTGGCGGCGCCCTCGGGGGCCGCAAAGATGCCTTCCAGAGCGGCCAGCTTCTTTTGATATTCCAGCAGGGCCTCATCGCTGACGGAGACGGCTGTTCCCTTGCTCTCGCGGATGGCGGAGAGGATCAGGCGGTCGGCGAAGCTCTTGGGCACGCGCAGGCCCGAGGCCACGGTATGCGCGCCCAGCCAGAAATCGCAGAAATCCGCGCCCGTTACAAAGGCCTTGACCACCGGGGCGCAGCCCTCGGCCTGCACCGAGACCATGCGCGGGCGTTTGGTATTCTTCAGCCAGCCCAGCCGCTCCAATTCATCGAAAGCTTTCCACATTCCGACCAGGCCCGTGCCGCCGCCGGTGGGGTAGACGATGACGTCGGGCAGTTCCCAATCGAAGGACTCGGCCAGCTCGTAGCCCATGACCTTCTTGCCCTCCATGCGATAGGGTTCCTTGAAGGTCGAGACGTCGAACCAGCCCTCCTCGCGCGCCTTGAGGCCGGCCATGCCGGCTGCGTCGCTGATCAGGCCGTCGACCAGCACCACTTCGGCGCCCGCGATGCGGCTTTCGAGGATGTTGGCAATCGGCGTGTCCTTGGGCATGTAAATGAGCGCCTGCATGCCGGCGCGCGCGGCATAAGCCGCCATGGCTCCGCCCGCATTGCCCGCGGTGGGGATGATGACTTTTTTGACGCCCAATTCCCTGGCTTTGGAAACTGCCGCGGAGAGTCCGCGGGCCTTGAAGGAACCGGTCGGGTTGCTGCTTTCATCCTTGGTATACAGGCGGGACAGGCCGAGCATTTCGCCCACACGGGGCAGACTCAACAGGGCGCAGTCCCCTTCGCCCAGGGTGACCATATTTTGCGGGTCCAGCACGGGCAGCAGTTCGTGCCAGCGCCACATGCCCTTGAGCCGTTTGTGGATGCGGTCGCGGTCGACGCAGCGGGCGGCGGCTTCCAGGTCATAGCGGACCAGCAGCGGCGCCTGGCAATCGGGACAATAGGTATGTACCTCCGCGGCGGAGTAGTGCGTCCCACAGTCGGCGCATTCGAGATAGGCAAGGTGGGAGCTCAATTGCATCTCTGTACCGGGGGTGGGCGCAGGTTCGATCCGCCTGCCGGTCATGCCACACTTCCAGGGGCCAGCGGGGAGGGCACAAAGGCTTCCACGCGCGCCCACAATTCGCGGATGTTGATCGGTTTGGACATGTACACGTCGCAGCCGGACGCCAGGGCCTTTTCGGCGTCGCCTTTCAGGGCGTTGGCGGTGATGGCGATGATCGGCACGTAGGTCAGCCTGGATTTGCCGCTGTTGCGGATGCGGCGGGCGACCTCATATCCGTCGATATCGGGCAGGTTGATGTCCAGCAGGATCAGGTCGATCTCATGGGTTTCGGCGACAGCCACCCCGCCCAGGCCGTTGACAGCCCCGATCATGGTATAGCCGCGCGCCTCCAGGGCGCGCTTCACCAGCGTCATGTTATCAGGATTGTCTTCGATGTATAGAATGGTATTTCCCATGCAGCACTCCTTTATGTCCCGTTCTTGTCTTCGATGGTTTGGATGACCTGTTCGACGAATTTTCGCGTGGGCAGTGAGCCTTTTTGGTACAGGGCCTCGACGTAACCGTTCAGCCGCTTGCGCTCGTCGGAGGTGATGTCCTTGGCGCTGACCACCACCACGGGGATGTCCTTCGTGCGCGGGTCGAGTTTGAGTTCCTCGACCAGGCCAAAGCCGTCGAGGCCGGGCATGGTCAGGTCGCTGACGATCAGGTCGGGCAGGCTTTGCCGCGCCATCGAGAGTCCCTCCCATCCGTCCTTTGCGTGCAGGACGCGATAGGCCTTCTTGCCCTCCAGCAGGCGGCGAATGAGCAGGGCATCGTCGGGGTTGTCGTCGATCAACAGGACGGTGGTGGTCTTCTCGTCCAGGTTTTCGAGCGCGGCCTGCAGGCCCTCGCGCGGGGCGGGCGCCTGCGTTTCGCTCAAGTGAACATCCAGGGCAAATTGGTCTTCGAGCACGTGCTTTTCGACGGGGAAGGTATGTCCCGTGCAGTTGACCGCCACCAGCTCATCCTGCGCGATGATTCCGCCGCGCAGCATCTTCTCCAGGCCGGCAAAGGCCACGGCGGTGGCAGGCTCCACGGCCATGCCTTCGCTCTTGGCAAGCGCGCGCATGGCGGCAAAGGCTTCGGCGTCGGTGACAGCCTCCATTGTACCGCCGTGTTGCCGGGCGAGTTTCCACAAATAGGTGTAGGTCTTGCCCGGGTCGCCGGTGGAGAGGATGATGATGCGCGTGTCGGGGATGACCGCATCGGCGACTTCCTTCCCAGCCTTGAAGGCCTGCACCATCGGCGAGCAGCCCTCGGCCTGGATGACGGCCAGCTTGGGGATGCGTTCGATCAGGCCCATGCGCTGGAGTTCGGCGAAGCCCTGGTAGACGCCCAGCGGTCCCAGCCCGCCGCTGACGGCCTGGATGTACCAATCGGGGGCGCGCCAGCCGAGCTGTTCGACGATCTCGTAGGCGATGGTCTTCATCGACTCGCGCGCGGGGATGGAGTTGGAGCCGCGGTCGAGCCACAGGTGTTTGCGTTGGGCAAACTGGGCCGCGATCTGTTTGGTCTGGTCATAGTTGCCGCTGACGCGGATGACCTCCGCGCCGAAGAGGGCCGCCTCGCGCAATTTTTCCTGCGGGACGAGGCTGGTCATGAAGACCCACAGCTTGATGCCGGCGCGGGCGCAGGCGGCGGCGTAGGCCACCGCGGCGTTGCCCGTGGAGGCGATGACCGCCTCGCGGATGCCGCCTTCGAGCATGGCGGCCACGGCCCCGGCAGCCTGCCGGTCCTTGAAGGAGCTGGTCGGCCCGTAGCGCTCATCCTTGATGTAAACGGAGTCATGCCCGAGGGCTGGCGCGTAGCGCTGGGACAGCCAGAGCGGCGTCCCTCCTGCGGGGTAGAGGTCGAGGATGTGGGAATCCTTGATCGGCAGGACATCCGCATAGCGCCACATGTTGGCGGGGCGACCCGGCAGCCCGCGCAGGATCTCGCGTTTGAAGGCGGCGTAATCGTAGCGGGCTTCCATCCACTGCGAGCCGCACTTGGCGCAGGCGGGCGGCACGAAGGGTTCGTAGGGCTGCTGCGCGCTGCAACTATTGCATTCCAGGTACAGGGGAGTGGACATCTATCGCTCCGTCCTTTCGGATGGCTCGCTCAGGCGGGCCTCCAGCGGCAGTTCCACGTAGAAGACGCAGCCTTCGCCGTCGACGCCGCTGCTTTCGGCCCACAGGCGCCCGCCGTGAATCTCCACCAGGCGGCGGCTGATGGGCAGGCCCAGCCCGGTGCCGCCCGCCTTGCGCGTGGTGGACGAGTCGACCTGGGTGAATTCCTGGAAGACCGTTTCCAATTTATCGGACGGGATGCCGATGCCGGTGTCGCGCACGGCAATCAAAACAAGGCCCTCTTTTTGTTCGGCGCACAGGGATACGTTGCCGGTTTCGGTGAATTTGATGGCGTTGTTTACCAGGTTGATCATCACCTGGCGGATGCGGGTGCGGTCGGCCAGGATTTCCACACCCGCGTCGGAATCGGGTTCGATGAACAGCGGCAGATTTTTTTCACTCGCCAGCGCGGATGTAATGCCGGCCGCTTCTTCGAGAATTTCCTGCACCCTGAATTTTTCGAGGTTCAAGTTCATGCGCCCGGATTCGATCTTGGCCATGTCAAGCACGTCGTTGATCAGGTGCAGCAGGTGGCGGCCGTTCTTCTGGATCAGGCGCAGGTCGTTGTCCATGTTCTCGGTCAGCGGGCCATCCAGGCCTTCGAGGATGACGTCCGAAAAGCCCAGGATGGAGTTGAGCGGTGTGCGCAATTCGTGCGACATGTTGGCAAGGAAGGAGGTTTTCAGGCGGTCCAATTCGCGCAGTTGGGTCAGGGTGGCGGCCTGTTCCATGTACAGGCGGGCGTTTTGCAGCGAGATGGCCACCTGGATGGCCAGGGTGGAGTAGATTCCAGCGTCCTCTTCGGTGAAGCGGCCCACGACCTCCGATTGCACGTCGAACACGCCGATGACCCCTTCGCCCGACAGCATGGGCACGGCCAGTTCCGCGCGGGTTTCGGGCAGGAGGGGATGGGGCAGAAAGTCCGGCTCGGCGCGCACGTCGTTTACGAGCAGGGCCGAGCGTTCACGCGCGGCGCGCGCCACCAGGGACTTTTCCGCGCTCAAGGAAATGGCATGACCAGCCGACACCATTTGCCGTCCGATCTCGCCCGCGCCTGCCGCCAGCAGGAGGGTCTGCCAGGAATCTTCGACCAGGTAGATGTGGGCGTGATACAGGTGGAAGCGTTCCTTCGTCAAGTCGACCACCTGTTGCAGCAATTCGTCCGGATCGAGCACGGTCGAAGCCGTGGTGGAGACGGTCGCCACGGTAGCCAGTTCGGCGGCGCGCTGTTCGATCTCCTCGCTCAGGCGCAGGCGCTCCAATTGGGCGCTGACGCGTTCGGCAATTGCTTCGGCCAGTTCGGAGGCCTCGGGCGTAATGTGCTCCACGTCTGCTGCGGCCAGGCGACCGATGGTCTCGCCGCGCACGGTCAATGGCTGGGCAAAGGTGATGCCGCCGACCTCGCCCGCTTCGTCCATCGGGCGGACGCGGTTGGAGTCGTACACGTACCCGAGCGCGGCCTGCGTGCGGCGGGCGTAGGCCTGCCAGCTTTCGCGGCTCAGGCGGCGGGTGGCTTCCTCCGCCTCGGCGCGGGCGCGGGAGGATTCGGCCAGCAGACGCAGGCTTTCCACCTGCTGCGCCACCTGACGCGCCACGGCGGCGACCAGAGTTTTGTCCTCCTCGGTCAAGGGGCGCGCGGGGTCGGGCTTCAGCAGGATGTCGCCGACCTGCTCGTCGAGCACGTCGATGGTCTCGTGCAGGTCCTGGGTTTCAGCCTGTGTGACATCCACGGGGGCGACTTCAGCCTGGTTGTACGCGTACCCGATGCGTTCGCTGTTGTGGATGCCATCCAGGAATTGCTGCCAGCTTTCGTGGGTGTACTGGCGGGTGGCGGCCTGCGCCTCGGCGCGCGCCCGTTCGGCGGCGTCCAACAGGCGCAGGTTCTGCACTTGCTGCGAGACCTGGCGGGCGACGGCTTGCGCCAGGTCTTCCTCCTCCTCCGTCCATTCCCGCTGCTCAGAGGGTTGGATTTTGAGGCCGCCGATCTGTTGGCCGCCGGCCGTCAAGGGGGTCTCGATCACACTATCGGGTGGATTGGGCTGGATGGCTGCCATTGGCAGCACCTGCCCGTTGTGATAGGCAAATCCGACCTCTTCCTTTTCGTAAACCACAGCCCGGGCGGAAGGCGGGTTTTCCTTCATGCGAGCCAGTTCCGCTTCGGCGGCTGCGGCGCGCGCTTCCGCCTCCCGCAGCTGCGTTTCCAACTCGAGCAGGCGCGCGTTCAGGGATTGAATCTCGTCGGCCGGCAGGTCGAATCCTTTTCCTGCGGGCGCGCCATCAGCGGCTCCAGGCGACTGCCTGGCAATGCGATCCAGTTCGGAAAAGAGTTCCTCGACCCGTTGCTTGGATTTCTCGTCGGGTGGCATGGTTGTCTCTACTTTTTCTCTTTCATGCCAAGCTGGGCAATCGTCATGGGCGCGCCCAGGACGTGGCCGAGTTCGCGCGCGGCAATTTGAAGCACGGCCTCCACGGTGGTTGCGCTTTGAATTTTCTGGCTGATGAGGTTGAGCGCGCTCTCGCGTTCGGCCTGTTTTTGCGCGCGTTCGAACTGGCGGCGGTTTTCCAGCACGGTGGAGAGCTGCGGGCCCATGGCCGAGAACAGGCGGATGTCCTCCTGGGTGAAATCGTAGGGCTGTTCCGATTCCAATAGCAGGACGCCCAACTGACGGTCGGCGAGGAAGAGCGGCAGCACCGCCACGGCGCGGACGTTCAAGCGCTGGATGATCTGCATGGATATTTCATCCACCCGCTCGTCATGGAAGGCGTCCCGGATGTAGTTGGCCACGGGGGTGAGGAACAGGCTCAAGAGCGGCAGGATCTCGGCGGTATAGTGCGTCCCAATCGCGGTCGGCCGGTTGCCCTCCCCGCTCCACCAGTTGGCGATCACATCCATGCCCGTCACCTGGTTGTCCGCATTGTACGTGAACGTCTCCAGGGCGGCGCGGTTGATGGCTGGGATGGCGAGCGCTTCCGCCGCGATCTTTACCAGTTCCTGCAAATCGGCGGCGCGGTTGAAGAGCAAGCCCACCTCGGAGAGTTTTTCGGTCTGGGCCAGCGCCGACTGTGTTTGCGCCGAGAGGCGCGCGCCTTCCAGGGCCAGGGCCACCTGGTCCGAGACTTGCTGGAGGAAGGCCAGGTCATCCTGCGAAAGGGGGTATTCGGGATCGTGGGCGATTGCCAGGTTCCCAACCACCTCCCCGCCCAGGACTTTCAAGGGGACCTGCGTAAACTGCCCGTCGGTGGGCTGATCTTCCAGGGGATGCACCCCGCTTTGGTCGAAAACGAAACCGGCAGGCAGGGCCTCGCGTTGACGGTATGCTTTCCAGCCTTCGTGGCTCATGGCCTGGTAGAGACGGTTGATCTCTTCGAGGCGTTCCGCCATTGTCTGTTGGCTGCGGCGCAGGGCTTCTTCGGCCAGCTTGCGCTCGGTGATGTCCTGGTTGAACCCAAACGTTTTTATCGTTCGCCCCTGGGCGTCTTTGATCACCCTGGAACGCCCGGCGACGTAACCTTCCGTGCCATCGGCCCGGATGAACGGATGTTCAAATTGTCCCACGTAGTCCGCGCTGACCGATTCGAGCGATTTCTGAATTTCACTACCCACCAGATATGAGGCATTGGGGGGCAGGAATTTTTGGGCATATTCCCTGGACGACATTTGATAACCGCCCTCCCGTTCTGCTGTGGTGCGCAGCAGGGTATAAAACTGGTCGGTAAAGGTATAAGTATCGGTCAACAAATCGAATTCCCAGTACCCCATTTGGGCAATTTCGGCAGCTTCCGACAGGCGCGCCTGGCTGAAGCGCAAAGCTTCTTCGGCCTGCTTGCGTTCGGTGATATCCTGGTTTGCGCCGTAGAAGCGGGTGATGTTTCCGTTCTCGTCCCGTTCGACAGTCACTTTGACTGTGATGTAACCGATGCCGCCATCCGCATACAGGATGCGGTGGTCGAGGGATTTGTTGTACACCCTTTCTGTCGCGCTCAGCGCTTTTCCAATCTCCGCGCCCACAAGGGGGGCATCCTCAGGATACACAAACATTCCCGCATATTGGGCGGATGTAATTTGATATCCTCCCACTTTTTCGGCAGTTGTGTGGAAGATCGAATAGAACTGGTCGTTGAAGGTAAAGAGGTCTTTCTCGACATCATATTCCCAGTTGGCAAGGTGGGCGACTTCGAGCGCTTCCAGCATGTTTTCCTGGATTTTGCGCCGTTCGGTAATATCGGTGTGGGAACCTGCCATGCGCAACGGGACCCCCTCCGCATTGCGGACCACAACACCTCGCGCCCGGATCCAACGATAAGAGCCGTCCTTGTGATGGAAGCGGAACTCGGTATCGTAATTGGGGATTTTGCCAGTCAGATAATCGTTGACATAGGCAAGTACGCGGTCATGGTCTTCGGGATGCAGCAGGCTTTCGAAGTCGGCAAAGCCGTTGTTCAGTTCGTCCTCGCCATAGCCGATCATTTCCTTCCAGCGCGGCGAGAAGTAGACGGCATTTGTGCTCATATCCCAGTCCCACAAGCCGTCGTTCGAGCCTGCAATCGAAAGCTCGTAGCGTTCGCGGCTCACGCGCAATTCTTCAAGCAATTCGGCGCTGTGAATGGCGACTGCAATCTGTCCGCACAGGCTTTCCAGCAGCAGGCGGTCGTCTTCGCCGAGGGCGCCTGCCGTGTCGCTTTGCACATCCAACACACCCAGGATGTTCTCCTGCCACTTGATTGGCACTGCAATTTCGCCGCGGGTTTCAGGCAGCAGGGGGTTGGGCTGCCAGTCGGGGTCGTCTGCCAGGGTTGGGCGCATCACGGTAACGCCGCTGGCGGCGGCGGTACCGATCAGCCCACTGCCCATCGGCATTTTGTGTCCACCTGCCAGCATTTTTTGGCCTGTCTCACCGTAACCGCGAATCAATACGACCGCATCCTGCTCGGCGTTGTAACGCAGGAGTTGGGTGTGGTAGTAGCCGAGTCTTTCCTTGGTCAGGGTTACCACGCGTTCGAAAAGCCCGTCGAGTTCGGCAGCGGCGGCGACCTCCTGTGAGATTTCGTTGCTGACCTGGACCTGGTACCCGCGGCGTTCGAATGTCAGTTGAACTTCGCGTTCGAGCCGTTTGTTTTCAGTAATGTCGCGGGCGGTGCCGATCAAACCGACCGGGGCGCCACCCTGATCCTTCTGGATGGAAGTTGTCATAAAGGTCGGAAACGTGGTGCCATCCCTGCGGACATGGCCGATCTCGCCGCTGCTGAATCCGGTTGACATCACCTTTTCGTTGAAGGGCAGGACATCCCGTTCCAATTGTTCCCGGGTATGGAAGATGCTTAGGGACTTGCCGATGATTTCATCCGGCTCATATCCATGCATCTTTGCCCAGGCCGGGTTTGTGTAGAGAATGTTGCCAGACAGGTCGGCCAGGGCAATGCCATCGTTGATTTGTTCCATCATGCTTTGCAGACGGAGGCGCTCCCCTTCGGCCTTCCGCCGCTCGGTAATGTCGACGAAGGCGCCCACCAAACCGGCCACGTCGCCGACTTCATCGAAGAACACGTCCTTGGCAAAGATGACAGGGCGGGCGCTGCCGTCCTTGTCTGTCACGAAGGCCTCATATATCTGGTGCTCGCGACTGCGCATCAAGTCCAGGTCTTTCTGGTGATACACTTCCGCGTTTTCGCTGGGCCAGAGTTCATGAACTGTTTTGCCGCGAATTTCCTCCGCCGACCTGCCCATGAATTCTGTAAAGGCGCGGTTGCAGCCCTGATAAAAGCCCAGTTTGTCCTTGTAGAAAACTGGCGTTGGGACGGCATCCAACAGGGCGGTGGTGAAGTTGACGTTCCGCTTGAGGTCGTCCTCTGCCTGTTTGCGCAAGCTGATATCGGTGATCTCTGAAAGCGCGGCCGGCTCGCCTGCGTAGTCGAAGGGTTGGACCGAGATCGAAACCCAGATCATGCTTTCGTCGCTGCGGCGGGCGCGCAGGTCGTAGCTGCTGACGGAACCTTCCGCGCGCAGGCGGTTCACCACGGTGATGCGGTCGTTCGCATCCCAGTAAAAATCGGGCACCAGCTTGCCGACGATCACGTCCACAGACGGGACGCCGAACAGCCTGGCAATGGCCTGGTTGGCGTACAGAATGGTTCCATCAGCGAGGCGTGTGATCATCACCCCGACCGAAGAAGTGTCGAGGATGCGCTTCTCGAATTGGGGAAAGGCGCCGCGGCCATCCTGGGCGGGATCATTGTGTGAAGCGTTCATTGCGTGCCTCCATCCGCGTCTGGTAATTCTTCAGGCGCTGTGGGTTTGTCCTGCGGGGTGGGGTTGGTTTCAAGCCGTACAATCGTCCGCCGTCCCAGGATACTGCCCAACTCGCGCGCAGCGGTGCGCAGGATGACGGCGGGATCGGTGGAGCCGCGCACGGCGCTGGTGATCTGCCGCAGGGCCTGCTCACGCCGGGCCTGATTTCGGGTGGTCTCCAGGGCCTGTTCGGTCTGCTGGGCAAGGCGCAGGCCTTCGATGTGGGCGCTCAGGCGCTCGGCCACGGCCACCGCAATGCCGACCTGTTCTTCATTCCCGCTTTCGACGCCCTGGATGGCGAGTTTTCCGATGATTTCCTCACGAACCTTGAGCGGCAGGTCGAGCATCGTTCCTTGAAGTTGCGTGGCGTCCCCTTCGCGATACGGACGGACTTCCTTCAGGTCATAGAGATAGCCCAGCGAACCTGGCAATTGTCGGTTCAGGTAGTCCTGCCAGCCTTCGTGGGTCAGGCGGCGGGAGGCCTGTTCGGCTTCGGCGCGATAGCGTTCCGCGCTTTCGAGCAGGCGCAGGGCCTCGATGCGTTGGGACACCAGGCGCGCGACGGTGTCGGTCAACTTGGAGGCCTGTGCAGACGGCGGCTGCCCTTCCCATTCCACCACCAGGCTGCCCAGCCTTTCCCCGCTGACGGCGATGGGGGATACCAGGGCGCCTTCCGCTGCGGCGAGGTCCGTTGAGGCCAGCGGGGCGATTGTGTTGCCTTCGAAGACGTAGCCGTTCTCCTCGGGCTTGTGAATGGCGTCCAGGTATTCCATCCATTGGACGCGGGACAAGCGCCGCGCCTGGATTTCCACCTCCCTGCGGGCTTCCTCCGCCTCGGCCAGCAGGCGGGCATTTTGAATGGCAACGGCCAACTGCCCGGCCAGGGCTTCGAAGGCGGGCAGGATTTCCTGGTCGAGCGCCCCGGGGCGGTCGCTTTGCATGTCCAGCACGCCCACCACCTGGTTGCCGATGAGCAGCGGCACGGCCATTTCAGAGCGGGTTTTGGGCAGGAGCGGATTCGGTTTGAAGGTGGCGCTGGCGGTTGTGTCCGAAATAACCACCGAGCTTCTTTCCACGGCGGCGCGCCCGTTGATGGAGTTTGCATTGAGGGACAGGCTGTGCCTGCGCCTTAACAATTCCCCGCCCACCTCGCCAGTGCCGGCCTGCAAGACCAGGTTGGCATTGCCTGGGTCAACCAGGTATACCTGCGTGTAATACAGGTCGAATTGTTTTCGTATGAGTTCGGCGGCGTCGGTCAACATGATATCGAGGGCGCGCACCTGCGAGACCGCGCGTCCCACCTCGGCGGCAAGTTCGAGGTTGCGCGTGCGTTCGGCCACGCGGGATTCCAATGTATTGAACAGGTCGTGCATTTGAGCGGTCATTTGATTGAACGCGCTGGCAAGGATGCCGGTTTCATCCGTGTTTTTGACATCGGCGACCACATTCAAATTGCCGCCTGCCACCATCTGGGCAGCGTCGGTAATTTGGCGGATGGGACGGGCAATTTGCCGCGCGGTATAGAACAGGGCAACCAGTGATAGAACCAACAGGGTGCCGCCGATGCCGATCATGTTCCACATTTGCCTTCTTGCGTCGGCAAGAATCACATTTTGAGGAATGGTGATGGTTACCGACCAGGGAGACACGGTCTGGCCGACGCGGATGGGTACGAATACCGCCAACATATCTTCATCGCCGCGCGTTGTAAACTCCATCTTCTCTACACCATCCCTGACCACTTGATAATCAGCCGCGGTGAAATGATCGTAAAAGGCCGTTGCAGGTTGTCCAATCAGTTCAGGATGCCCGGTTACTCCCAATATTGTGCCGTTGTTGCTCAAAATAACCATGCTTCCAACCCCATTGAATATATCCGCCTTGTCAGCCAGGTCTTGAAGAAAACTGACCGGCGTATCGACGCCAGTGATGCCGTAAAAAGTATCACCGACCACGAAAGGCACGACCAGGGAGGTCATCCATACATCCTTTCCCTGGACCGGGTACAAATAGGGATCGATAAGGCATGGAACTTTTGTCGTCTTGGGGCATTGGTACCAGTCACTGATGTCATAGTCCTTGAGCAATTCCACCTGAATCTGACCGGCGGCGTCCCTTGTCCAATACGGGAGGAAGCGCCCGTTGGAGTCGCTGCCTTCCGCATTGACAAACCTGGCGTCCATTCCGTCGAAAGCATTGGGTTCCCACAGGACATCCACCCCCACGTATTGCGGGTTATCCTTGAGCATTTGTTTGAGCATTGCATTGACTTGATCGCGGCTTAATTGAACTCCTTCGGTCTTTACCACCAGGACCGATTGAGTAAAGGTTTCCGCAGTGCGCAGCGCCCTTTCAAGCGTCATCTGGATTTCAGCCGCCTTTTCACGCGCAATGCCACGGGCTGTTTCTTCGGCGGAACGGGAAGTCGTACCCAGGATGGTAACTCCTGCATAACCGATAATGAAGGCGGATGACAGAAAAAAGCCAATTCCCGCCCATAGCACAATTTTGGTTTGGATGCTTCCAGTGGTCCAGAATCGGCGAAATTGGCGGAAGTTGGCCGCGCCAAACACGAGCAGGATGATGGGAATAAATAGATTGATCAAGCCCTCGAAGGTCGGAATTTCAACCCGCCTGATAGGGATGAAGAAGTCGATAAACAAGGCAAGGGCTCCCACCACAACGCCGGAAATGAACATGACCACCTGGCGGGAGCGCAGCGCCTGAATGGCGACCATCGAACTGAAAAATACCGAGCTTACCAGAATAAGCACGCTTATCCCGGAGACAGTGGTTACGATGGCAATTCCCGCAAGATAGGAAACGGTCATCATGAACCAGATGCCCGTTTCGGGGCGCCGCCGCCAAATGAAAACAGAGGCAACCACGCCTGCGATACAAAGTGATATGGTCGCGAGGGCGGCTGTCCACAATTGCCAGGAGGGTGTTTGGATGGCCTGGGAGGTAAGGTAACTTGCAGCAATGGTGGTTGCAACGAAATACACCAGGATCACAATAAACGCATTGCGCATTTGCCGATTTTCATCTTTGGATGGGCGTAACATTGGATCTCTCATTTCGCTTTCTCCTGGTGCGCAAAATGGTAAACGGAATGCATTATCTGTTTATTCACGCCGACCCTCCCTTTTCGCGATCTTCACGCGGGCCTGCCTGTATATTTGCGCTGACGCGCGCCGCGCCCACGGCCGTTCCCAGTTCACGAATGGCGGTTTGCAGGGTCTCCTCCACCGTCGCGGCGCGCTGGATCTTCTGCCCGATGGCATTGATCAGCGCTTCCAGGTCGGCCTGCGTGCGGGATTGCTCGTAGAAGCGCGCATTTTGAACGGAGGTGGCCACCTGCGCCGCCAGGGTGGTCTGGACGTTGACATCCGCCTCCGTGAAGCGGCCCACCTGGTCCGATTGCACGTCGAAGACGCCGATCAGCCTTCCGCCGACCACCATCGGCACAGCCAGCTCGGAACGGGTATTCGGCAGCAGGGGGTTGGGCAGGAAGTCGGGCACCTGGGTGACGTCGTTCACCGTCACGCCCTTGCGTTCGCGGGCGGCGCGGGCCACCAGGGATTGTTCCCGATCCAATGGGATCGAGTGCCCTCTCGACACCATGATTTGCCCGGCTTCGCCTGCGCCCGCAGCCAGCACCAGGTTTGTGCCCTCCTCGTCGAGCAGGTAGATGTGCGAGTGATAGAGGCCAAAGCGTTCCTTGGTCAGGTCGACCACTGCCTGCAAGAGTTGCTCCGTTTTCAGGATGGTGGCCGTGGCGGTGCCCACTTCGGCCACGGTGGCCAGGTCACGGGTGCGGGCCGCCACGCGCTCTTCCAGGGTGCCAAACGAGTTCTTCAATTCCAGCGCCATCTGGTTGACAGTCTGCGCCAGGATACCCAATTCATCCTGGCTGCGAACGGGGATGTTCTGGTCGAGGTTTCCGGCGGCAATGGCGCGCGCCGCCTCGGTCAACGGCTGGATGGGACGCGTGATGCGGTTGACCAGCAGGTAGATGGCGACGCCAAAGACCAGCAGGGTGACAAGCAGGATCCCGAACAGAATGCCAATTTGCAGGTTTTGCTGTTTCGCCACTTCGGTCTGGTCCGAAATGATGTCGATGACGCCGATGACCTGTCCCGAAAAATCGTACAAGGGCGTACTGACAATCTCGTAGGTCGAACCCGATTTTGTGACTGTTTCCCGTCTTTGGATTCCACCCAGCACCTGCTCATAGCCTTCGGCGCTTAGGAAAATGGGATTGTCCAACGTGCTGGCTTGGAACACCAGGTCCGGGTTGGAGGGGACGACATCGGTGCGCGGCGTGACAAAGGTGGCGATCTCTGCCGTCTCCTTCAAGAGCAGGATTTGCCATTCGGCGCCGTAGGAGTTTTTCATTTCGTCCAGGAGGGTTTGGTCCACGTTCAGGCCGAATTCAACCGTGCCGATGTGCCTGCCCTGGTAGCTGACCGGGGCAACGCCGCGGACGCCCAGCCCGCCGCGACCGATCTCGATGCCGGCCACGGGCTTTTTTTCAGCGTTGGACGCCAGGACTGTGGCGCGGAAGGAAGACAGGTCGTCGCCATATTGGTCGAGCTGGTGCAGGCGCAGGAAGGAAGTGGCGGGCGGCAGGTGGAACTGGTACTGCGGAACGTCGAATTCTTCATCCAGCACCAGGTAGGAGGGCAGGGTCATTTCGACCAGGCGCGCGCGGTCCTGGCTGGCGAAGGCTTCCTGCACTTCTGGGTCGTTGGCGACTTCGAGCGCCAGGGCAAGCGAAAAATCCTTCAGCAGGTCGATGCGGCTGTTGAAGGTTTGCTCCAGGGCCAACAGCCGTTCCGTCTCCCTGTCTGAAAGGTTGCGGTCGAATTGAATAATTCCAATTCCAACGATGGCGGTGAGAATCACAGCCGAGATTGCCAGCACGGGAACCAGGATTTTATTGCGAATGCTGCCGCCTCTGAGAGCCTGCCAGGCGATCAAGGTCATGAAGACCAACGCCACCATCGCGGCGATCAGCGGCAGGGCACGGGCAAAGGCAGGCGGGGCCGGGACACGGTAATCGAGAGGCAGGAAATCCAGCCCAACCGACAGCAGCGCCGCCAAGACGGAGGCGCCGGTCATGAAACGCGCCCGTTGGGGTGAAAGGGTTTGGGTGGCAATGACGGCTGTGAGCAGAATCTCAATCAATCCCAGCGCCAGGCCGAACTGGGCCAGCAGCAGCCCGGTGCCAACCAGGGTGGCGAGAAAAACGCCCAGGATCAGCGTGATGCCAAATTCCACCGCCCCCCGCCGGATCCGAAAAGCCGAATAGGCGGTTACCAGGCCAAAGGTCAGCACCAACCCGGCGCGGGCAAATTGCTGCCAGTCGCCGCTTTGAAATCCCAGCGAAAGGCTCAAGATCAGGTTGGCCAGGATGGCGGCCAGCAGGATCAGGGCGATGAGAAAGGCCCTGCGCTGGACTACAACATCCCCAGTGTCGGGAGAGGAAGTTTTCATTGGCGGCCTCTTTCCTGCGCATCGGCGGGCTGGGCTGTCGCCTTATCCCGTTCCAGGACGACCAGGGTTTGTTTCTGCCCCAGCGCATGACCGAGTTCGCGAGCCGCGATTTGCAGCGCCATTTCGACCGTGGCTGCGCCCTGGATTCTTTGCGTAATCAGGTTGATGGCTTCCTGCTGGCGCGCACGCTGGACAACCTGTTCCTGCAGGCGTTTCCGTTCGGTAATGTCGGCGGCCGAGAAGCGAACGCGCGGATGGCCTCCGGGTAAGCGCAAGAGGCGTACTTCACAGGGAATATCTTGTCCCTGGGCGTTGCGGTGCGTCCATTCAAAGACCGGCGCGCCGCCCTGCATAGCCTCGTTGATTTTTTCCATGGCCTTCTCGGTCGAATCACGGCCATCGGGTTGCCTGGGCGGGCTCATTTGCGCCGGGCCTACTTTTATTAGCTCCTCACGCGGCAAACCGTACAGTTTTTCGGCGTTCGCATTCAGGTCGGCGAACAAACCTGTTTCCAGATCAACGACCCCAATGGCTTCAGGCGCATAGTCCACCAGGGACTGGGCTTCTTGTTTGCTCGTTTCCGCCTGCGTATATAGACGGGCATTTTGTACTGCGACCGCCACCTGGTCGGCAATGGTGAGGATGAGGTCGGCGTCTTCCTGGCCGAGGCTGCCGGCCGTGTCGTTTTGCACGTCCAGCACTCCCACCACCTGGTTGCCGGCGG
>JBMOMS010000105.1:0-1153 GCA_049324895.1 Chloroflexota bacterium
TGGATCACTGCTCCATCCCTGGATATCTTCATATCGGATTTGAATAAACTGGGGGAAAAGTTACTGCTGACGGGAAGTATATATAATACTCACGGGTGAAAATTGCGCTTTCCCTCCTCTAAAAAAACGCAATTTTCACCCAAGTGCGGTATAACATTTCTTTTTTGTTTCTTGCAACCTGATTCTACAATTCGTTCAAATCCACCAAGCCATGCCGCAGCGCAATGACCGCCGCCTGCGTTCGGTCTGTGACCCCCAACTTCATCAGCACCTGGCTGACGTAGTTCCGCACCGTGCCTTCGGTCAGGAAGAGCCGCTGGGCAATATCCGCATTGGAGAGTCCACGCGCAACCAGCCGCAAAATATCCAAATCGCGTTCGCTCAGGTCGTTGAAGATGGATGACTCAGGCGCGGGCGTGTTCGACGCCACTCGCGAAAAAAGTTTCCCCGCCACGGCGGAATCCACGGGCGTTTTGCCTTCGACTGTATCCTTGATTGCCCGAACCAGCGCTTCACGCGGCGTATTCTTGAGCAGGTAGCCCGCCGCCCCGCTGCGAATCGCGTCGAAGACCCACTCGTCCGCGTCATAAGTGGTCAAGACCAGCACCTTCACCTGCGGATGATTCTGGCGGATGGCTTGCGTGGCTTGCAAGCCGTTCATGATGGGCATTTTCAAATCCATCAGCACCACATCAGGCTGGGACTTGGCAACCAACTCCACAGCTTCCGCGCCGTCATGTGCCACGCCTGCCACCTGAATCTCAGACGACGCCTCCAAAATGGCGCGCAATCCTTCGCAAACCAAATCCTGGTCATCACAAATCAAGACGCGAATCATATATTCTCCCGATAGGTTAACTCCACAGTTGTTCCCTGCCCAACGGCGCTGGTGACGTTCAATGAGCCGCCCAACATTTCGGCGCGTTCGCGCATTCCGCGCAGACCGTAGCCAGCGGATGGTGCGCCCACATCGAATCCGCGCCCATCGTCTTGGACGGTCAGAGTCAGCCGTCCGCTTGTTTGAGTCAACGTCACAGAAACAGTTTTCGCCTTGGCATGACGCGCTGCGTTCTGGATGGCTTCCTGCGCCACGCGATACAAGTCCTGCTCGATGGCGGGCGGCAGCGGCTGGAGTTTTTCTGGCAAATGGAGT
>JBMOMS010000105.1:1253-16112 GCA_049324895.1 Chloroflexota bacterium
CAACGTCACAGAAACAGTTTTCGCCTTGGCATGACGCGCTGCGTTCTGGATGGCTTCCTGCGCCACGCGATACAAGTCCTGCTCGATGGCGGGCGGCAGCGGCTGGAGTTTTTCTGGCAAATGGAGTGCCACCTGAAAGCCTGCGCGTTGCGCGGCAGATTGGGCATAGTCTGCGATTGCCAGTGCGAGTCCCAAATCTTCCAGCGGCGAAGCGCGTAAGGCGTGCAGGGCGCGGCGGGTTTCAGCAAGTCCAGATTCGGTGGCGGCGCGAGCCTGCCCCAACATCGAGCGGGCTTTCTGTGGATTCACATCCCACAGGCTGTCAATCCCTTCAAGATGAACGGCGAGTCCGCTCAACGAGTGCGCCAAAATATCATGCAGTTCGCGCGCAATGCGGTTGCGTTCGCGCTGGGTGGCGAGTTGGTCGAGCGTGGCGGCGTAGAGCGCCAGCCGTTGATTCGCTTCCGCCAGTTCCTGTCGTTGCCTGCGCTGAACGTTCATCAGCCAAACCACGCTATAACCCACCACCCAAAAAGTAAACGTGCGCACTGCCAGCATGGCAAAGGTGGGCGTCAGGTACGTGTTCAAGTCGCCGATCGCAGCCAACGTCAACGCGATGTCTAGCGCGGCTGTCCCCAGACAATAAGCGGTGACGGCATGGTAGGCATAATGCACCGCGACAATCACCAGCGGCACAAACAACAACGGAATCAAATGCCATGCCGCCGTCAACGGCAGCGGCGCGGATTTCCAATCTGGAGCCAACAGCATGAAGAAATGTCCCAGGCTATGTCCGAGCGTTGCAATCGCCAACCCAACGGGGAGATGGGCTTTGCCCAGTTTGGTAGGCAGGCTGCGCCAGAGCAAATATCCGAGCAGGAGAATGGCTGTTCCCAAACTCACCGATAACAGCCGCAACATCGCTTCCTGTCCGTCCCGTGAATCGAACATTCGCGAAGCCAGCGCAAGCAAAATCACCGCCAGTTGCAGTGCGGCAAACCAGCGGAAGACGGAGATGGAGCCAGATTCCCAGGGCGGAGTTTTCATCCGTGAAATCTCTTTTCCATTCTGGCGCTTGTATTCCTATTTCTCCTCTGCCGCGTACAGCCTCCACACGGCGATGCTGAAGAACAGCAGCGCGTAGCCCGTCAACGCGGCGGCGGGCAGCAGCACCGACTCGAATCCCAGCCCGCGCGCGACGATGTTCTCGAAGCCGTCCATGCCCCAGGCCACGGGTGAGACGTGCCCGATGGCGCGGAAGGTTTCACCCGTCACCTCCAGCGGCACCCAGGCCCCGCCCAACCCCGAGAAGACGAACATGGGAATCAGCGAAAAGCTGATGGCCTGTTCCTCGCTTTGCGCCACGATGCCGATCAACAGGCCCAGCGCCGAGATGCACAGCGCCGCGCTGGATGCCACCAGCGCGGTGGCCGCGGGTTCGCGCAGGTAGTCCACCTTGAGGACCCACTGGCCGAAGACAATCAGGATGCCGAACTGGGTGAAGATCAACAGGAAGATGGCCAGGAAGTGCCCGAGCGCCACGTCGATGCGGCGCGTGGAGGTGGTCAGCAGCCTTTGCAGGGTGCGCGACTTGCGCTCGGTGACGATGATCTGGGCCGCGGTCAACAGGCCTGCAATGGCAAATTGCAGCATCATGCCCGGGGCGGTGTGCGCCAGGGCCATGCCCGAGTCGCTGACCTTTTCCACTGCGGGACTCTTGATCTCGGTCACGGAAATGGGCGGGTCGTTCCAGGCGGCCAGGGTCTGCTCGAAGGCGTAGTCGAAGGGCATGCGTTCGGCGTCCAGGCGCTCGATGATGCTGGCCGTGCGCACGGCATCGCTCATGCGGCTGGAGGCTTTCAGCAGTTCGGCCTCCACGCTGGTCCAGGCCGTGGATTCGGTGTCGGCGATGACGACCAGGCGGGCGGTCTTGTTCTTGAGCACGGCGCGCCCGTAGCCCTGCGGCACGATGACCGCGGCGGCCAGGTCGCCGTCGGCCACCATCTGTTCCAGGTCGGCCTGGGAGAGGAACACGTTTTCGTTGAGCGCGATCAATTCCGACTCGGACAGCAGGTCGCGCAGCGAGTCGCTGACCCAGTGGTTGTCCTGCGAAAGGTAGCCCACGGGCAGGCGCGAATCCCCGCCGCCGCCGAAGCCGCCGAAGGCATAGCCGAACAGGAAGGTGAACAGAATCGGCATGATCAGCAGGAACATGAAGGTCTTGAAGTCCCGCGTAAGCTGCAGGATGTCCTTGAAGGCAATATCGAGAATGCGGATCATGGCTGGCTCCTACACGTAACGCCGATTGAAGCGCCACACGCCGACGAGGAAGAAGGCCGCGCTCCAGGCCAGGGCGGCCAGGGCTGTGAGCAGCACCGCGCTGGCGGGTTCGCCCTGCATGGACTGCATCAGCCCGCGCACCGCCCAGCCCTGCGGCACCAGCAGCGAAACCGTGTCGCCGAATTGCGCCGCGGCCGGCGAGTTCATGGCGAATATCTTGATCATGCCCATCATGCCGGTCACGGTCAGCACGCCGCCGAAGACCACGCCGCCCTGTTTGGTGTCCTTGAGAAAGGAATTAATGAACACGCCGAAGGAGGACGCGCTCAGGATGATGCCCGCCGCGGCCAGAATCAGCGGGACGGGTTGGCCCCACTGGATGCCGAACAATAGCCGCGCGGCGGCCAGCAGCACCGAGACCTGCACCAGCACGGTCAGGAAAACCGACAGCAACTTGCCGGTCAGGATGGTGGCCTGGGGGGTGGGGGTGGTGAACAGGCGCGGCAGGGTGCGCTCCTCCTCCTCTTTGAGGATGCTCTCGGCCACGGCTGTGCCCGTGTAGAAGGCGTAGAAGACCAGCATCCCGCCCATGATCGGTCCGATCAGGTTGAGCATCAGGTTCTGTTTTTCCTGCTCCGCATCCGATTCCGGGCTGGCGGGCGTGCGCACCTCCAGCAGCTTGCCTTCCATGTCCTCGCGCTGGGCCAGGCTGTCGTCCAGGTATTGTTGCACCAGGATGCCCGTCTGGAAGTAGTCTTCCTCCTGGGCGTCTTCGAGGAAAACGTTGACTGCGATCTTGACACCGCCCATCCCATCCATGAAGCGGTTGAGGATGGAGCGCATGATGGCGGGGCCGATGGTCAGCGTGGGGTCCTGGTAGAACTCGATTACCGCCCGGCCTTCCTCGATGTCGGCGAACTGCTCGGAGAAATCGGGCGGGATGATGAGCGCCACCTGCGCCTGCTGGGTGTCCACGGCGGTGCGGGCCGAGGCGGCGTCCGCGGCGAAGCTGACTTCCACCAGGTCGGCCAGCTCCTCGCTTTCGAGGATGCTGACCACCAGGTCGCCCATCGTTTTGGCCTCGCGCCCGCCCGGGATGTTCTTCGGGTTGACCTGGAACTCCGGCCCACCCTCGTCCAGGTTTGCGATGATGACGGTCGTGCGCGGCAGGTCGAAGCCGCCGTTTTGCGAAATGTTGCCGAACATCAGATAGAACATGCCCGTCACCATCAGCGGCACGACGAACATGAATATCACCGCAAAGAAACTGCGGAAGGAACGGGTCATGGTTAGCAGGGCAATGTCCAGGGCTTTCATAAAATACTTTCCCGTCATGGCGAGTCTTCGAGAAGCAATCTACTAATTCCTACGAGATTGCTTCTCGCACCCTCGCAATGACATCAATCACGCAATGCTCTTCCCGTCAAATGCAGGAAGACCGTTTCCAGGTTGGGCTCGCGGATATCGACCGAGCTGATGCGGGCGGAGTGGGCGCGCGCCGACTCGAACAGCCGCGGCAGGACGAGGTTGCTGTCCGAAACCAGCACGGCGATGCTCCCATCCTCGGCGGAGACACGCTCCACACCCTCGACGGCGCGCCAGGCCTCCATAACGGCAGCCGCCTCGACGTTCAGCGTAAGGTCGATGCGCGTCTGCCCGCCGACCAGTTTGACCAGTTCCTCGTGTGTGCCGCAGGCGATCATTTGGCCGTGATCCATGATGCCGACGTGATTCGAGAGTTCCTGGGCCTCTTCCATGTAGTGCGTGGTGTACAGCACGGTCATGCCCTGGTCCTTGAGCGCCACCACGCTGTCGAGGATGTTGCGCCGCGACTGCGGGTCGATGCCGACCGTGGGTTCGTCCATGTAGATGACCTTGGGTTTGTGCAGCAGCGCCACCCCGATGTTGACGCGGCGCTTCATGCCGCCCGAGTACTTGCCGACCCGTTCGTTGGCGCGTTCGCGCAGGCCGATCACGTCCAGCACCTCGTCGACGCGCTTCTTGAGTGCCGCGCCGCGCAGGCCGTACATCTTGCCCCAAAAGGACAGGTTTTCGCGCGCGGTCAGGTCTTCGTACAGGGCGATGTCCTGCGGCACCACCCCCAGCACCGACTTGACGCCGTTCCCGTCGCTGCGGATGGAATGTCCCATGACCCGCGCGTCGCCCTCGTCGGGCCGCAGCAGGCAGGACAGCATGGAAATGGTGGTGGTCTTCCCAGCCCCGTTCGGGCCGAGCAGGCTGAAGATCTCCCCCTGTCCCACCTCGAAATGCACGCCCTGCACGGCCTGGTTCCCGCCAAAGGACTTGCGCAGACCCAAAACTTCGATGGCTGGCTGTTGTTCCATTTGATGCTCCGTATTCAGGTACTTCGTTTTAATGTTCACATTGTATTACGGAAATACTGGGAATGGGTTGTGAGGGGGTAGAGGAAAATCCCTGGAAACAAGGGCGGCAACAAAATTGCGGGTGGTTCCATTTACTCCGGGCTGTTGGCATGCACTGCAAAGAACTCGCGTGCATCTGGATGCCACCATATGCTGAAGAAGCAATCCCCTCCGCCTTTTACTGACAGAATTCGGTTTTGCCAATCCAAGTCTTTGATGTCCTGGGAACAGAAGAAATGGCCAACAATGGATGTTCCCTCCTCGTTTGTCATGCCGAAATACTGTCGGCCATACGTGGAAAGCTCCTCTTGGTCTGGCGCATGGCCTGAGTTGAAACCGTCGCCATGTTGCGCCAGGTACTCTGTGAGGTTGGATTCTATTTCGAATATTTGGTCGACTGTGGGCGTCCAATACTCTGACGGAGAAACCCACGGGGCTTGAGCTTCCATAAATTCCCCGGTCAGGATCATTGCCGTAAAATCCTCGCTGACGATGAGCGTGTTTCCCGCCTCAGTCTCGGTGATCTCGGCGTCTGGATATGGCTCTGCCTGGTTCCCGCAGGAGGACACAGAAGCGGAAAGGGCGATCAGGATGACAGATCGAAGAAATATTCTTATCATGTCGGCATTCCTTACTCTCAAATCATTGTGCAGACTTTGGGGGTCTGTGGATTCCGCTCCTGCGGCTACATGACAGACAGGATGATCCCCCCAATGAGGGTGGCGATTGCGCCAAAAATTCCCAGCGCAAGCGGAGCTGTCCATTTTGCGGCGGCCAGATCGAGCATGGCGCGCCCGGGATCGGCTGGATCGTACCAGACCGAAACCGTTTGCCCCGGCTTGTGCCTGGCGGGGTAAAACCCCAACTCCGACTCGAATCTGACCATCTTTCCTGCTTGGGTTCGAAACTCGACCACAGGATAATAGTGGAAGTTGGCGGCGCCGATGGAGTGTGAGACGACGCTGGTGACCACGCCGTCCACGCTAATCCATGCGGAATACTTTTGCTGCGCGCGCAGCCAGGCCAGGACCCCTCCCAGGAGCAGCAGCACCCCTGAAATGACCAGCAGATATCCGAGAATGGAGAAAAGGCCGTTGTTCATGTTGATAGTCGACTCCTGCTTTTTTGTGGCTGGCCGACCGTTTTCAACAGAAGCGGGCGGACCTGGGGTATTCAGATTCTACTTTGACCATGTCAAATCTCAAAACCTTTTTAATACCCAATGTTCATCCGAGGCGGTATACCTCACAATCCACACGCGTGTCTGCGCACTGCGCCTCGCCTGCACCCACCCCAGGTGCGGTGTCGCGCAGCGAACGGCGGCGCTGGCAAAACGTAATGCAAACAGGGAGCAATCCATTGCGGATTGCTCCCTGTTTGCGGGTTACATCATGCCTTACGGAACCGTAAAGCGCAGGATGCGCTGGAAGGTCGCGTCCGTCACCCAGATGCCCCCGTCCGGGTCGACCGCGATACCCGAGGGCAGGCCGAAGTTGGACAACTCACTGCCGTAATCGCCCCACACCCGCAGCAGTTCCCCCTGGCCCGTGAACTCCATGATGCGGAAGCCTTCGGGGTCGGTGATGAAGACATGCCCCTGCGCATTCACGGCAATGAAGGGTTTGTTGTCCAGCGACTGGCTGAACCAGCCATATACGTCCCATTGCCGCTCGGGATAGAAGTTCACGTTATCCAGCGCCGGCAGGAAGGTTTGCACGCGTTGATTCCAGGTGTCGGCCACGTAAATGCGACCGTCCGCGTCCACTGCTACGCCCACGGGTTCGTCGAACATGCCCGGCTCGTAGCCGCCCGACCCGATCTGGGTGATGGGTGTCCCGTCCGACTCGTACACCACCAGGCGCTTGTTGCCCGTATCGGCCACGTACACGCGGCCCTGGCTGTCCACCGCAATGCCGCGCGGACCGTACAGCGAAAGGAGCGTTTCAGCCTGCCCGAAAATACCCCAGGAGGTGAGCGGTTTGCCCGTGGCGGTGAATTTCTGGACGCGGTGATTCCACGTGTCGGTGACGTACACCGAGCCATCGGGACCGACCGCCACCCCCCACGGTTCGTTGAAGGTTCCCAGCGCCGCCGGCAACTGGTCGGTCGACTGTCCGAGCGATCCCCACTCGTGCAGGATGCTCCCGTCCTGGGCCAGGTGCAGGATGCGATGATTGAGCGAATCCGCCAGGTAGAAACTTCCGTCCTTTGCGAAGGCCAGTGAGCGCGGATAGTTCATCGCCACGGGCCTGGCTTGCGCCGCGTCGATGATGGTGTCCGCCTCGTAGACAAAGACCTTGCCCTCGGTTGGATCCTGCTCTGCCACCACCTGGGCCGGGCCTACGCCGTAATTCCAAATCTTGGCGGCCACATCCTTCTGGACGTACAGGCGCATCTGGTCGGCCGGCTGCCAGCCGGAAAGGGTCAGGTCGTTGCGGCCCGTGGCCTGGGCGTAGCGGGTGTAATCGCGGTTCAGCCAGATGTCCAAGATGCCCGCGCGGATCTGCGGGTCCAGCACGGCGGTGCAGGCGCGCGAGTAATCGCTGCCCCTGAACCAGCGCAGGAAACCAAGCATGCCCTTGCAGGAATATGTGTCATCGAAGGGCATCGTTGCGTCGCGCTTGGTGACCAGGTTGAAATAATCCTGCATCGGCCACCACATGCGGATGTAATCCACGCGGTAATAATTTTGCCCGAGGGCGGGTTCGATCTTGTCGAAGTTCTTCTGGTCGACCACCACCACCACGGCCTCGCGCAGCGAACGCGTGGGCGCGTCGAAGGAGCGCTGGTTGGTGTAATCGCGCAGGTACCATACGAAGGGCCAGGAGACGCCCGTGTCGGGCGCGCTGGCGTCGTAGGCCAGGATCAGGTTGGTGCCGCTGGCGGTGCGCTCGGAAATATCCGCCGCCTGCTCCATGACCTGCTTGATGCCCGGCGCGCCGTGCGCGTACACCAGGAATTCGGTGGCGTTGTCGTACTCGATGTACGCGGCGCGGAAGGAGGCCCGCACCGTCAGGGCCGTCAGCAGGGCGAAGGCCGTCAGCGTAAAGACGCGGATGGTTTGATGAATGCTCCAGGTGCGCAGCAGGTAGCCCGCGCCCACCAGGCTGGCCAGCGCCGCCAGCGCAGGCAGCGCAAAGGCGCCTGTGGCTTGCAGTTGGGCCAGGTCCTTGCCCTGGAAGGGCGGGTTCAGGCCCCAGGCCATCAGCGCGTTGAAGAAGGCCGCCGCAAACACCACCAGCGTCCCGAGCGTAATCCACACGCGCTTTTGACGCAGGCTGTCCCAATTCAGCGTTTCGAGCAGGTAGCCCAGGCCCCAGCCCGTCAGCAGGATCATCGGCCAGGCCATGTGGACCGTCAGCCAGGGCATGCGTTCGCCCGCGTAGGAGAAGGTAGCCACGCTGGCAACGCTCCACCAGGCCAGCAGGCTGAACATGTTGGTGAAGTTGTCGGCGGGAGCCGGCTCCTCTTCCTCCATTTCCATCGGGGTGGGGACCTGAACCATCACCGCCTCGGCCTCATCCAGCGGCGCGCCGCAGGCATAACAGGCGGGAGCGATGGCGGGATTGGTGGTCTTGCAGTGCGCACAGCGCAGGTAAGCTGCCTCGCTGCGCGGCCATACGGTCGGGTTGTCGAAGGAGGCCTCCGCGCTGGTCGGCGTTTCGGGCAGGATGTATTCCGTCTCTTCGACGGACTGCCTGGGCGCCGCCAGGAAGCGGCGCGCTCCCAACGCGAACGCCAACAGCAGGCCGAGGGCCGGCAGGAATTCGTAGATCGGAATTTGAACCAGCAGGTAGTAATACCAGGGCTGGCTGCCGCGCTGTACGTCCTGCTGCACGATCCAGTACCCAAGCGAGCCGATGGTGCCCGTAAAGAACCCGTCGCTGTTGGTGAAGAAGGTGGTGTACAGCACGGTGAAGGGCACCCAGAAGCTCAGCGCCAGCTTCCACCACAGGTGGCGATTCCACACCAGGCCGATGACCGCAGACAGGAGGAAGGTCAACAGCAGGAAGACGCCGATGACCAGAACGTCCTGCGTGGTCATGTTCTGAACTTCCGCGGCCTCGGTGGGGATGGAGACGTTGAACCAACCCTTGGTCAGGTCGATCAGGAAGGCCGTCAGCAGGGGCAGAACCAGGGTTCCCGACAGGATGAGCAGGTCGAAGGAGCGTTCGCGCAGGATGCGCTTCCAGCCATAACCGCGGATTAGGTAGTAGGCGGCGACTCCCAGCGCCAGGGCAGTCAACGCGGCCAGGATGATCGGCATCGAAACGGGGGGGGCCTCGGCGGCCATCAGGGGCGAGGGGGCTTCCTGGCCCGGGGCGGCGGGCGCGGCTGTTTCACTGCCCGTCAGGGTGTCGCTGCTGTGCGTGTAAGCCAGGGCAAAGACCGCCAGGCCCGCCAGGGCCGCCCCAGCCACCAGCGCGATCACGAAGGCGCGGTAATCGGCGGGATTATGTTTCCACGGGCGGCGGGTGACGCGGGCAAAGAAGTAGACCGCCAGGAACACCAGCATTTGCGCCATATAGATGTAGGAGGTTTCCTTCGACGTAAAGTGCAGCATCATCGCAGCGGCGAAGAAATACAGATATTTATGTTTGGCCGTTTCCAGGTAGCGCAGGGTGGCGTACAACATCACCACGCCCGAGAAGGCCGCAAAGGCCTCGTTGCGGACGTAGCGCGAGTAGTACAGCATGTAGGGCGAGATGACCATCAACAGGCCTGCGATGATGGCGCCTGCCTTGCCGAGATAAACCCGCCAGTACCACACCATCCAGATCGTGGCGATGCCAAACAACACGGACGGGATGCGCGCCGTGAAGTCGCTCACGCCAAACAGGAAGTATGTCAGCGCGATGGCGTGGAATTGGAACGGGCCGTGCATCATTGGGCTGTGCTGGTAGCCCTGTCCGCGGTAGAGCAGCCAGGAGAAATACGTGTGCAGGCTTTCATCGTGGCTCATCACGCGCGGTTCGAGCAGGTAGAAGCGCGTGCCGATGGCCAGCAGGATGACCAGCCCAAAGAGCAGCGCCTCGTTGGTGAGGGCGGGCAGGGCGGGGTGAATGGGACGTTCGAGCCAGGGACGTTTTTCGTTGGTCATAAAGTCTCTTGTTTTGGATTTGAATTGGTGACTTATACTTCACTCTTGGGGTTCTGACAAGTTGCCGATGTCAAAAGTCGGGGGACTTTCGACCCCGAGTTTATGGTGTGCCCAGGGTGTATTCCGCCTGCGGGGTGATCGTGACGGTGGAGGCGGGCGTCTGCGAACCGACCAGCGGGGTGGCGTAGCACAACGGGATGTCCAACTGCGCAGGCAGGGCCTCCGCTGTCAGGTTGTTGTAGGCCATCAGGATGTCCCTGGAGATGGAAAACTTCTGCGCGATGCCTTCCAGGCTGTCGCCCTCCTGGACCTGGTAGGAGATCGTCTCACACCCGGGCCTGGTCAGCAGCGTGGAGGTGATACGGGCCGAGGGCGTCGGCACGAGCAGGGCGGTGGCGGTCCCCGTTTGGGCGGAATCCATCCCCCCGCCTGTCAGGCGCGGCAGGCCAAGCGTGAGCGTGACCGCCAGCAGCAGGATCAGGATCGGGGCGGCGGCGAAGCGGCTGGCAAATCTCAGCGCGGGCTGGATGGCTCCGTAGGGCCGCGTCTGGTGCAGGATTTCCCCGACCGATAGCTGGACTTTCCGAGCCTTGAGGTTGGATGCCAGGCTTTGGCGCAAAACACCCTCCACCTCCGCCAGTTCCCCCGCATAACGGCGGCATTCGTCGCAGGCGGACAGATGCCCGTCGAGGCTGTCGCGTTCGTCGGGAGGCAGCGACAGGTCTGCGGCGAGGTCCAGCAGGGCGCGGGCCTGAATGTGGCTGATGGAATTCATGGACTTATTCTCCAGCAAGTTTCTTCAACTCGACTCGCAGGCGTTCGCGGCCAATATGCAGCCGCGAGTGGATGGTGCCTTCGGGCAGGCCGAGCATCTCCGCAATCTCCGCCACCGACAGGTCGTTGTAGTAGCGCAGGATGAGGGGCAGGCGATGCTTTTCATCCATGTTCGAGAGAACATCCCAAACCAGGCGTTCCTTTTCGTGTTGGATGACCATGTCCTCAGGCAGGGCCTGGCGCTGCTGCAAATCCAGGCGCAGGAGTGAGGTCAGTGCGTGCCTGAGGCGCTCCAGGCTTTTGCGCTTGCGCAAGCGGCTGCGGCTGAGGTTGAGGGCGATGGTGAACAGCCAGGCCTTGAAGGAAACTGCCCGATAGCCGCGCAGGGATTTCAGCGCCGCGATGAAGGTTTCCTGGGCAACCTCGCGCGCCTCGATGGGATCGTTGAGCACCGACAACGTAAATCGAAAGACGCCGCCTTCATACTGGCGAACCAGGGCCTCGATGGCCGCTTCGTCGCCAGCCAGACAGCCAGCGAGAAGGGCGGACGAGGGGTCGGTGTCTGTGGTGCTCATCGCTTCTGAGGATTAAACGCATGCCGAACGGGAAATCTTCATTTTTCCCCAAATGGGGCGGATATTTTTGCGCGTAGTCATTTTCTGGATTTATTCTGAGGCGAAGGACTGAATGCCTTCACGCAGTTTACAGGCGAAGGATGGGAGAAGGCGCATATCCAGGCTATTTCCTGCGCGCCTTTTTGCCCAACAGGGCCAGTTCGTGATTGAGGGTTTGTTCCCAGCCCACACGCAGGGGGCGCGGATCAAAGCCCAGCTCATTGCGGGCCTTGTCGTTGCTGCCGATATAGGTCACGCCCGCGATGATGCGCAGGCCCTCGGATGTGTAGCTCTCGGGCATGAAGCGGTCGAAGGGCTTGACCAGTGCGGACATGATTTTGATTAGCTGCGGCGGCACGCCCAGCGGAGCGGGGATGCCCGTGATTTCCTGCGCCAGGCGGTAGGCGCCGTACAGACTATATGGCTCGCCCGGGATGAAATAGGTCTCGCCCAGCCTGCCCTTTTCCATGGCCAACAGGTGGCCGCGGGCGGTGTCCTCGACGTGCGCCCAGCACAGGGTCGTCCGACGCGGCAGGAGGGGTAACTTGCGTTCGAGATACTGGATCATACTGGCGCGCACACTGCTCGTGTCGCCGGGTCCGTACACCAGCCCCGGGCTGACGATGATCAGCGGCAGGCCTTCGGCGATCATCTCCCGGGCAACCTCGTGCGCGGCGGCCTTGCTGCGGTCGTATTCGCTCAAGTGCTTGCCCGTGAAATGATAAGCCTCGTCCACAATCTGGCCGCGCGTGTCCGAGTTGACCGCCAGGGTGCTGGTATACACGCCCCTGGGAATGCCGAGTTCCTTCATTAATTCCAGCACGTTGCGCGTGCCTTGTACATTGATGCGCTGGCCGCCGCGTTTGTCGCGCGCGCCGATCTTGTACCAGCCCGCGATGTGGAAAACGCCGTCCACGCCCTGCATGGCCGCGCGCATCGACTCTTTCTCGGTGACGTCGCCTTCGAAAAGCTGGACGCCCTTCTCTTCCAGTCCCCTGGCTTTGGAGGGGCTGCGGACGATGGCGAGCACCTGTTGTTCCGCCTGGAGCAATTGTTGGACAACGACGCTGCCGATGAAACCCGTGGCGCCTGTGACGAAATATTTCATGATGGGGCCTCCTGAGGATGGGGAGTATAACACGGCTGATTTCCCATGTTGGGGAATCCTCCACCCGTCGGCGGTGTCCCCACGGCTTTGGCAGATGAATTTTTCCGCATCTCTTGACTACCCTTCAAAAAGGGGGTATCCTTGCTCTACCGACCGTTCGGTAGGGAGCTTCCATGACCAGAGATGACATTCTCGACGCCGCCGCGCAAGTCTTCCGCCAAAAAGGCTTCAACGGCGCCTCGATGCAGGACATTGCCGGGGCCGTCAATTTGCAGAAGGCCAGCCTGTACCACCATGTGACCTCCAAGCAGGAGATCCTGCTGGCCTTGCTGGAGCGCGCCCTGGGAATGCTGACCGAACACATCGCAGGCGTTGCCGCCCAGGACATCCCGGCTGACCAGAAATTGCGCCAGATGATCCGCGCCTACCTGATCGCGCTCTCCGACAATTCCGACCTCTCGTCGGTGCTGCTGTTCGAGCACCGTTCCCTGGATAAAAAGTCCCATGCCCGCCACGTGCCCCAACGCGACAAGTTCGAGGCCCTGTGGCGGGATGTGATTAACGAAGGTGTGCGTACCGAGGTGTTCGAGTGCGCCGACGCGGGTGTGGCGGTGCGCGCGCTGATGGGCGTGATGAACTGGACGTTGACCTGGTACCGGCCCAATGGAGGCAAATCCATCGAATGCATTGCCGATGAATATGCTGATTTGATGTTCCACGGATTACTGAAGGAATAAGGTAATGACGCCCTTCGACTGCGGCCTTCGCTGTGTTGGGGCCTTCGCTCAGGGCGATAAGCAGATAAAGGAGTAGACGCATGTATTCGTTCGAACCTAATGAAGAACAACAAATGCTGGTCGATGCGGTGGGCAAGTATGCCGCGAATGACCTGCGGCCTGCCGCGCACGAGGCGGAGGAGAGCCGCGAATTGCCGAAGAAACTCATCAGCAAGGGTTGGGAGATCGGCATCCTGCAAGCCTCCACGCCCGAGGCCTATGGGGGCTTTGGCGAGCGTTCAGCGGTGACGGGCGTGCTGGCGGTCGAAGAGATGGCCTTCGGCGACCTGGCGGGCGCGTATGCGGTAATGACCCCGTCGCTGTTTGCCACGCCGATTCTGTTGGCAGGTTCGGAAGAGCAGAAGCAGGAATATCTTCCGAAGGTGGTCGAAGGCAATTGGGCGCCGTACACCGCCGCGCTGATCGAATACGCCTTCGATTTCGACGCCAACGCCCTGCGCGCGACGGCGAAGCTGGAAGGCGGCGAGTATGTCCTGAACGGCGAGAAGGCCTACGTCCCGTTTGCGAAGGATGCCGAGGCGATCCTCGTCTATGCCAACCTGGACGGGCAGACGCAGGGCTTCATCGTCCCGAAGGGCGCGGCGGGACTGGCCGTCAGTGATGAGCGTGAGAGGCTGATGGGATTGAATGCGCTGCCGCTCTATCGAGTCAAACTGGATGGGGTGAAGGTTCCCGTTTCCAATCGTCTCGGCGGCGAGGCGGGCCACGACTTCGAGACGATCCTGGCTTCGATGCGCCTGGCCTCGGCTGCGGCGGCGCTGGGTGTCGCCAGGGCCTCCCTGGAATATGCGACCAACTACGCCAAGGAGCGGGTGGCCTTCGGCGTGAAGATCGCTCAGAAGCAGGCCGTGGCTTTCATGTTGGCCGAGATGGCGACCGAGATCGAAGCCATCCGCCTGCTCACCTGGGAAGCGGCCTGGAAGATGGATGTGGGCAAGGAAGATGCCGCAGCGTCCGCCTACCTGGCTGCCACGGGCGCGGCGGACATGGCCATGATGGTTACCGACCGCGGCGTGCAAGTGCTGGGCGGCCACGGCTACATCCGCGAACACCCCGTCGAGTTGTACATGCGCAACGGGCGCGGCTTTGCCATGCTGACGGGACTGGCTATTATCTGATGTCATTGCGAGGGTTGAGGCGCGATAGCGCCGAAATCCGAAGCAATCTCATGGAACCAGGAGGTTGCTTCGTCGGGTAGAACACCCTCCTCGCAACGACATAAAAACAGGAGATATACACATGACCATTGAATTTGAAGCCCCCAAACCTGTAGTTCAAATGCAGACCGTCTTGCAGACGGTTGCGGATAACATGATGCGCCCCGTCTCGCGCGAGTTTGACGAGAACGAGCATACCATCCCGTGGAATTACATCGAGTTCATGCACACCGCCATGAAGAGCATGGGCGGCAGCGGCGGCCTGACCCCGCGGGAAGACAAACCGAAGGAAGGCGCGGAGAAGCGCCCGCCCATCGGCTATCAACTGCTGGCTGCCCAGATCGAGATGCTGTCCTGGGGTGACGTCGGCTTTTACCTGATCACCCCTGGCGGCGGTCTGGGTGGGGCGGCGGTGCAGGCGGCGGGATCGCCCGAACAGCGCGCCAAATTCCTGGCCCGCTTCTCCGAGGACAAACCGACCTTCGCCGCCATGTGCATGACCGAGGCGGGCGCTGGCTCGGACACCTCCGCCATTCGCACCAAGGCTGTGCTGGACGAGGCCACCCAGGAATGGGTCATCAACGGCGAGAAGATCTTCGTCACGGCGGGCGACAAATCCTTCACCGAATACGAACAATTCGGCA
>JBMOMS010000106.1:0-15966 GCA_049324895.1 Chloroflexota bacterium
CTACGCCATTATTCCGCGCCCTCCGCCGCTGGGCGGACAGCCTTCAAAATCCCGTCCGGGTCGCACTTCGCCAATTCATCGAACAACCGCAGCACGGACTTGACCACCCCCGCATGGGGCGCGATCTTGCGGGCTTTGCGGAAGGTTTCGATGGCCTCCGCAATTTCCGTACGGGCAGACCCATGTGTCTGCCCAGGGCGGACACGCAGACCCGCCCCGACGAGCGCCAACCCGCACAACGCCAACCCCTTCGCATCCAGCGCATCATAATACTCCGCCGTCTTGGACAGGATCTCATCCGCCTGCCCGATCGCGCGGACAAAGGCTCCCCGTGCCGTGACCTCATCCCCCTGCCGCAAGGCGATGACTCCGTACAGGACGCTGGCATTGTGATTGTTTTGTGGCACATCATATTGCAGCGCGGCTTCGATGGTTGCACGGGCATTGACCAAATCATTTTGGAGAAGATAAGCCTGTGCAATGCCCCAATAAGATTCAAGTTGCATTTGCGGGCTTGATATTTCACTCCCAATTTGAACGGATTGGGACAACTTATCCATAGCCTTTTGAAATTCTTCAAGTGCCAAGAATGCTATACCTGCATTTAGCGTGTTTGCACCTTCGCCCAAGCGGTCACCGATTTCACGGGCAATGACCAAAGCCTGTTCATGGAACTCGATGGCTTTGCGCGCATCCCCCAAATCCGCATACGCATTCCCCAAGTTGCCGAGGGCTGCGCCTTCGCCGCCGCGGTCACCGATTTCACGCACGATGAGCAACTGCTGTTCATGGAACTCGATGGCTTTGCGCGCATCCCCCAAATCCGCATAATAATTCCCCAGTCTGCCTAATGAATTGCCTTCGCCGCGGCGGTCACCGATTTCACGCTTAATCGCCAAAGATTGCTCATCAAACTCGATGGCTTTGCGCGCATCCCCCAAAGCCGCATACGCACTCCCCAAGTTGCCGAGGGCTGCGCCTTCGCCGCGGCGGTCACCGATTTCACGAACGATTAGCAATTGCTGTTCATAGAACTCGATGGCTTTGCGCGCATCCCCCAAATCCGCATACGCATTCCCCAAGTTGCCGAGGGCTGCGCCTTCGCCGCCGCGGTCACCGATTTCACGGTCAATGACCAAAGCCTGTTCATGGAACTCGATGGCTTTGCGCGCATCCCCCAAATCCGCATACGCATTCCCCAAGTTGCCGAGGGCTGCGCCTTCGCCGCGGCGGTCACCGATTTCACGGGCAATGACCAAAGCCTGTTCATGGAACTCGATGGCTTTGCGCGCATCCCCCAAAGCCGCATACGCATTCCCCAGGTTGCCGAGGAAAGCGCCCTCCCAACCGCGGTCTTTCGCTTCCTGCGCGGCGGGGATGCCCTGCTCAAAATAAAGAATGGACTTACGGGCATCGCCAAGTTGTTGATATGCCAGCCCCAAGCCGTTCAAGTTTCCCAATCGTAATGTTGGGTCAATGATTTTTTTAGTTACTTTTTCGTGCATCTGGATCATCAAGCGATAATGTCCCCACAGAAGCAGGTAATCGAAGTCGAAATCATCCAACACACTTGCCGCCGTATCATAATCCCCAGCGGCGCAGCGCAGGTCAAACTCCGCCAGTTGCGCGGAAAGGTCATCCAGTTTTTTCCATTCCGCGCGGGGCTTGCGGGCGGCGGCAAAGTAGTCTGCGGCTCGCACAGTCAAATCGTGTTGGGTAAATGGTAATTGGTAATTGGTGATTGGAGATTGGGAATCCGTCTCTTGCGATTCATCCGAATCACTAATCTCTAATCTCCAATCTCTATTCTCTATTAATCCAAACGCAAACTCCCGATCCACAGGATGTAAATAAAACCGTCCGCTCTCCTTGCGTGCAAAGTGCATATTCGCCAGCCGCTGCAAAATCGGCGCGCTGTCAATCGCGGGGAGGTGCGGCGCGAGCAGGTAGTCCACGGCGGCGGGAGTCACGGGTCGGTTATAGACCGCCAGCGCCTGCATCACCTTTTGCGCGTTCGTGTCCAAACGGTTGAAGGCTTCGCCCACCAGCGCCTCCACCACGTTGACGGGCGTGGGCATGGCGAGCAGTTCATCGAGCGTCGTATATCGGTCAGAAGCCAGGATCGCAAACAGCGCTTCCAGCGCGCGCGGGAAACCCAGCGTCCGCTCGCAGGCGCGCTTCAATACTTCAGGGTCGGCGGACTTCAGTCCCAACTTCCCGTCCACGTCCATTTCGCGCAGCATTTCGACGGCGTATTTCTGCTCCAAACCCTTTTCAAGTTCCAACTTGCGCTGTCTGCCAGGCTCGCACAGGTTCAGTCCGCGCGGGGCGACGCGCGTGGTCAGGATGACCTTCAACGCGCTGTGCGCTCCATGCAGCAGGGCGCGCAGGCATTCATCCAGTTCCGCGTCGGCGATGTCGAAGGTCTCGACGCTGATGAGCGGTTCGATGTTATCCAATAGCAGCACCACCTTCCCCGCCGTGAACCTGTCCAACAGCGCGCTCATCTTCGACGCCGTGCTCGCCTGCGGATTTTTATATACGGCGTCCAGCGCGTTGGCGGCGTCGGCGGGCAGGAGTTTGCACAGGTCATAAAACAGATTGGCGAAATTGACGCGGTGACTGCCGCTCTCGCTGAGATAGACGATTCCATTCACCCTCATGCTGCCCAGCCCATCGGGAAGTTCGCCTCCTTCCAGACCTTTCAACAGCCTGCACACCATCGCCGTTTTCCCCACCCCTCCGCGCCCGACGAGGGTCATCAGCCGCTGCGAGTCATCTTGCAGGAACTTCACCACCTGCTCCGTCTCCACCACGCGATCCTGGAAATAATTCGGCGCAATTCCAGGCGGCGGGTTGATGAACTTGGTAGATTGGTAATTGGTAACTGGTAATTGGGGCTTGCGCTCGCGTTCCAAACCTGCTTCGATGTTTTTCTGCGTCTGTTCCTGCGCCGCTTTCGGATTGTCCACGAATTTTTGTTGCGACTCTATCTGTTTGTTCAGGTCGTCGATCTCTGCCTGAATGCGCGGTTTTTCTTTCTCATGTGGGGTGCGCTGGAAATCCCTCTTCGCCTGTGACAAGCGGCGCTCAAGTTCTTCGAGGACTCCCTCCGGCTCATCCAGACGCTGGATGGCGGAACGTAATTGCGCAATTCCAGCGTCAAAATTGGAGGAAATATCAATGTATTGACGATTCGCCAACCGAAATGGAACGTCCGCCTTTTTGTCTTTCAACAGGCAAATGACGGGCTTCTTGTATTTCAAAGCCCATGTCCATTCTTCTTTGCACGTCGAACCTTTAGCCGTGCTGTCTGGCGTCATCACAAACACGAGACACTTGCAAGCCTTGATGGCATTTGCCAGTTGATCGTCCCAATCCACAATGGACGCGTCCAATTCGCGTTTGTCAAGCCAAACTTTAATGAATGGATGCCCGCCTTGCAGTTCGTCCGCAAGTTTGGTGGCAAATTCAAGTCCGTCTGCCGCTGAATAACTGATGAAACAATGTCCGTCGGTCATGGGTTCCCTCAAAATCATGCGTTGACTGCTGCGTGGGTACGGCCTGATTATACCCATCCCCTGTCCCGCCTGGGGCGGCAAATGCCGCGCGCCCGGCCTGGACATAAATGAAACCGCCCTCGAATTTCTATGATATTATCGGGCATATTTCCACGAGAGGCCATCATAGCGTGAATGAACCACGGGCAAAAACCATCCTGATCGCAGGATATTACGGCTTTGAAAACGTAGGCGACGAAGCCATCCTGGACGCGATCCTGGCGGGGCTGCGAGCCGAGCGCCAGGGGCTGGACTTTATCGTCGTCTCCTCCCATCCCGAGCGCACCGCAAGCGAACACGGCGTGCGTTGCGTGCATTGGCGGGACATGCAGGGTCTGCTGGATGCCGCGCGCGACTGCGACCTGATCCTGCTCGGCGGCGGCGGCATCTTCCAGGATTATTGGGGCCTGCCCGCGCACGCCCAGCTCACCCGGCATCATTGGGGCATTTCCTTTTACAGCGGCATCGCCCTGCTGGCCCATTTGTACAAGAAACCTTTGATGATCTATGCGGTGGGCGTCGGTCCGCTGTTGAGCGAGGATGGCAAGCGCTGGACGCGCCTGTCCTTCGAGCTGGCCGATGCGGCCACCGTGCGCGATCCCGAGTCCCTGGCATTGCTGGCCGCTTTGGGCCTGCCCGCTCAAAAGGCGACGGTCAAACCCGACCCGGCCCTGGGCCTGATTCCGCGCACCGAGGGGACGGACGCCATCTTCGAGGCCGCGGGCGTCGACCTGGGCGGGCAACCCGTCCTGGGCGTCTGCCTGCGCAACTGGACCGAGGGTGAAAAGTCCACGGCCTGGAAGCAGGAACTGGCCTCGGCGCTGGACCGTTTCCTCGCGCAGGAAAATGCCCAGGTGGTCTTCATCCCCTTCCAGGTCGGCGAACACGAGCTGGAGAACGATCACATCGTGGCGCTCGAACTGGCTGGGATGATGGAAGCAAAGGAACGCGTCCACGCCATCCCCGCCACCTACACACCCGAGGTGACGGCTGGACTGATCTCGCGCTGTCACGCGCTGGTCGGGATGCGTCTGCACTCGCTGATCTTTGCCGCCAGCGCGGGCGTCCCCGCCCTGGCGTTGGCCTACGACCCCAAGGTCCACAACTTCATGCGCTCGCTGGACCTGTCCGCGTATGCGCTCGACCTGCAGGGCATGGATGTCGACCAGTTGGCCTCGACGCTGGGGGCGGTCTGGGCAGGACGCGAACCCATCCGCGCGCGGCTGCTCGAACGCGGCGCGCAGGTGCGGGAGGCGGCGCGCGGAAACACCCTCCTGGCCCTCGACCTGCTGGACGGCAGGATCGCGCACAAGGAAACGTCGGAAACCATCGAGGTGCTGCGGTCCCTGTCGATTCGGCAGGTGCAAAGCCTGGCCGAACGGGACCAGCATGTCGACGACCTGAATCTCCAGGTCGCGGGCTTGATCGCGCGCGTCGAAGAGAAGCAGGCCCAGGTCGAGGTCCTGAACGCGGAGAAGTGGGCTTTGGTCGCCGAGGTCGAGGATAAAAAGGAAACCATCCGCGGCATGGAAGTGAAGGCCGCCGAGCAGCAGCACGCCATCGACCACCTGAACTGGCGGGTGGCTTACGAACGCCAGTTGAAGGACGAGATCACGGGCAGCCGCGTGTATAAAGTTTCGCTGCTGCTGCGCAAACTGCGCCTGCTCCTGCTCCCGCCCGGGGGCTGGCTCGAACGGATGGTCAAGTGGCTGTATCGCAAGCCGCGCGAAATTTTGGGGCGCATCCGCGAAGCCATCCGCAGGCACGGCTTTGTCAAGGCCGCCCTGCGCGGATTTGGCATCATCGGCATCCGCCTGGCTTATCCCATCAAAAAGACCGTGCAGAAGGACCGCTACGAAAGCGACCTGCTCGAACTGGAGCGCAGGATCGCGCAGCATCGCGGCTTCGTGGATATCTTCCACGTGCCCATGGGCTGGAACACGCTCCTGTTCCAGCGCTTCCAGCACATCTCGCTGCAGGTCGCCAAGATGGGCGGGCTGGCCATTTACGGCGGGCATCCCACCGTGGACAAGGACATCTTCGTCTACCAGGAAGTGAAGAAGAACCTGCTGGTCTTCAAGGCCACCGACAACACCGTCACCAACCGCGTGCTGGCCGCGCTCGAAAAGCGCGTCGACCAGACCGTCATCCTGCGCATCCAGTCCATCGACCTGGTGACCACCGCCGAGCACGTGCAGGATTTCCTGCGGCGCGGCTTCAAGGTGGTGTACGAGTACATCGACAAGATCAGCCCCGAGATCACGGGCAACGTCCCCGACCTGGTGCATCGCCGCCACGAAGCCATCCTCAAGGATGAGCGCGTCATCGTGGTGACCACCGCCGACCAGCTCTACGAGGAGGTCGGGCGGTATCGTTCGCGCAATTTCCTGTTGAGCACCAACGGCGTGGATGTGGACCACTGGCGCATCGCCAGGGGGACTCCGCCCGAGGACCTCAAACCCGCCCTGACCGGACGGGTGATCGTGGGCTATCACGGCGCGCTGGCCAAATGGACCGACTACGAGCTCCTGCGCATGATCGCCGACGAAGGCAGTTATGAACTGGTGCTGATCGGCCACGAGCACGACGACGAACTGCCCAAGAGCGGGCTGAAGGCTCATCCGCGCGTTCATTTCCTGGGCAGCAAATCCTATTTCGATTTGAACACCTATGCGGTGTACTACGACATTGCCATCCTGCCGTTCAGGAAATCCGAACTGACCGAGGCGGTCTCCCCCGTCAAGATCTTCGAATACATGGCGGCGCGCAAACCGGTCGTTTCCACCGATTTGCGCGAGTGCAGGAAATATCGATCCTGTTTAATTGCAGAAACCAACGAGGAATTTATGGCGCAACTCCAACGCGCAGTCGAGCTTCGGGACGATCCCGACTACCTTAAAACTTTGGACAAGGAAGCCAACGAGAATTCCTGGCGGGCCAAGACCGTCGAAATGCTCAAAATGGCGGGGGTGAAGAAATGAGGGAACTGTACTCGCGCCTGGTCCAGTTCTTTTGGCGGATGCCCGTCCCCGAGGGACTCAAGCGCCGCCTGGCGGCCATTCGGCATCGCCTGTTCCCACCTGCGGCCCCCGTAAGCCCCGCTCCCGTTTCTGCCTCCGCGCCGGCGCCCGTTCACCTGCACCCCGAGCGGCTCAAGCAATACGTCCAGCAGGTCCTGTCGGTGTCCGAGGTCTCGGATGACTTCGTGGACCTGGCGCCCGATTCCTATGAACGCCAGCCCGATGACCCGATGATCCTGGCCTATTACCTGCCGCAATACCACCCCACGCCCGAGAACGACGAGTGGTGGGGCAGGGGCGTCACCGAATGGCATAACGTGTCCCGCGCGGTGCCGCAATACGTCGGCCACTACCAGCCGCGCCTGGCAGGCGAACTGGGACAATACGACCTGCGCCTGGCGGAAAATATCGCCCGCCAGGCCGAACTGGCGAAGAGTCACGGCGTCTATGGTTTCGCCTATTACTTCTACTGGTTCGACGGCCGCCGCCTGCTCGACAAGCCCCTCGACCTGTTCCTGAACAGCCCGCAGATCGATTATCCCTTCTGCCTGTGCTGGGCCAACGAATCCTGGACGCGCCGCTTCGACGGTTCCAGCGGCGAAGTCATCATGTACCAGAACGAATCGGTGGAAAGCTACCAGGCTTTCATCGAGAGCGTCAAGCCCTACATGCAGGACAAGCGCTACATCCGCGTGGATGGCCGCCCCGTGTTGATCATCTACCGCCCGTCCTTCGTTCCCGACCCGCCCCGGGTGCTGGCCTACTGGCGCGCCTACTGCAAACAGGAGGGACTCGGCGATCCCTACATCATCGCCGTGAAGGAAAACACCTTCGACGGCGACCTGCTGGCCCTCGGCTTCGACGCCCAGAGCGAGTTCCACCCGGGCACGGTCTTCCGTTACTGCAAGCACATCACCAACGAGATGCAGTACGTGCGCGACGACTTCCGCGGCCTGATCCTGGATTACGTCGACCTGGTCAGGAACAAAAGATATTTCAACTTCCATGCGAAGAAACTCTACCGCGCGGTCATGCCCATGTGGGACAATACCCCGCGCCGCAACAACACGGCCATGATCTATCACGGCGCCAGCCCCGAGTTGTACAAGGAATGGCTGGCGGACGTGCTGCGCGAGGCCCGCGAAAACAAGGAACTCGACCGGCCCTTCGTCTTCATCAACGCCTGGAACGAGTGGGGCGAATGCGCCTACCTGGAGCCTGACCGCAAGTATGGCTACGCCTTCCTGCGCGCCACCCGCGAGGCCGTGGAAGAAGTGCGTCCTCCCGCTTCGGAAGGCTGATCGTCGGTATGGATCTTTCCTCCCTGCAGTTCCTGTTTCTCTTCCTGCCGGTCTTCTCGGTCCTCTACCTGTTTGCGCGCAAGGACCTGAGACTTTGGCTGATCGTCATCGCCAGCCTGGTCTTTCTGACCTGGGGCAATTCCATCGCGGTGCGCTGGCTGGGGGGCATCCTGCTTGCGAGTTACGGCTTCGGGCTGCTCCTGCCGCGCGCGAAGGAACAGAAACGCGCCTTCTGGCTGTGGGCGGGACTCGGGGGTAACCTCCTCATCCTGCTGTACTTCAAGGTCATGCTGGTCCACGGGCCCGACCTGCAACTGACGTTGAAAGTTCCGCCCCAGTGGTCTGCGCTGTTCGCCAGCCCGGTCGTCCCGCTGGGGTTGTCCTACCTGACCTTTCAGGCCATCTCCTACCTGGCGGACGTGTGGAAGGGGACGATCCAGCCCGAGCGCAACCTGCTGCGCTTCGCCGCCTACCTGCTCTTCTTCCCGAAGCTGGTCTCCGGGCCGTTGATGCGCTACAAACCCTTTTTGGAGCAATCCAACGAACTCGCTCCCTCCTTCGAAACCATCGCCGGCGGTATTCGCCGCGTTTTTATTGGCTTCATCAAACGCGTCCTGGTCGCCAACCAGGCGGCCCTGATCGCCAACTCCGTGTTCAACCTGGAACAGCCAAACGTCGCGCCCGCCTTTGCCTGGCTGGGGCTGCTCGCCTATACCATTCAGATTTACTTCGATTTTTCGGGCTATACCGATATGGCCATCGGGTTGGGGCAGATGATGGGCTTCCAACTCCCCGAAAACTTCAACTTCCCGTACATTTCCCAGAGCGTCAGCGAATTCTGGCGGCGCTGGCACATGACACTCTCGACCTGGTTCCGCGAGTATGTGTTCTATCCGCTCGAACGCCGCCGCTTCAAATGGATGGGACAGCAGATCAACATCCTGATCGTTTTCCTGCTCACCGGCCTGTGGCACGGCGCCAAATCGACCTTCATCGTGTGGGGGTTGTGGTACGGCATTTTCCTGGCGGTCGAAAGCCTGGGATTTGGACGCTGGCTGAGCCGAGCCTGGCGCCCGCTGCGGCACATCTACACCTTGACGGTGGTTATGATCGGGTGGGTCTTCTTCCGCTCGAACAGCCTGGATTTTGCATGGGGGTTCTTCCGCCGCCTGGCGGGAAACGTCCACGGGCTGCGGCCGCTTCCCTTCTACACGACGACCCCCCTGCCTTTCCTCGAACCGTCCATCCTGCTGGCGCTTGCGGCGGGCATCCTGTTTTCGCTGCCCATCTCATCGATGCTTGCCCAGTGGAGGAGCGCGGCGGAAAAGAAATATCCGCAATCCTACCTGGCCTATCAGGTCACGGCGGATGTCCTGCTCGTGACGTTCTTCGTTCTGGGCCTGGCGGCAACCCTCAGCCAGAGTTTCCTGCCCAATATCTACGCCGCATTCTAAGAGGCCGACATTCATGTCCACGGTTAACCGTCCCCGGGTCCGCTACTCACAGGTGTTCGTCCTGGTCATCCTGGGCGCGCTGGTCTTCGTCATGTTGAAGAGCCTGTCCGCTGGCTTCAACGCCCTGCCCGGCAACTTTTATCAGCGCAAAGCCCTCGTCGGCGGTTTCAATCAATTGCGGTACCGCCTGGGCGACCACGTTTTTCCGCAGGTGGTGGTGGGCAAGAAAGGCTGGCTGAGCTTCAATTCGGACGGCAACCTGGAAACCTACCAGAACGCCCTGATGCTTGAATATCGCCTGGTGACCATTCACCGCCGCCTGGCGCTGCTGGAGCGCGACCTGAAGGCGCGCGGCATCACGCTCGTGGTGGTGGTGGCGCCCAACAAGGAAACCATCTACCCGGACAAGGCCGCCCCCCAGCTTGTGAAGTTGGAGGAAAAATCCCGCCTCGACCTGCTCATGGCCGCCGAGCCGGCAGCCATGCTCGACCTGCGTCCCGCCCTGCTGGAGGCCCGCCGGGAGCGCCAGATCTACTACCAGACCGACACGCACTGGAACGCCTATGGCGCATACGTGGCCTACCGCGAGATCATGACGCGCATCGCGCAGGATTACCCGTCCTTGCAGCCCCTGGAACTGTCCGATTTTGAATTCTCCGAGACCGCGCCCATCACGCTGGATATCGCCAGGCTGTTGGGCAGCGATTTTCTGCAGGAACCCGCCGTGGCCTTCCAGCCCAACTTCGAATCCGGCGCGTATATGTACAGGATTCCCCCGACATCCAATGTATCGATCTCCACCTCGCGCCGCGGGGAGGGGATGACCCTGCTCGTGTATCACGATTCATTCGGCGATGCGCTCAACGAATTCCTCCAGTATGATTTCGAGACCGTGTACTACATTCGCGGCGCCGTCTCGGATAAAACCTTCGAATCGGCGGCCTGGGTGAAGACCGCCCAGCCGGACGTGATCGTGATCGAGATCGTCGAGCGCAACCTGGTCTACCTGGACAACCTGCTGGCCAAATTCCTGCGCGGCAAGGACACCCTCGGGCTTCAGCCCTAGTCGCCCGGAAGTGGCCCGCCATTTCTGCGGGGCAGGCAGAGGAGTATGATAAGGCAGTGACCACGCGCGTTTCACAATTGCCATAGGCAGCGCTCAGGCCTTATCCGTACTTCCCGGCAGATTCTCCTTTTTGCTGTGTGCAGGTCGATACCATGAAATCATTATCGATTGTCGTCCCCATTTACTACAACGAACAAAACCTGCCGGATACCATCCCACAGCTTTTGGGCCTGGCAGACAAACTTGCGGGGTACCGCCTCGAACTGATTTTCGTGGACGATGGTTCCGGGGATCGCTCGCTCGACATCCTGCTCGACTTCCAGGCGAAATATCCCCAAACGATCAAGGTGGTCAAGTTGACTCGCAATTTTGGGTCGATGGCGGCCATCCAGGCGGGATTCACCGTCGCCACGGGAGATTGCGTGGGCATGATCTCCGCCGACTTGCAGGACCCGCCCGAACTGTTCCTGGAGATGCTGGGCCATTGGGAAAAGGGGACCAAGGCTGTCTTTGCCGTCCGCCAGGATCGGGAGGAGCCGTTTTTCCAAAAAATGTTTTCCAATACATATTACTCATTGGTGCGCAGGTTTGCTGTGCCTGGCTATCCCACCGGGGGCTTCGACTTCTTCCTCGCCGACCGGCAGATTATCGTGGAGATCAACCGCATTCGTGAAAAGAATACCAACCTGATGACCCTGGTGTACTGGCTGGGGTTCAAGCCGATTCTGATTCCCTACGTGCGCCGCGCCCGCGCAAAGGGCAAGTCGCGTTGGACCTTGCGGAAGAAGCTGAAGTTATTTGTGGATACCTTTATCGCGTTCACCTTCTTCCCGATCCGCACCCTCTCGGTGATCGGGTTCATCGTGGCGCTCAGTTCGTTTGGGTACGGGGCCTTCATTTTGCTTTACTGGCTCCTCTTTGGCATCGATGTTAAAGGTTGGGTGCCGACCATGCTCATCATCACCTTTGCGACCGGGCTGCAAATGACCATGCTGGGGGTCCTGGGGGAATATCTTTGGCGCACCCTGGATGAAGTTCGGGGCCGCCCCAGTTTTGTCATCGATCAGGTCTACGAACACTCAGGCGACTCAGAACCAGCGCAGGAATAAGCATGGAAAAATTTTTCAAACACCCCAATGCCCTGGTCGAAACGGAAAATATCGGCCGGGATACCCGTGTTTGGGCTTTTGCGCACATCCTGCCGGGCGCCGTCATTGGCGAAGATTGCAATCTGTGCGATCACACTTTCATCGAAAACGATGTCGTGGTTGGGAACCGCGTCACCATCAAGAGCGGCGTCCAGCTTTGGGACGGCATTATTTTGGAGGATGATGTATTCGTCGGCCCCAATGCCACTTTCACCAACGACCGTTTTCCCCGCAGCAAGCAATATTCCCCGGTCACCCCCCGCACGGTGGTTCACCGGGGGGCCTCCATCGGCGCCAACGCGACCATCCTGCCTGGCCTGAACATCGGCCAGTATGCCATGGTGGGAGCGGGCACGGTCGTCACCAAGGATGTGCCGCCGTTCGCCATCGTGGTTGGGAATCCAGCCCGCATCATCGGATACGTCCAATCCAGCCGGGAACGCTCCCCGCGTCAATTCTCTGCCAATTCGACCCCCGCTGGTGAAATGAACCTGGAGGTAAAAGGGGTGTCGGTGCATGAACTGCCCCGCGTGGTGGATTTGCGCGGCAGCCTGAGTTTTGCCGAGACAGGGCAGGGCCTTCCATTTCCCCCCCGGCGTTATTTCCTGGTATTCGATGTCCCCAGCCGCGAGGTCCGCGGGGAACATGCCCATCGCACCTGTCACCAGTTTTTGATTTGCGTCAAGGGTAGTTGTTCGGTGGTGGTGGATGATGGCCAGAACCGCGCCGAAATCCTGCTGGATCGCCCCAACCTGGGCATCCACATCCCGCCCCTGGTGTGGGCCACGGAATACAAATATTCTCCCGATGCGGTCCTGCTGGTGCTGGCCTCGGATGTGTACAAGGCCGAAGACTACATCCGCGATTACGACTTGTACTTGAAGGAAGTCGGACAGTGACTCGGCGCAAGGTTCCCTTCCTCGATATGAAGTCCCCCTACCTGGAACTCAAGGCGGAACTCGACGCCGCCTACCAGCGCGTGATGGATTCGGGCTGGTACATCCTGGGCGGGGAGGTGAAAGCCTTTGAGCAGGAATACGCCGCCTATTGCGGCGCGCGCCACTGCCTGGGAGTCGGCAATGGCCTGGAGGCCCTGCACCTGATCCTGCGCGGCTATGGGATTGGCGCGGGCGACGAAGTCATCGTGCCCTCCAACACCTACATCGCCACCTGGCTGGCCGTTTCCTATGCTGGAGCCAGGCCTGTTCCCGTTGAACCAGATCCCCGCACCTATAACCTGGACCCGCTGCGCGTCGAGGCGGCCATCACCCCGCAGACGAAGGCCATCCTGCCCGTCCACCTCTACGGCCAGCCGGCTGACATGGACCCGCTCATGGAGTTGGCCGGGCGTTATCACCTCAAGGTGATCGAGGATGCGGCCCAGGCGCAGGGCGCCCGCTACAAGGGCCGCCTGACGGGCGCGCTCGGACATGCGGCCGGTGTGAGCTTCTATCCCGGCAAGAACCTGGGCGCGTTGGGCGATGCGGGCGCCGTCCTGACCGATGACGATGGCTTGGCGGAAAAAATCCGCATGTTGCGCAATTACGGTTCGCAGGTCAAGTATTACAACGAGTTCAAGGGCTACAACTCGCGGCTGGATGAACTGCAGGCGGCCTTCCTGCGTGTCAAGCTCCCGCACCTGGAGGAGTGGAATCAGCGCCGCGCGAAAATCGCCGCGTATTACCTGGAACATCTCGCGGGCCTGCCCGACCTGACCCTGCCATTCGCGCCCGAGTGGGCCGCGCCCATCTGGCATATCTTCCCCATCCTGCATCCGCGGCGGGATGAGCTTCAGAAATACCTGGGCAGCCAGGGCGTGGACACCCTGATCCATTACCCGATTCCGCCGCACCTGTCGGGGGCCTACGCGGATATGAACATGCCCGCGGGAGGTTTCCCGATTGCGGAGCATCTGTCTGCCTGCGAACTCAGCCTGCCGATGGGACCGCACATGAGCCTGGAGGATGCGGCATACGTTGCCGGTGTCATCAGGCAATTTATCGACGCTTCGAAATAACACGCCAGAATCGAAAACGCTCCCGGGAACCGGGAGCGTTTTTTGTCGTGAGGGGCGCTATGGCAGGTTGAAGGTCTCCACCAGGAAGACCGACATCTGCTCACGGGTGACCCAGGCTGTGGGGCAATAGGTGCTGGCCGTGCAGCCGCTGGCGATGCCTTCGGCCACCAGTTGCTTGATCCAGGCGGCGGCCCAGTGGTTGGTGGGCACGTCGGTGAAGCCGGTGCTGGCTCCCACCGCCGGCGGCTGGTACCCCGGTGCGTGGGATGCGCGCAGCAGGATCACGGCCATGGAGGCGCGGTCGACGGGGTTGTTGGGGCAGTAGTTGCCGTTGCCGCAGCCGCCGGTGATGCCTTCTGCGGCCAGTTGTTTGATCCAGGCGGCGGCCCAGTGGTTGGTGGGCACATCGGTGAAGCCGGTGCTGCTGCTCACGGCAGGCGGATTATAGGTGGAGCCATACTTGGCGCGCAGCACAAAGACCGCCAGTTCGGCGCGGTTAATGCTCTTGGTGGGACAGAACATCAACGGGTTGGTCGAGCAGCCGCCCGTCACCTTGTTGTTGTACAGTTTATCGATCCATTGGGAGGCCCAATAGCCCAGGGGCACATCTCCAAAGGTGAGGACCTGCGCGTTGCTGTCGATCTCGATGGTGGCTGCCGCCGAGCCGTTCTGAATCCGAATCGTGTAGCCGTTGGAGGTCAGCGCCTGCACCTGCACGCTGATGTGGTTGGCCGAGTCGGTGAAGGTTTCGCCCACCGACCAGATGGCGCCCCCATCGCCGGTATCTCCATCGTTGTCGATGTCGATCACGTGCGCCGGGCTTTCATAGCGGGATGGGTTGACGTGGTGGATGATGACGCCCGGGTTGGGCAGTTTTACATCGTACCCGGGGCGGAAGCGGGTCTCCACCGTGTAGTACTGATTCGTGCCCGTGATGGGCAGTTTCGCCATCAGGTAGGCGCCCGCGCTCATGGCTGAATCGGCCTCCGCGGGAATGGCGGAGTAGTTCAACGTGTACTTCATCGAAGCGGGCACCCAGCCGAGCAGGTCCTTGTGATAGGCAATGGTGTGCTGGCCCAGGCAGCCATAGGTGGCGTGCGTGGAACGCCCGCAGTCGCTCCACAGATCGCTCATCACGTCCCAGCGGTTGTCGTAGGTCTCGCCGTATTCCCCCGAAGAATGCGGCAGCCCGAAGGCATGTCCCATCTCGTGCGAGATGACGCCGATGGATTCGTAGCCCCACGGGGGTTCCCAGGTCATCGGCCAGGCTTTGGTAACGCCGTCCAGGGTCATGTAGTGGCTGCCGCCCCAGGCGTAGCCATCCAGGTCGTAGTTGAACATCAGGTTGATGCCGGTGAAGCCCGCAAAATTGACGTGCGGGTTGGCCAGGGCGGTGCAATCGTTCGCGGCGCGGTCGAAATCCAATTGACCGCCGTAAATGTAGTAGGAGCGCGGCTGGGGCAGGGTGTACCACCCCAGGGCATTGCTGCCGGTGATGTTGATGTTGTTATAAGACAGTTCGCGCCAGTAATGGTTCAGGCCCGGGTAGGTGGCGCCGTACATGCCCTGGAAGTAGGCCAGGTTTTGCGGTTCCTGGGTGTAATCGGCGAACTTGCACATGATGGAGAGGAAGGGCCTGGCGCCGCTGATGGCGGCCGAGTCGACGGCGGGAGTCCCTTCCCCGTCGGCTTCGATGGTCTCGACCGTGAACCCATCCCCGCTGGCGGAGGGGTTGTCGCCCCTTCCGTACACGGTGACCCGTTGACGGTCCAGGGCCAGCAGGCCAGCCTGGGCGGCGAGCAGATCCTCCGTTGGGAGCAGGCGGGTGGAGGTGCCGTCATCTGCCTGCAAGTAGTAGACGGTCTGTGTCGCGTTGGAGCCTTGCGGCCCGTCGCCGCGCTGGATCGACAGCCAGCCCGTGAGGGAAGCCGGCCCGTCCTGGGCCGCAACGGGTTGCAGGCCGCCTGCCAGTGCGGCGGCAGCGAATAAGACGAAGATCAGACTGCGGAATATGGTTTTGATACGCATGGGTTTCCTTTCCTGTGCATCGGTTTCTGCGGTATGGCCGTTCAATACGTGCTTTGAACGTGCTTACCCCGTGGCGCGATGTTTATACCGCGCCACGGGAATGGATAACACAAAAAAGGAAAAACGGGCTTCACAATTGGCTTACAAAATTGTCATGGGGACGCTACGGCAGGTTGAAGGCCGCCACCAGGAAAACCGCCATCTGTTCGCGGTTGACGGTGGTCTTGGGGCAGAATTTGCCGCCGTCGGTGATGCCTTCGGCTGCCAGGGCCTCGATCCAGGGGGCAGCCCGCCAATCGGCAGAGGCATCCGAAAATTTGCGGGGCGCGGACTTTAGTCTGTAATTTCGAAGCAGGCCAGGCCGGCGCCCCC
>JBMOMS010000107.1:0-15695 GCA_049324895.1 Chloroflexota bacterium
AATGGAAAGGGAATGCGCCCCAACCGCGTCGAGACCACAAAGGAATTTGAGATGAAACCCTCCCCCACCCCGCAAAATCTGGCCGCCGCCCTGTTGTGCATCGGCGCGCTGCTCGTCTCGGCCTTTGCCCCCGCCGCAGACGAAAGCTACTGGGAGCGCCAACTGCGCCTGCACGGCAAAATGAACCTGCCCGTGGACGCGCTCATGCAGTCGAAGGCCACCTCCTGCGGCGAGGCCGTCATCGCCATGGCCTACAATTACGCCAACCCCGAAACGCCGCTGACCGAAGCGCAGGTCATCGACTACGCTGCCGACGAAGGCTACTACACCGAGCGACACTTCCCCTACACCAGCCCCGCGAACATGGTCAGGATCGCCGAACACTTCGCGCCCGGGACGATCACCACGGGCGCGGTCAATGACGCCGACGACGCCCTGGCCCTGCTGGTCGAAAAACTGACCGGCGGCGACCCCGTCCTGATCGACGTGTTCACCCTGCTCTACGACCCCGACTCGGGCGCGCACTTCGTGCTGGTCACAGGCATCGCCATCGACCCCGACAACCCCGGGGATGTGCGCATCTATTACAACGATCCGCTCACCGGCGAGAACCGCGCCAGCGACTGGCACGGCAGCGAGGGTGTCTGGAACGCCTGGCAGAACAACAACGACCCGGGCGGCTCGGGCTGGTGGATGGTCATTGCCTCCCCCTGACCACGACAGATCAAAAAACGGCTCCCTGATGGGAGCCGTTTGGTTTCCTATACTTGCGGCAGGTTGCGTTTCAACACGTTCAACATGCTGAAACTCTTCATCGCACCCTCGGCCACACAGGTCATCGGGTTATCCACCAGGTAGGCGGGGATGCCAAGCGACTTGGTCAGCAGCCGGTCGATGCCGCGCAGGAGCGCGCCGCCGCCGCACAGGGCCACACCGCGGTCGATGATATCGGCCACCAGCTCGGGCGGGGTCTTTTCCAGCACGCGGCGGCCGGTCTCGACGATCTGCTTGAGCGGTTCCTGCAAGGCCTCGACGATCTCGCCCGTGGTCAACGTGACGGGACGCGGCAGGCCCGTGACCTGGTCCTGGCCCTGGACCTCCATGCTGTTTTCCGTGTCCTGGGGGACAGCCGCGCCGATGCGCACCTTGAGCTGTTCCGCCGTGGCGGCGCCTATGATGACGCCGTACTTGCGGCGCACGTAGCTGATGATGGCCTCATCCAGGTCCATGCCGCCCGCCCGCAGGGTCTCCGCCGAAACGATGCCGTACATGGCCATGACCGCCGCCTCGGTGCATCCCCCGCCCAGGCAGATGACCATGTTGCCCGAAGGCGAATTGATTGGCAGATCGATACCCAGCGCGGCAGCCAGCGGCTGCTGAATCAAATACGCCTCGCGGCTGCCGGCTTCGAGCACGGCCTCGTACACCGCGCGGCGCTCCACGCTGGTCACATTGTATGGCACCGAGATCATCACACGCGGGCGGATGAAACGTGAACCGCTGGCGTGCTGGATCAACCACTTCAGCAGGGTTTGGGTGATTTCGTAATCGGCAATGACGCCGTTTTTAAGGGGACGCGCCACTTCGATGCTGTCCGGCACGCGGCCGAACATATCGCGCGCCTCCTGGCCCACGGCCACCATCTTCTGCTCGGCTACGTCGATGGCCACGATGGTCGGTTCTTGCAGCACGACCTGCGCGCCATCCGCCAGGCGGGTGTACATGGTACCCAGGTCGATCCCCAGGTCTTTTGAAAAGAGGGCCACGTTTCCTGCTATTCGGAATACGGGGAGCGGCTGCCCTTGCGGTAGCGGCGCACCACGTCCAGGCGCAGGTTGGAGCGGCGCAGGGCCGCTTCCATGGCCAGGTAGGCGTCGCCGTCGACGGGCGCGCCCTTGGCGAGCGCTTCCTCTGCGCGTTTACGGGCAGCTTCGGCGCGGGCCTCGTCGATTTCCTCGACGTTCTCCGCGGCGTCAGCCAGGATGGTCACAATCTCGGGCTGGACTTCAGCCACTCCGCCCGCGACGGTGAAGACATCCTCCCTGCCGCCGTGGCGCACTTTGATCACGCCATATTTGAGCGTGGTCAGGACGGGCGCATGCTTGGGCAGGATGCCCATTTCGCCGCCCGAGCCGGGCAGCACAACGATGTCCACGTCGCCAGCGAAGACGGTACGGTCTTGCGAAACAATCTCACAACGAATGGTCATAAGGGGCACCTCACACGTTACGGGTTACGAGCTACAGGTTACGGGTTACGAAGATGCGCAACCCGTAACGTGCAACGTGTAACTGGCAACTCCTAGGCCTTTGCCAATTTCTCGGCCTTCTCGCGCACGTCTTCGATGGTGCCAGCCATCATAAAGGCCTGTTCGGGCAGGTCGTCGCATTTGCCGTCCAGGATCTGGCGGAAGCCGCGCACGGTCTCCTGCAGCGGCACGTAGCGACCCGGGATGCCCGTGAAACGCTCGGCCACGTAGAAGGGCTGGGAGAAGAAGCGCTCGATCTTGCGGGCGCGCGCCACGATCAGTTTGTCGTCCTCGGAGAGTTCGTCGATGCCCAGGATGGCGATGATGTCCTGCAGGTCCTTGTAGCGCTGGAGCACGCGCTGGACTTCGCGGGCGGTGCGGTAGTGTTCCTCGCCCACGATGTTGGGATCGAGAATGCGGGAGGTGGAGGCCAGCGGGTCGACGGCGGGGTAGATGCCCTTTTCCACGATGGAGCGTTCGAGGGCGATGGTCGCGTCGAGGTGGGTGAAGGTCGCCACAGGCGCAGGGTCGGAGTAGTCATCCGCGGGCACGTACACGGCCTGCATGGACGTGATCGAACCCGTGCGGGTCGAGGTGATGCGCTCCTGCAGTTCACCCATCTCGGTCGCCAGGGTCGGCTGGTAGCCCACCGCGGACGGCATACGTCCGAGCAGGGCCGACACCTCGGAACCCGACATGGAGAAGCGGAAGATGTTATCCACGAAGAGCAGCACGTCGCGGCCCTGGTCGCGGAAGTATTCGGCCATCGAGAGCGCCGAGAGGGCCACGCGCAGGCGCACGCCCGAAGGTTCGTTCATCTGGCCATAGACCATGACCGTGTCCTTCATAACGCCCGACTCGATCATTTCGCGGTAGAGCTGGGTGCCCTCGCGGGTGCGTTCGCCCACGCCCGCGAACACGGAGTTGCCTTCGTGCTCGGTGGCCACCGAACGAATCAGTTCCATGATGATGACGGTCTTGCCCGTGCCAGCGCCGCCGAAGATGCCGGTCTTGCCGCCCTTGGTGAAGGGGGCGATCAGGTCGATGACCTTGACGCCGGTTTCGAACACTTCCACGCGGGTGGATTGTTCCGAGAACAGCGGCGCGGGGCGGTGGATGGGATAGTGCGAAGCGGCGTTGATTTCGCCCTTCTGATCCACGGGTTTGCCGAGCACGTTGAAGATGCGCCCCAGCGTGGCAGGCCCCACAGGGACCATGATGGGCGCGCCGGTGGCCGTGGCGGCATATCCGCGCTGGAGACCGTCGGTCGAGTCCATCGAAACGGTGCGAACCCAGCCATCCCCAAGGTGCTTCTGAACCTCAAGGATGAGCGGCTCCTGACCGGGGCGGTCCACCGAAATCGCTTCGAAGATTTCAGGAATTCCACCCTCGGGGAATTCCACGTCGACCACACCACCCAGAACCTGCACAACACGGCCGGTTGAATTTGCCATGATTACCTCCAGTTATTTCGCGGCAAGCGCTTCCGCGCCGCCCACAATGTCTAAGATGTCGTTGGTGATCGCCTGCTGGCGCACCTTGTTGTAGGCCAGTTGCAGCGCGCCGACCAGTTCCTTGGCGTTGTCGGTGGCGTTGCGCATGGCGATCATGCGCGCGGCATGTTCGCTGGCCTGCGATTCGAGCACGGCCTGGTAGACCTGCAGGGCCGTAAAGCGCGGAATGATCTCGTCCAGGATTTCACGCTGGTCGGGTTCGTACTCATACGCCGCGGCCGGCCCGGTCTTCGCCTGGCCGAAGTCCTCCACCAGACCCTCTCCGCCGCTGACTTGCAACGGCAGGAGCTTCTTCATGGTGGTGGTCTGGCGACCCATGTTGACGAAATCTGTGTACACCAGGTAGACCTCGTCCACTTCACCCTTCAGGAACACGTCGACGGCCATGCGGCCGATGGCCGACACGTCCGAGAAGGAGGGCGCGGCAGGCAGGTTGCTGAAATCGGCGACCACCTGTTTGCGGCGGCGGAGGAGCAGGTCGCGGCCCTTGCGGCCCACGGCAATGTACTGGACGGGAAGCTGGTACTGATCGAAGCGCCCGGCCACATAGCGGATGACGTTCGTGTTATAGGCGCCGGCCAGGCCGCGGTCGCCCGTCAGCACGATAACCAGGGCGTTCTTCGGCTCGGAGCGATCCGTCAATAACGGATGCAAACTTTGGCGTCCGGGCTGGGCGGCCACATGGGTCAACACCTGCCAGGCCTTGGTGGCGTAGGCGCGGGTGGCCGTCACGGCCTGCACCGCCTTGCGCACCTTGGCCGCGCTGACCGCCTCCAGGGCGCGCGTGACCTGGGAGATGTTCTTGACACTTTTGATGCGCAGACGCATCTCGCGTGCGGAGGCCATGGGTTATACCGCCTGCCAGCCGGCGCGGAAGGCGTCGAGCGCCTTCGTGAGGGCGGCGCGGGTATCGTCCGTGATCATTTTCCTCTCGGTGATATCCTTGCCGATCTCGGGATAGGAGGATTCCATGTAGCGCAGCAGGTCAGCCTGCCACTGGGCCATCTTGTCGACGGGGACCAGGTCCGCAAAGCCGTTGGTGCCCGCGAAGATCGCGATCACCTGTTCGGCCAGCGAGGCGGGCGAATACTGCGGCTGCTTGAGGATTTCCTGCATACGCTGTCCGCGGCTGAGCTGCTGCTGCGTGGCCTTGTCGAGGTCGGAGGCCATCAGGGCGAAGGCAGCCAGTTCGCGATAGGCGGCCATGTCGAGGCGCAAACGGCCGGCCACCTGCTTCATGGCCTTGGTCTGGGCGTCGCCACCCACGCGGGAGACGGAGATACCGACGTTCACGGCGGGACGGATGCCCGCATTGAACAGGTTGGACTCGAGGTAGATCTGGCCGTCGGTGATGGAAATCACGTTGGTCGGGATGTAGGCCGAAACGTCGCCGAGCAGGGTTTCGATGATCGGCAGCGCCGTCAGCGATCCGCCGGTGCCCTTGACCTTGGCGATCTTGTAGCCTTCGGCGTTTTGCATGTGCTTGAGGGCTTCCTTGGCCTCGTCTTTCGAAAGCGGGCCTTTGAAGACCCTGCCGTCCACTGCGTCCCCGCTCCCAGCCTCGTCGCCGGCATCCTTGCCGACGATGACGTAGTCATTGGCCAGGCGGGCGGCGCGCTCGAGCAGGCGGGAGTGCAGGTAGAACACGTCGCCAGGATAGGCTTCGCGTCCGGGCGGGCGGCGCAGGAGCAGGGAAACCTGGCGATAGGCCCAGGCGTGTTTGGAAAGGTCGTCGTAGATCACCAGCGCGTCGCGGCCGGTTTCCATGAATTCTTCGCCGATGGCGCAGCCCGCATACGGGGCAATGTACTGCAAGGCGGCCGATTCGTCCGCGGCGGCCACGACAATGATGGTGTTATCCATCGCGCCGGCGCGTTCCAAAATACCGACCGTGCGGGCAATGGCTGCCTTCTTCTGGCCGATGGCCACGTAGATGCAGACCAGGTCCTTGCCCTTCTGGTTGATGATGGTATCGATGGCGATGGCGGTCTTGCCGGTCTGGCGGTCGCCGATGATCAGTTCGCGCTGGCCGCGGCCGACGGGGATCATCGCGTCGATGGACTTGATGCCGGTCTGCACCGGGGTATCCACGTCCTGGCGCTGAACCACGCCGGGGGCGATGCGCTCGATGGGGCGGAAACCCGTCGTGGCGATCGGGCCCTTGCCGTCGATCGGCTCGCCGAGCGCGTTGACCACACGCCCGATCATGGCATCCCCGACCGGCACCGAGGCGATGCGGCCCAGTGCGCGTACGGTCATGCCTTCCGAAATTTCGGCGTAATCACCCATTACGATTACGCCGACACTGTCTTTCTCAAGGTTGAACGCGATGCCAATCACCCCATTGGCAAACTGCACCAGTTCCTGCGACTTTACGTTCGCCAGGCCCTGGACGCGGGCAATACCGTCACCAGCTTCCAGCACTGTACCAATATCGCTGATACCGAACTCTGGCTCGAAACCTTCAATTTGCCGTTGAAAGTCGCCGGTGATTTGTTTGATCAGATCCGTCATTTCGCCTCCACGCCGGGTTTTGAAAATTTACTGCTTGCGCAGCATTCGTAGACAGGGATTATGCACAATAACCCGGATAAGTGTCTTATCCGGGTCATGCAATTTATGAGCTTGCCGCTTTCGTGAGCAGGTGTACAAGCGTGCCAATGATACCTGAAAGGATAACACTTGTCCAGTTGCAAATGTCCCGGACGTTAAGATGAACGTCGCGGGGGCCCTTTTTTCCTAAAAGTTGTCCATACCCCTTGAAATAATCCCGGTTTGTACTATACTTTGCCGCGTTTTGACCCACCGAATCGAAACAGGAGAACAAAAATGACAGGCGCAGATCAGCCTCCCAGTCGTCGCATGAAACGTTATTGGAAAGTGGCCGTCCTGGCCAACATCAAGGATGACAACACGCCCAAACCCGAAGGCGTTCCCCCCGACGCCTTTGCCGATTTCGACCATATCGAGACCATCGAACACATTCGCGGGGCCATCGAAACCGACGGACACGAGACCGTTTTCCTGCAGGCGGATCGCAGCCTGCCCTTTGCCCTCCAGGAAGCCCAACCCGATATCTGCTTCAACATCGCCGAAGGCCTGGGGGGTGACGCGCGCGAAGCCCAGGTGCCCGCCCTGCTGGAAATGTTCGGGATTCCCTACACGGGTTCGCGCGTGCTGACCAACGGCATCTCCCTCGACAAGACCCTGACCAAACGCATCTGGCGCGACCGCCGCCTGCCGGTGGCCCCCTTCCAGGAGTTCAACGCCGGCGACGAGCCGCTGCGCTCCGAGTTGAAATTCCCGCTCTTCGTCAAGCCCGCCCGCGAGGGAACCGGCATGGGCGTGGACATGAAGGCCATCGTCAACAACGAAAGGGAATTGCGCGAGCGCGTCCAGTACATCATCAACGCCTACCAGCAGCCCGCCCTGGTCGAGACCTTCCTGCCGGGCCGCGAATTCACGGTCGGCATCCTGGGGCGCTCCGACGCAAAGCTATATTCCCGCCACCCCGACTGGTACGAGAAGGACGGCTTTCACCGCTTTCCCGTGCTCGAACTGGACAGCAGCCGCTCGGTCACGCCCTGGGTCTACAGCCAGGAGGCCAAGTCGAAGGATGTGGGGGCAGACGGCGCACCCGGGTATTTTTGTCCCGCCGATATCGATCCCGAACTCGAAAAGAAACTCAAGCATTTTGCCCTGCGCGCCCACCAACTGCTCAACGCGCTGGATGTCTCCCGCACCGACATCCGCCTGGACGAGGAGGGGAATCCGCGCCTGATTGAGATCAACACCCTGCCCGGCCTGACCCCCGACTACAGCGACCTGTGCCTGCAAGCCGCTGCCGAGGGCATCCGCTACGAGGACCTGATCCTCGACATCCTGTACCTGGGCGCCAGCCGCTGGGGCATGTTGGAGCCGCGTGACCTGCCGTCCACAAACGGGAGGAAGTAACCCCCGTAACGGAATGCGGACTTAAGTCCGCACTCCGATAGAGACCAAAAAGAGACCCGTAATGGGTCTCTTTTTTGATCCCTCCATTGCGCACAAGAACACAATCTCTCCATAATTTAACGACCTTTCCCTAACATCGGAAAAATATACTGACAGGGTACTTGTTACTCAGCGCAGTCAGAAAGGAATTCCGATGTCCGTTCAAACACAAGCCAGCGCGTCCGTTGTTGCCAAAGCAAAGTCACCCTCCAAATCCAGAGCATCCAAAAAAATCATCTGGGGAATCGTCATCCTGCTCCTTCTTTCCGCCGCAGGCGGTTTCGCTTATTACAAACTCGTGTACACGCCGTCGCAGGTTACGACCACCACGGCCAGCCTGCAGACCACCACCGTCCGCCAGGGTGACCTGGTCATCTATGCCAGCGGCACGGGCACCCTGACCTCGGCCAGCGAAACCGACCTGGCCTTCGAGACCGGCGGGCGGATGACCGAACTGCTGGTCAGCGTGGGCGACAAGGTCGAAGCGGGCGACCTGCTTGCCAAAGTGGACGACAGCGACGCCCAGATTGCCTATACGCAAGCCAAACGCGCCTATGCCGAACTCACCTCCCCCAGCGCCATCGCCGCCGCCCAGATCGCCGTGGCCGAAGCCCAGGAGGCGGTGGTCAGCGCCCAAAATCATCTCGAATACGTGCTCGGGCCGAACATCCTGTATTGGGAAAACGAAGTCGCCAAGGCCGAAGCCGCCGTGGCCGAGGCGCAGGCCGCCCTCGACCAGGACTCCACCAACAAGGATTTGCAGGCCGCGCTCCAGAAAGCCAGGGATTACCTCGACTACGTTCAGGATAAGCTGAGCGGCGCCTGGGTCAGCTACGAGGAAATCTACGTTCCGAATCATTTCACAACCACCGACCGCTCCTCGGGGCAGAAATACATCTCCGCGCCCTCGGATACCGAGATCTTCTCCGCGCGCGCCGATCTGGCCGCGGCCCAGGCCACCGTCCAAGAGGCGGAGTACTACTACGCGGCGTTGACCGGTGGCGAAGTCCCCGAAGATGCCACCGGCTCGGGGCTGACCGCGCTTGAACAGGCGCAGCTCGACCTGCAATCGGCCCAGGATGACCTGGACGGCACCTTGCTCTATACGCCCTTTGCGGGCACGGTCATGTCCATCGACGCGAGCGAGGGCGACAACGTCAGCAGCGGCGCGACGATCATCACCATCGCCGACCTCGACCAGCCCTACCTCGAACTCTACCTCGACGAATCAGACTGGGCCAACGTGGCCGTCGGCTACGAGTGCGACGTGATCTTCGACATCCTGCCCGACAAGACCTACTCGGGCGTCGTCACCCAGGTCGACCCCGGGCTGTACTCCGAGTCGGGCACCTCGGTCGTGCGCGCCATCGTCCAACTGACGGAGATCAACGAAACCGCCTTCAACCTGCCGCTGGGCACCACCGCCTCGGTGGACGTGATCGGCGGCCGCGCGGAAGATGCCCTGCTGATCCCCATCGAAGCCCTGCACCAGGCGGGTGACGTGTACACCGTCTTCGTCATGGAAAACGGCACGCCCGTCCTGAAGGTCGTCGAAGTCGGCATTCAGGATCTGCTGTATGCCGAGATCAAATCGGGGCTCAAGCCTGGCGACGTGGTCACAACAGGTACCACGGAGACAAAATGAGCGCAACCATCATCGAAATCGTTGACATCGCCAAGGTGTACGGCATGGGTGATATCAGCGTGGCGGCGCTCAACGGCGTGAGCCTGAAGATCGAGGCGGGCGAGTTCGTCGCCATCATGGGCCCGTCTGGCTCGGGCAAGAGCACGCTGATGCACATCCTGGGCTGCCTGTCCCAGCCCACTTCGGGACAATATATCCTGGACGGCGAGGATGTGAGCAACCTCGACAAGGCGGAGCTGGCCGCCGTGCGCAATCGCAAGCTCGGATTCATCTTCCAGGCCTACAACCTGCTGGCGCGCACCAGCGCCCTGCGCAACGTGACCCTGCCGCTGCTCTACAACCACGCGGATGCGAAAGTCTCCGTGGAAGAGGGCGACCAGAAGGCGCAGGCCATGCTTGAACTGGTGGGACTGGGCGATCGGATTCATCACCAACCGCACGAACTCTCGGGCGGACAGCAGCAGCGCGTGGCCATCGCCCGCGCGCTGATCAACGACCCGGTCATGGTCATCGCCGACGAGCCGACCGGCAACCTCGACAGCCGCTCGGGCGAGGAGATCATGAACCTGCTGCATACCCTGCACAGGCAGGGCACCACCATCGTCATGGTCACCCACGACCCGAAGATTGCCGCGCACACGCAGCGCACCATCACTTTGAAGGATGGCGTGATCGACGAAATCACTCACAACGGAAAACATGTGGGGCGGGATAACATCCCGCCGATCCATGAGCGGAATACCATTCCGCTCCACAGCCAACAGGAAGGTGCAGCATGAAGCCGCTCGAAGCCATCCGCATCGCCTGGGAAGCCATTTTCAAAAACAAAATCCGTTCCCTGCTGACCATGCTGGGCATCATCATCGGCGTGGCGGCGGTCATCATCATGATCGCCATCAGCGCAGGGACGGAAGCCACCATCCAGGAGCAGATCACCAGCCTGGGCTCGAACCTGGTCTTCGTGCAAGGATCCATGACGCGCGGCGGCCCGGGCCAGGCTCCCAGCGGCGGGCTGGTCTACGACGACGCAGCCGCCATCCAGGACGGCGTGAGCAACGTCAAGGCCGTGGTGGTGGAGCAAAATTCCAGCGAGACCGTCAAGGCGGGTGACGTGACCCTCGAAGACGTGGAAATCCTCGGCACGACCACGGGCTTCCCCTCCGTGCGCGACATGGAGATTGCCGAGGGCCGCTACTTCAACGAGACCGAGATCGAGCGCAAGAGCAAGGTCGTCATCCTCGGCTCCAGCGTGGCGGAAGAGTTGTTCGGCGAGAGCAGCCCGATCGGCGAGTACATCAAGGTCGGCAACACGCAACTGGCGGTGATCGGCGTCTTCGAGGAAAAGGGCCTGGTCGGCAACACCGACTTCGACTCGCGCCTCTACATGCCTATCAGTGTGGTGTTCCAAAAATTCACGCCCTCCATGTTTGCCCGTTTCATGGGCGACAGCGTGCGCATGATCTACGTGGAGGTGGAGGAAGGCGCGGACCAGGATGCCATCATCGCCAACATCGAGCGCCTGCTCATCAAGCGCCACGACGTCACCGCCGACACCGAGGACTTCACCATCACGACCCAGCAGGACATCATCAGCACGCGTGAATCCACCACATCCGCCTTCCGTTCACTGCTGGCCTGGGTGGCGGGCGTCTCGCTGATCGTGGGCGGCATCGGCATCATGAACATCATGCTGGTCAGCGTCACCGAACGCACGCGCGAGATCGGCATCCGCCAGGCCGTTGGCGCGACCCCGGCCGACATCCGCCTGCAATTCCTAACCGAGGCGCTCATGCTGAGCATCGTTGGCGGCTTGATCGGGACGCTGGTGGGCGTGGGCGGCTCGTACATCTTCGGCGCGTTGAGCGACATGCGCACCGTGATCCAGCCTGCCTCCATTTTATTGGCCTTTGGTTCCGCCGCGGCGGTGGGCGCCTTCTTCGGCTACTACCCCGCGAACCAGGCCGCCCAACTCGACCCCATCGAGGCGTTGAGATACGAGTAAACATCATGTCCTTGCGAGGAGGGTTGAGACGCGACAGCGTCGAAACCCGACGAAGCAATCTCGTGGAATACATTGCTTTTTCCTTACTACAGGAGATTGCTTCGTCGGCAAAGAACGCCTCCTCGCAATGACATCAAACATCCAAGGACAAAAATGAAAAGACTCCTCATCACACTCACCCTGTTGACCCTCCTCCTCACGGCCTGCGGCGCGGCTGCGACTGAACAGCCTGCCTCCGTGCAAGAGGCCACGGCCGTCGCACAGATCGTTTCCACCCAACTGGCGCAGACGCCCGCCGCTCCCGCCGCCCAACCCCAGGAGCAGGCGCTCCAACCCGCCGCCCTGACCTCGGCCCTGAACACCGACTACACCGACGCGGTCAGCGTTCCCGAGCAATTGCTGACGGGCACCTTCCTGCTGGCCGATACGAACCTGTCCCTGACGGGCGAACAAACAGCGCACCTCATCGAATTGTGGACCGCCTTGAAGGAGGCCACACAAAATTCCGCCGCGCAGGAGCAGGTCGACGCGCTCGTCCGGCAGATCGAATCCGCGCTGACGGCTGAACAGGTCAAGGCCATTGCCGATTTGAAGATTACGCGCGACAGCATGATGGCCATCCTGCAAGATCAGGGCGTGACGATGGGCGGGCCGCAGGGAAACGGTGGACCGAACGGCCCGGGCGGCGGCACCCCGCCGGATGGCACGCCCCAGGCTGGAGGTCCAGGCGGGAACGGCGGCACGCCTCCCGAGATGAACGGCACGCCCCAGGCCGGGAATCTGCCCGCGGGCCGTGGGAACTTCATCCAGCCTGAACTGATCGACGCGTTGATCCAATTCCTGCAAGCCCACCAAGGATAACCCCATGAAAAAGATCACCCTGATTTCCCTCACCCTGCTGGCCTTGATCCTGACAGCCTGCGGCGCGCAAGCCACCCAGGCGGCTCCCACGCAAAGCGAACTCGACACCGAATCGAAACTCATCCTCGGCACGCTCAAACTCGACGGCACCGAACAGGCCGTCACCGCCGAACAGGCCAGGGAACTGGTCATCTACTGGCAGGTCTACCAGGAGATCAGCCAGAGCGACACCGCCGCACAGGAGGAAGTGGACGGCCTGCTCAAGCAGATCGAAGGCGCGATGAGCGCGGAACAAATGCAAGCCATCGAGGCCCTGGGCCTGACCCAGCGCGACGTGATGACGGTCATGCAGGAAAAAAGCCTGATGGCGAACATGCCGGTGAGAAGCACGACAACGGACAGTACCTCCACCAACACCACCACAGGCGGCGGATTTGCCCCACCCGATGGCGGCGGCCCAATGATGGGCGCTGGCGGCCCGCCCGACATGGGCGGTGGTTTCGGAGGCGGCAACTCATCCAGCAATTCATCTTCGTCGGACAGTTCCTCCAGCGATGCCCAGACAACGCGCACAAATCCCACCTTGCTATTGATCGACACGTTGATCGAATACCTGCAAGGCATTGGATAGATCAGACCAAACTTCGGAGGTCTGACAGACTTCCGAAGTTTGGTTAAAAATTGGTATACTGAAAAAAAAAGAGAGGCACGATGACCACAAAAACCATCCTTGTTGTGGACGATGAACGAAGACTGGTCTCCCTGGTGGAGAGTTATCTCACCCAGGAAGGCTATCGTGTGGCCACGGCCTATAATGGCAAGGAAGCCCTTGCGGTGGCGCGCCACGAAAAACCAGACCTGATCATCCTGGATGTGATGATGCCCGAAATGGACGGCTACGCCTTCATGCGCGCGCATCGCGCCGAACAGGATACGCCCATCATCCTGCTCACCGCCCGCGTGGACGATGACGAAAAGATCCTGGGCCTCGAACTGGGCGCGGACGATTACGTCACCAAGCCCTTCCGCCCGCGTGAGTTGACCGCGCGCGTGCGCGCCGTCCTGCGCCGCACCGGCAACACCGAACCCTCGGCGCAGGTGCTGCACGCCGCCGACCTGACCCTCGACCGCGAGGGCCGCACCGTGCAGGCGCAGGATGACTACATCGACCTGACCCCCTCCGAGTTCGACATCCTGGCTGCGCTCATGGCCGCGCCCGGGCGGGTCTTCTCGCGCCTCGACCTGCTCGACATCATCCAGGGCGTGCGCTACGAGGGCTACGAGCGCACCATCGACACCCACATCAAGAACCTGCGCAGCAAGATCGAATCCGATCCGCGCAACCCGCGCTACATCGAAACCGTCTACGGCGTCGGTTATCGCTTCGCCAGGGAATAAGCGATGCGGACCATCACCTTCAAGTTGGTGCTCGGCTTCCTGGTGGTCGGGCTGATCAGTATCGCGCTGATGCTCGTCCTGGCGCGCTGGAACACCAACCAGGAATTCTCGCGCTTCGTCACCGACCGCGCCCAGACCGACATGGTCGCCACGCTGACCCGCTATTATCAAAGCACCGCCTCCTGGGAAAACGTCGAGTCGCTGTTCCCGCCGCCGTCGGACAATCCGCCCGAGATGGACGGCAAACACGACGAGCACCCCGTCCCGCCCTTCACGCTGACCGACACAAATGGGGTGGTCGTGCTGGCCAGGGATCGCTTTGCCGTGGGGGAACAAGTCCCAGCCGCCGATCTGGATTTGGGCATCGAGCTCACGGTGGATGACCAGTCTGTGGGCGTCCTGCTGATGAGCAGCCGCCTGCCCTTTTCGAGCGACCCGCGCGCCCAGGAATTCGTCCAGCGCAACACCCAGCTTCTCATCTACAGCAGCCTCGGGGCCACGCTGGTGGCGTTTCTGTTGGGCATCTTCATTTCGCGCACCCTCACCCGCCCCATCCGCGAGTTGACCGCCGCCACGCACGCCATCTCGGAAGGCAATCTCAACCAGCAGGTATCGGTACGTTCCAACGACGAGATGGGCGAACTGGCGCGCGCCTTCAACAAGATGAGCGCCGAACTGGCGCGTTCGGTCCACACCCGCCGCCAGATGACCGCCGACATTGCCCACGAACTGCGCACCCCGCTCAGCCTGATCCTGGGCCACGCCGAGGCCGTGCATGATGGCGTCCTGCCGCCCTCGCGCGAAAACTTCGAGATCATCCGCGAAGAGGCGGGCCGCCTCGAACACCTGGTGGATGACCTGCGCACCCTGTCCCTGGCCGACGCGGGCGAACTCAAACTCAACCCGCAGCTTGTCACGCTCCCAAAATTATTGCAGGACCTGGCCGCGCTGTACCAATTCCAGATGCAGAAGAAAAGCATTTCCCTCGAAGTGGATGTGGAGCAACCCCTGCCCGAGCTGACGGCTGACCCCACCCGCATCACCCAGGTGCTCACCAACATCCTGGACAATGCCCTGCGCCACACCCCCGAAGGCGGACGCATCATCCTGGCCGCCAAATTGACCGCGGACGGAATCGAGATCTCCATCCGCGACTCGGGGCCTGGGCTGGCCTCCGAGGACCTGGATCGCATCTTCGACCGCTTCTACCGCGCCGACGCCTCCCGCCACCGCGCCGACGGCGGCTCGGGCCTGGGGCTGGCCATCGCCAAATCCATCGTGCAGGCCCACGGCGGGCAGATCCGCGCCGAGAGCAAACTGGGCGACGGGCTGAAGGTCATCATCAGCCTGCCCGAGACGCCCGTCAACGTATAAGACAGCAAAGGTCACGCCTGTGGCGTGACGGTTTTTTCATGGAAGGGTCACGCCGCTTTTGTGGATTAACAATTAAAGCTGACCATGAAAACATGGAGGGGTACCGCAACGTTCACGTTGCGTGTGGCTTGGCGGCGCACTGCCCATCGCAAGATAAATCTTGCGGTACCGAATACCTGATTTATTGCTCGATTAATTTGGAAAAGCACAATAGACTTGCGCTACACGTAGGTCACGCTTATGGCGTAACCTACGTGTTCATCCAATCAAAAAAGCCGAAGGCCTCATGCGCCTTCGGCTTTTTTGATTCTTTGTCAGGATTGGGATTCCGTATCCGCCACCTGCGGGTCAGTCTTCTTCCGATTGAACAGGCTTTTGGGGATGACGATCACCGCCACCAGCAGGGCAATCACACCGACATTCTTGACCAGGCCGAACATCCAGCGCCCGCCCACGGCGCCACGCTCTCCGCCGCCGCGCCCGGGGCGCAGTCCCTCAGGGAAGTCTCCCAGGGGCCGTTCCCCCTGCGGGCGGAACTCGGCGCCTTCGGGGCGGTCGAAAGGCAGGTCCGCGCTCGAACTGTTCGCATCGACCAGGAAATAGAGCGCCGCGCCCACAAGGACGGTTGCCAGCAAAATGATCAGGATTCGTCCGAGGGTT
>JBMOMS010000108.1:0-15543 GCA_049324895.1 Chloroflexota bacterium
CGCGCCGTTCGAGTCGCGCCAGCAGCGTACGATGAAACTGAAGTGGAAGGAAATCGGATCGTTCATCTTGTCCCCACTATACAAAACCCCTCTCGGTTGGGTCTCGCGGATTTGTCGTTAAAAAAAAGTAGGGCGAGATATGATTCTGCCTTACGCTTCTTCCAATTGCCGCACATCGCGCTGCACCGTCCGCAGGCTGACGCCCATCAGCGCCGCGATCTGTTCGAGCGAGGGGGCGCTGCCCTGTTCGCGCGCCTCGCGCAGCAGGCGCTGGATGCGCATCCGCCGCAGGGCCACTGCGCCCGAGGCGTTCTTCAAGGCCGCGTCGGGCGCGCCCGCGTCCACGGTCAGCGCCACGCGGATGGGAATGCGTCCACGCGATGGGACCAGGTGCGTCTCGACCCGCGGCGGGGTGGCGATGCCGCGCGCGTAGACCTGTTCCATCAGCCGCCGCACGGTCGGGTCGCGGCGAAAGTAGGCGGCCAGCGCCTCGGGGTCTTCGATCTCGGCGGCGTAGGTCAGCAGGTTCTCGTAGCCGCGCTGGAAATAATCTGTGGCTTCCTCCTGGCGGCCCAGCGCGTCGAGGGCCGAGGCGTGGGCGTAGTAGACCTCGGAGGCGATGTCGTACAGTTCGCTGCGCATCATCTCGTCCATGGCGGCGGCGGTGAATTCCAGCGCCTTGCGCGGGTCGCCTTTTTGCAGCCAGGCCAGGCCGATGTAGCCATACAGTTCGGGGATGTAATCGGGTTCTTCGAGTTTCTGGTGGATGGGGATGGCCGCTTCGCACATGGCGATGGCGGCGTCAGGCTCGCGCCTCATCCAGTGAATGTAACCGAGCATGGCGTAGACCGAAGCCATCCAGCCCTGCGACTGATGCTTTTCGAAAATCCCCAGCGCCTGCCTGCCCAGCGCGAGCGCCTCGCTGAGGTCGGTATTTTCAGCCAGGGCCAGCCCAAAGGCCAGTTGATAGGTGTTGCGCGCCATGCCCTGCTCGTCCTGGAGCGTGGCGAACAGGTCGCGTCCCTGGCGGATGTACTCGATGCTCTCCTCGTGGCGTCCCAGCGAGGCCAGGGCCACGGCCAGGTTGTGCAGGGTCTCGGCCTCGTCGCGTTTCATGTTCAGGTCGCGGGCAATTTGCAGGGCGCGCTCGTGATGCTGAATGGACAGGCGGTTTTTCCCCGCCTGCTGGTAGGCAATTCCAAGTTTGCCCTCCACGCGCGAGAGCAGGGGCAGGAAGCCGTGTTCGCCCGCGTAGGCCGCGGCGTGATGGAAGGTCTCCAGCGAGTCGCGCTCGAAGCCCTGGCTGATCTGCAAAATGCCTTTGAGCAGCAGTCCGCGCGCCATCAGGTAGGGCAGTTTCTCTCTCTCCGCCTGGGTGATGATCTGGTTGGCGCAGCGCATGGCTTCGAGGGGTTGGCCCATGCGCTGATAGGCGGAACCCTGGTCGGCCAGCAGGAGCAGTTCGGCGGGCAGGTCTTTGTTCTGGTGGGCCGCCAGGATGGCCGCTTTGCAGCGTTCCACCACGTCCGAAAATTCCCTCAATTCGACCGAGAGATGGATCTGCTGGATTTGGATCCACAGCGGGGGAGGGAGATGCCTGGCGAGAAGTTGCTTCGCGTAAGCAAAGTCGCCGTGCAGCATGGCCGAGGCCGCCTCCAGGCCATCGGCATCGACCTGCGCCGATTTTTTGCCCAGCGCCTCGATGCAGGCTTGTAGGCTGCGGAAGTCGCCGCGCCAGAGGGAAAGCTGTCCGCGTTGGAAGAGGTCGCGGGGGGACGTGGGCAGGCTCAGGTCCGCGCGGGAGGGGGGCGGTGGGGCCGCCTGGGCGCGCAGGGCCATCACCAGTTCCAGCGTGGCAGGCTCGGGTTCGAGTCCCATCTCGTCCCTGAGGCGGATGCGGAAGCGGTCGAAAGCCGCCAGCGCCGCCCCGCGTCCGCCGCTGGATTGGTGGGCGCGCAGCAAAGCGCGCAGGTGGTTCTCGTCGAAGGGTTCGATCTGGTTCAGCGTTTCGAGCAGCGGGACGGCCTGCCCAGGTTCCCCGTTTTGCAGGAGCTGCGTGCTTAAGGCCTGCAAGGCGCGCACGTACGAAAGATACAGATGTTCGCGTTCCAGCAGCAGCCAGTCGAGGTCCTGCTCGGGCAGCAGGTCGCCGCAGTACAAATCGATGGCGCGGGCCAGGCTGGCGGGATCGCCCTGGCGGGCCAGGCGGCGGAACTCGTTCACGTCGACCCAAACCTGGTCGGCGTCGAAGCCGACCCCGGTGGGTGTGGCATGCAGCGGGAAACCGGGCAGGTGTTTGCGCGCCAGCCACAGGCAGTCACTCACGCGGGCCTTGGCCGCCTCCCCGCTTGCATCGGGGTAGAGTCCGCCTGCGATCCCTTCCCGTTTTTGCGGCGAGGGATGCAGCAGCAGCCAGGCCAGCAGGGCCTGCGCGCGGAAGGGCGGTGGGGTGGCGGGCTGTCCGCTGCGCAGAATCCGCAGCCCGCCCAGCAGGTACACCTGCCAGGCAGGGCGTTCGCGCGCGTCGACGAGTGGGGATGCCATCTGGCCCTGATATCCTGGGTCGATTATACGGCATTTGGGTGTGGGATATTTTGAAAAGAAAAACGCCGCCCGTTCGGGCGGCGTTTTGTTTGCGAAAGGCGCTACGGCAAATTGAAGGCCGCCACCAGGAAGACCGCCATTTGCGCGCGGGTGACGGTGCCCTTTGGGCAGAAGTTGCCACCACCGCAGCCGCCGGTGATGCCCTCGGCAGCCAGAGCCTCGATCCATTTGGCAAAGCCGTTGCCGGCAGGCACATCATTGAACACACCGGTCGCGGGGGCGGGGCTGTAGCCGCTGCCATACTTGGCGACCAGCAGGAAGACGGACATCTGCTCGCGCGTGACGGGAGTGTTCGGGCAGTAATTGCCGCCTCCGCAGCCGCCGCTGATGCCTTCGTTATAGAGTTGCTCGATCCATTTGGCAAAGCCGTTGCTGGCGGGAACATCGTTGAAGAGGCCGACGGCCTCGGGCGGGGTATAACCCGTGCCGTGTTCGGCAACCAGCAGGAATACCGCCATCTGCGCGCGGGTGACGGTGGTGTCCGGGCAGTAGTTGAGTGGGTTTGAAGCGCATCCGCCGGTGATGCCGTTGTTGTAGAGGCGCTCGATGAAGCTGTTGGCCCAATGGGTGGTGGGCACATCGGCAAAGATGGCGGCTTTCTCTTCATATGAACCGATATCACAGGTCGCCCCCTGTGGTCGGGCTACCCCGCGCTGGTCGGTTGCGGGACAGTCGGTATTCGTCCCGGCGTTAATGGCCGGGGAACCGGGGAGTAGGGCAAAGGTCGGGGTGGGACCGCCGTTGTCTGCGAGCGCTGCCAGTTTGGGATCGGTGTTGCTGAGCGAGTTGAAATTGCCAAACCCGCAGGTGGAACCGCTGTCGAGGTTGTAGCCGAAGTTGAAGATGGTTCCCGCACAGTTACCGCCGGAGGTCGAGTTGGCGATGATGGAATTCTGAATGTAGACTGCGCCGGTCGTAGTGTTGAGCGCGCCGCCGCCGCTGCCGGTGGCGGAGTTGCCGGAGAAGGTGGAGTTGACGATTGACGTACCCAAGGCAAAGCCATTTGTGCCATCATAGATTGCGCCTCCGTTCGTGGCGGAGTTGCCGGAGAAAGTGGAGTTGGCAACCGTCAGGATGTTCCAGGAAAACAGCGCGCCGCCATCATCCACTGCCGAATTGTTGAGGAATGTGACGTTCTCGACGGCCAGCATGCCGAGGTTGAGAATGCCGCCGCCTGCCTTTACACTAATGCCAAGGATTGTATCGGCATGGCCGTTCTGGATGGTGAGGTTCCTGACCGTGGCAGTGACCGGCGACCATTCGGTGTACATGACGCGCACGGTGTTCTGGCCGTCGAGGATGATCTTATGCGTTTCGCCGTCTATCGTCAGGTCTTTGGTGACGGCGAGGGTGCTATCGAGCAGGATGTGATAATCGTTGTCGAAGTTGATCGTGCCGCCCGGGCAGACATTGCCCAGCGCCTCGCGCAGGGAGCCCGTGCCGCTGTCCGCGCCGCTGGTGACGGTGATCGTTGTGGCGCAGGTTGCATACAAGGCGATTTTGTCCGCGTTCGCATCCCCGCCCGCATCGGTGAAATTGCCGCCCGCGTACACACCCATCCCGCCGATGGCGATGGCATAGACTGTGTTGTTCAACCCTGTCCCCAGCGCCGACCAAGCCGAGCCATCCCATTTGGCGATTTTGTCCGCATTCGCATCCCCGCCTGCATCGATAAAACCGCCGCCCACGTACACATCCGTCCCGCTGATGGCGATGGCAAAGACTGTAAAGCTCAACCCTGTGCCCAGCGCCGACCAGGCCGAGCCATTCCATTTGGCGATGTAGTCCGCGTTCGTATCTCCGCCCGCATCGGTGAAGTAGCCGCCCACGTACACATCCGTCCCGCTGATGACGATGGCATTGACGGTGTTGTTCAACCCTGCCCCCAGCGCCGACCAGGCCGCGCCGTTCCATTTGGCGATTTTGTCCGCGTTCGCATCTCCGCCCGCATCGGTGAAGTAGCCGCCCACGTATACATCCGTCCCGCTAAGGGCGATGGCATAGACTATGTCGTTCAACCCTGCCCCCAGCGCCAACCAGGCCGAGCCATCCCATTTTGCGATGTAGTCCGCGTTCGCATCTCCGCCCGCATCAGTGAAGTAGCCGCCCACGTACACATCCGTCCCGCTGATAGCGATGGCATAGACTGTGTTGTTCAACCCTGTCCCCAGCGCCGACCAGGCCGAGCCATCCCATTTGGCGATTTTGTCCGCATTCGCATCCCCGCCTGCATCGGTGAACACGCCGCCCACGTACACATCCGTCCCGCTAAGGGCGATAGCATAGACCGAATTGTTCAAGGGCGTTCCTCCCAGCGCCGACCAGGCCGAGCCATCCCATTTGGCGATGTAGTCCGCATTCACATCTCCACCTGCATCGGTGAAATTGCCGCCCACATACACATCCGTCCCGCTGATGGCGATGGCGCTGACAAAATTGTTCAGCCCTGTGCCCAGCGCGTTCCAGGCGTTGGCTGTGATTGCCAGCGGGCTAAAAACGGGACCGCGCACCGGGTCGAGCGTCACGCTGTAGTTGCTCACGTCCAAACCGCCGGAGTAGCCCGTGGTCAGATTCAGGCTGCCGTCCGCGTTAAGGAATTGTCCCGCCGCAGGAAGGCCCGCGGCAGGCTGGGCGGAGGCGGGAGTGATCCCCAGGCTGCTGAGAGTCAGCGCCAGAAGGGTGAGAAAGACAAACAGAGCTTGCAAAGATTTGTTTTTCATGAAGTTCTCCTAACTTGAATATAAGGGATTGGAAGGGGAGAAAAGAGTTGGGTCATGTTTGGCAGGGAGAACCTCCCCCGGCCTGCGCGCAACAAGCCATCCATGCCCCCATAAACGATGCACAACAAAATGGAACCTTTGGAATGCGGGATGTCATAGGCCTCTATCTTTGTTCGTCGGATATACCAGAACATCCCCCGCCTGCCACTCCCAGGAGAATTCGATTCGGATATATTGGAATCGTATAATACGGATATATTTTATTGAATTAGGCGTATTAATTCAATAGCCTTTTTCTACTATTAACACCTTCGTGAAGTGTGGATATCCATCCCTGCTTTGCACCGAAGCAAGCAGGTAACAAAAGAGTCTTTGTGTGTGCAAAGACTCTTTTGTTACCTTGAATATTGATGAAATTTCTCTTACGGCAAATTGAAGGCCGCCACCAGGAAGACCGCCATTTGGGCGCGGGTGACGGTGCCCTTTGGGCAGAAGTTGCCGCCGCCGCAGCCGCCGGTGATACCCTCGGCAGCCAGAGCCTCGATCCATTTGGCAAAGCCGTTGCCGGCAGGCACATCATTGAACACACCGGTCGCGGGGGCGGGGCTGTAGCCCGTCCCGTGCTTGGCGACCAGCAGGAAGACGGACATCTGCTCGCGCGTGACGACCTGATCGGGGCAATAGTTATTGTTGCCGCAGCCGCTGGTGATGCCTTCGGCGGCCAACTGCTCGATCCACGGGGCGAAGGGGTCGCCGGCCGGCACGTCGTTGAAGACTGCGCCCGAAGCGGGGGGCGGGGTGTAGGCGGAGCCATGCTTGCCCTTGAGCAGGAAGACGGCCATCTGTTCACGGGTGACGTTGTTGTTGGGACAGTAGTTGCCGCCGCCGCAGCCGCCGGTGATGCCGTACTCGTAGATGTCTTCGATCTGGTTGTTGGCCCAGTGGTTCTGGGGCACGTCCGCGAAGATGGGGTCCCTGACGTATGACCAAAGTTCGTTGCCCGCGCCGTTGCCGGCGTCCCCGCCGAAGAACAGTTTGCCGTTGAAGACGGCCAGGGAATCGGCGTACGAACTGACCTCGCCCGGCCACAGGTCGAGTTCGAGGCTGGGCGGGTGGACGCCGTCATACATCCACAGTTCGCGGCCATTGGATGGTTCGTAAGCGCGGAAATACAGACGGTCGTCGAAGACGGTCAGCGAACTGGGATGGGAATCAGTCGTACCGCTGGCAATGTCAGCCAGGAGGCTGGGTGGGTTGACGCCGTCGTATTGCCACAGTTCGAAGCCCGTGAGCGCATCGTAGGCGCGGAAGTAGAGGATGCCGTTCATCGTCGCCAGGTCAGTGGGGTAGGAGTTGGCGGACCCGCTGGCGATGTTGACTGCCATGGTGGGCGGGTTGACCCCGTCATACTTCCATAATTCGTTGCCGGCTCCGTTGTTGCCATTTGCGCCGAAATAGAGCATGCCATCGAATACGGCCAGGCCCGTCGGGGAGGAACTCATGGAGCCGGCGTAGATGTCAACGGCGCGGCTGGGCGGGTTGACGCCGTCGTATTTCCATAATTCGTAGCCGGCGCCATCGTTGCCGTTGGCCGCAAAGTACAGGATGTTGTTGAAGACGGTCAGGTAGCCCGGGGAGGAACTGCTCGACCCGCTGTAGATATCCGCGACCAGGCTGGGCGGGTTGACGCCGTCATACTTCCACAATTCGTAGCCGTGGCTGTCGCGGGCGCGGAAGTAGAGTGCGTTGTTGAACTCGGTCAGGTAGGCTATGGATGCGTCGAATGAGCCGCTGTAGATATCGGCGATGCGCGTGGGCGGGTTGGCGCCGTCGTATTTCCATAACTCCTGGCCCGCCCCGTCGTTGCCGTTGGCGCTGAAATACAGGTTTCCGTCGAATACCGCCAGTTCATTGGGATAGGAACCATTGCCTTCCGGGTTGATATCCCTGACCATCGTGGGTGGGTTTACGCCGTCATACGACCAAAGCTCATACCCGGCCGTATTGCATCCGTCAGCCTGGAAGTATAGGCGGCCATCGAAGGCTGTCATCTCTCGCGGGTAGGAGGAATAACTTGGGCAAATATCCGCGACCAGGCTGGGTGGGTTGACACCATCGTACTCCCACAATTCGGAATCGCCGTTTGCATCTTCGGCCCTGAAATATAGTTTGTTATCCAGGACTGCCAGGTCTGTGGGATAGGAGGAATCGGAGCCGCTCTGGATGTCGGCAGCCAGGGTGGCCGGGCCGACGCCGGTGTACTTCCACAATTCATTGCCATTCACGCCATCATCCGCGCCGAAGTACAAGACGCTGTTGAACAGGGTGAAATCCTGCGGGTATGAGGAATCCGCGCCGGGGTTGAGGTCGCCCACCCGGCTGGGCGGGTTGACGCCGTTATACACCCAGGGTTCCTCCCCCGCGCCATCGTTGCCATTCGCATTGAAGACCAGGAAATTGCCCACCACCGTCATATAGGCGGGGTGGGAACTGCCCGCGCCCGGGTGGATGTCGGCCACGCGGCTGGGGGCGTTGACCCCGTCGTACTTCCATAACTCGGTGCCCGCCCCGTCCCCGCCGTCTGCGCTGAAGTAGAGCACATTGTTGTATACGGCCAGATTATCGGGATAGGAGGAATTCGAGCCGCTGTTGATGTCGACCACCAGGCTGGGGGTGTTGACCCCGTCATATTTCCATAACTCATATCCCGTGGCCAGGTCGTACGCGCCAAAATACAACATATTGTTGAATATGACCGGGGAAGTCGGGGCTGAATCCATGAGGCCGGGCTGGATGTCCACAGCCATGCTGGGAATGTTGACCCCGTCATATACCCACAACTCATATCCGTAGTCCGCATCTCCAAGCGCGCTGAAGTACAATTTTCCGTTGAAGACCACCATGTCCGATGGATTGGAATCATCCCTGCCGTAGGGAGCGGTGTAAATATCGGCCTCCAGTTCCGTGGTGCCCGAGGCCCGCACGCTGGCCGTGTTGGTCAGCAGCAGGGCCAGCGCCGCCAGGGCGGAGACCCAACGCGCGATTTGCTTGCGAAATTTTCCAAACATCTCTCTCTTCTCCTTGTCTGAATGAATAAATAAGCTTTCGATCACAGGACGGGCCTGTCATCTTCGGTGGGGAATGCGTCCCGCCCGGTGCGCCGGCGCAGGAAGGTGAACAAGCCCTCCAGGTCTGGGAAGGCCAGCACCTCGCCTGTGTGCGGATCCTCGGTCTGGATGCGCCAGGGTGTGGCCTCATCGTCGCGCCACAGGCGCAGCAGGTACACGTGATAGTCGGGGCGGGGGGGCGGCATGGGAAATTCAACCTATGGAATTAGCGGGCGGGTGTGGTAAATTTGGTTATCCATTACCGTTTATATCTGTATTGCCGCTTAGAAAGCGCTTAGAGCCATGCCGTCGAAACTCCGAATTTCACTCCTGGGTGAGGTATCCATCCAAAAGGGGGATGCGCCCATCAACGGGCTGCCTTCGCGCGCCGCCGAGGCGCTGTTCATTTACCTGGCCTGTCACCCCCATCCCATCTCGCGCGAGAAACTGGCCGAACTGCTGTGGGCCGAACGTTCCCCCGCCCAGGCGCTGACCAACCTGCGCACCATCCTCACCCCCCTGCGGCGCGAGTTGGGCGAATACCTGTCCGTGGAGCGCAATACCCTGGCCTTCACGGGCGCGGAGCAGGCCTGGCTGGATATTGTCGAGTTCGAGCAGCAGCTCAAGGCTGCCGGCGGCTCCGCCGACCCGCGCCGATTGCAGGCCGCCCTCGACCTGTACCGCGGCGATTTCCTGGAAGGTTTCCACCTGCGGGATGGATACGGCTTCGAGGAGTGGGCCATCCTCCAGCGCGAACGCCTGCGCCAACTGGCCCGCGACGGATTCCGCGCCCTGGCCCGCTCCCGTCTCGAAAGCGGACCCTACGCCGAAGGCCTGGCCGCCGCCCTGCGCTGGCAGCGCCTCGATCCCTACGACGAGGACGCCTGCCGCACCCTGATGTGGTTCCTGCTGCGCACCGGGCAGCGCGCCGCCGCCCTGCAGACCTACCAGACCCTCCGCAAAAAACTGGAGGCCGACCTGGGCGTCACACCCGCCTCGGCCACCCTCGACCTCTTCCGCCGCATCCAGCGCCTCGACTTTCCCCCGTCGATCCAACTGCCTGGCTTCGTCGCTCCTTTCGTGGGGCGCGATGCCGAAATTGCCGAACTCAAAGGACAATTCCTCTCCCGCGCCCGCCTGTTGACGCTCAGCGGCCCGGGCGGCATCGGCAAGACCCGCCTGGCGGTCGAGGCGGCGCGCGCCCTGGCCGACCAGGCCCCGGGCCGTTTCCTGCATGGCATATATTTTGTCCCGCTGACTACGGTGGACAAGCCCGAGGCCCTGCCTGCGCGGCTGGCCGAGAGCATCGGCTTCAACTTCCACGGCGCAGAGTCGCCCCAAAGGCAATTGTTCGAGCACCTGCGCGAGCGCGAGGCGCTGTTGATCCTGGATAACTTCGAACACCTGGTGGACGACGCGGGCGCGGCCATCGCCTTCGTGGTGGAATTGCTGCGCCAGGCCCCCGAACTGCAACTGGTGATTACCTCGCGCGAGCGGTTGAACCTGTACGAGGAAACCGTCTTCGACCTGCACGGGCTGGACCTGCCCTCTGATGGCGCGCAGCGTCCTGAGTCTTCGGGGGCGATGGCCCTTTTTGCGCAGAACGCCCGCCGCGTGCAGCGCAGCTTTGTCCTCGATCCCGCCCAGGCGGAATCGGTCGCGCGCATCTGCCGCCTGGTGGAAGGCGCGCCGCTGGCCCTCGAACTGGCCTCGGCCTGGGTGCGGCATTACCCCTGCGCCCAGATCGCTGCCCAGATCGAACAAGACTTGGATTTCCTCTCCACGTCCTACCGCGATGCGCCCGAGGCGCACCGCAGTTTGCGGGCGGTCTTCGAGCGCTCCTGGCGTTTGCTTTCGGCGCGCGAACAGACCGCCTTTGCCCAGCTTTCGGTCTTCCGCGGCGGATTCACCGTCGAAGCGGGGGAAGCCATCCTGGGCGAATCCTCGGGGGGGTGGACGCCGCTCGCCGACCTGGCCGACCAGTCCCTGCTCCAGCGCCAGCCCGACGGCCGCCACGACATCCATCCCCTGCTGCGGCAATATGCCGCCGAGAAGCTATCGGCCCTGCCCGCGGCCCGCGAGTCGGCTTTTGCGCGGCACACCGCCCACTACCTGGATTTCCTCACCAACCTGGGCGGCGGCGAGTCGCCCGAGCAGCGCGCGCGCATCCGCCCCGAGTTGGACAACCTGCGTCTCGCCTGGGGCCAGGCCGCCGAGGCGGGCGACCTCCCCGCCCTGGAGCGTACGGCAGGCGTGCTGCACAGCTTCTTCAGCGTGCAAAGCTGGTTCGTCGAAGGCATCGCCCTCTTTGCGGATGTGCTTTCCATGCTTGAACGAACACAGCGAAGCGAAACCGACGGCCTGGCCTGTGAACTGCTCGGGCGCAAGGCGCGCATGCACACCCAGATCGGCCAGCTCGAAGCGGCGCGCGCCGACCTGCGCCAGGCCCTGGCCCACCTCGAATACCTCGACGACCCCTCCCGCCGCGCGCGCGTGCTCGATGCGTTGGCCATCACGAATTATTACGCGGGCGATTATCCCCAGGCTGCGGCGCTGGCCCGCGAGAGCCTGTCCCTCTCCGAAGCGGCCGGCAACCAGGACGGGGCCGCCTTTGCGCTCAACTTCCTGGGCAGCTGCGCCAAAGCCCGGGCCGACTACCCCGAAGCGCGCGCCTGCTTCGAGCGTTCGGCGGCCGTCTATCGCGCCATGCAGGATGAGATCGGCGCGGCCATGGTACTCAACAACCTGGGCAACCTGCTGCAAAACCAGGGCGACTTCGAGGGCGCGCAGCGCTACTACGTCGAGAGCGGCGGCATCTTCAAGGCGCACGAGCACCTGCATGGCGCAGGCACCACCCTGTCCAACGCGGGCAAGCTGGCCTTCAAGCAGGGACAGCACGCATCCGCGCGCGGCCTGCTGACCGAAGGCCTGGAACTGAAGCGTCGAGTCAATGACCGCCGCGGCGAGGCGGTGGCGCTGGCGGGCCTGGCCGACATCGACCTGGCCGAATCCGCGCATGAGCAGGCGCGGGAGCGACTCAAACAGGCCCTGGAACTGGCGTTGCAGGTGGGCGATGTGCAGTTGATGCTCGACCTGCTGGCCGCCGCCGCCGACCTGACCCTGCGCCAGGGACGGCGCGACCTAACCCTGCGACTGCTGTCCCGCCTCCACCCGCACCCGGGCGCCGCCGAAGAAGCCCGCCAGCGGACGAATCGTCTGGTCACGGAGGTTGGGGGGCTGCCTCCAGCCGCGCCCGCGCAGGAACCCATTGAGGAATGGCTCCCCGCCCTGCTGCTTGAATTGTGAGCAGAATCAAAAACGGCGCGTCCATTGGACGCGCCGTTTTTTTGTATGAGATTAGGGCCAATACTGTTTGGATAAGAGCTGAACTGTCCGCATTTTGCTGGAAAGGATGCCCTTTGGGGCAGAACCGTATTGCCCTTCGCCGCGGCTGCGATTACCAATCGGTTCTGAACCGCCAAGGCCGCCAAGAACGCCAAGAAAACCTTAAACCTTTGCGGGCTTGGCGCTCTTGGCGGTTAATGTTGCGTGGTCCACAGACTCCACGATTAGGCGCAACGCTACTGCTCCTTTGTTTAGACGGCCCTTAGCCGCAATACTGTTTGGATAAGAGCTGAACTGCCAGCATTTTGCCAGAAAGGATGCCCTTTGGGGCAGAAAAGCGGCTTACCTAAACAGTATTGGGATTACGGCAGGTTGAAGGCCGCCACCAGGAAGACCGCCATTTGCGCGCGGGTGACGGTGCCTGTGGGACAGTAGTTGCCGCTGCCGCAGCCGCCGGTGATGCCTTCTGCGTACAGGGCCTCGATCCAGGGGGCAAAGGGATAGTCGGCGGGCACATCCGCGAAGACGCCAGTCGCGGCGGGTGGAGTGTAGCCCGTTCCATGCTCGGCCATCAACAGGAAGACGGCCATCTGCTCGCGGGTGACGGGGGCGTTGGGACAATAGTTTCCGCCGCCGCAGCCGCCGGTGATGCCTTCATTGTAGAGTTGCTCGATCCAGCTGGCGAAGCCGCTGCTGGCGGGAACATCGTTGAAGAGGCCGGTCGCGGGGGGCGGGGTGTAGCCCGTGCCGTGCTTGGCGACCAGCAGGAAGACCGCCATTTGTGCGCGGGTGACTGCATTGTCGGGACAGTACATCAGCGGGGAGTTGGAGCAGCCGCCGGTGATGCCATTGTCGTAGAGTTTTTCGATGAAGGCCACGGCCCAATGATTGCCGAGCACGTCTGCAAAGACCGGCGCGGGGGAGAGGGCCTCGTAGGCGCCGATGTCGCAGGCGGCCCCGCCGATCCCGTTCCCGTCCCAGGGACGCAGCGCGCCGCGCAGGTCGGTGGTGGGGCAGCGGGCGTCGTCGCCGGCGTCGATGGCCGGGGAGCCTGCCAACAGGCTGCCATCCGCGGCCAGGTTGGGATTCGAGGTCAGGCTGTGGGCCTCGCCGCCGATGTGCGCCTTCCACTGCGCGAAGCTGCCCGCTTCCAGCTCGGAGCCGGGCCGTCGGTCGGTGAAGGTGCAGGTGTTGGTATGGCGGTACAGGTTGTAATCCATGTTCGGCATCCCGCTCAGGGCGGAGAGTCCGCCCAGGTCCTCGCTGTAGCGGATGTGGACACAGTCGGTCGGCAGTCCGCTGGATTGGAAGACCAGGTTGTTGCGTAGGATCGGGTTGAGCGAGGGCGGCCGCCCGGCGTAGGGTTCCCAATCCTGGTAGGTGACGCCGAAGTAGATCGGGCTGTGGGCGGTTTGCGCGGTGTCGATGAGGGTGTTGTTCAGCACCTGCGCATCCCTGGCGGCATACAGGCCGATGCCCGCATAGACCGTGTCGCGGACGAGGTTGTTGCGCACGATGCCGCGGATGTTTTCGTAGTAGTTGGGGTTGACCGTGAGGTCGAAGTACTCGGGGCTGGTGTCGAAGCCGACCAGGATGCCGGCCCCGCCGGTATGCTCGATGCGGTTGCGCTCGATGATGCCATCCATGGCGCCGCCCTTGAAGTAGACGCCGGTGGTGGCGATGTCGTGGATGTAGCTGTCCTGGACGATCATGCGGTCGCCGTTGACATTGTCGATGCCTTCGGCGTTCGAGTCGTCGCGCGCGCCGGTATTGTAGATCTCGACGCGGCGCAGGGTGATGTCGTCACAGCCGGGCGTGATCTTGACCGCGTCGCGGCCCGTATCGTGGATGATCACATCTTCGATGAGGATGTCGGACGCGCCGGTGCGGTCGTTGGGGTCGCCCCAATCCCAACGGGTCTCGAATTTGATCCCGTAATAATAGCCGCCGATGATCTCCAGGTTTTTCAGGTGCGCCCCGTCGCTGTCCACGTCCAGGCGCACACATTCGCTGATGTCCTCGATGTTGATGGGACATTCGAGGATGGCCTGCTCACCGGTCTCGGAGCGCAGGGTGATGTTCGGCAGTTGGATGCGCACACTTTCCTGGTAGCGATTGTTGGCCAGGGCAGGCGCGCCGCGCAGGACGATCTCATCGCCTGCCACCGCCGCGGCCAGGGCCTGCGCAATCGTCCTGAACGGGTGGGTGATGCTCCCATCCCCGCTCGAGTCGCTGCCGTTGGTCGAGACGTACAGCGTATGCCCCGCGGCGGCTTGTGAGATGCCCGGGCGGGCGCTCTCGGCGGCGGCGGTCGGAACCTGAACCAGGGCCGTCAGACAGGCCAGGATGATGAATACGTGCGAGACGAGGATCGGAGTTTTCATCTTTATCCTTTCGTGATTTATCGTGTGTCCAAATCATACCATCGGATGACGCGGCTGGATAAAACAACCCCCCCGGTGGTCAGGGAGGGTGTTGTTGATATGGAAACCCAGGTTACGGCAGGTTGAAAGCCGCGACCAGGAAGACCGCCATCTGCGCGCGGGTGACGGTGCCCGTGGGACAGAAGTTGCCTCCACCGCAGCCGCCGGTGATGCCTTCGGCGGCCAGGGCCTCGATCCAGGGGGCAAAGGGATAGTCGGCGGGCACATCCGCGAAGACGCCAGTCGCCGCGGGCGGGGTGTAGCCCGTCCCATGCTCGGCGACCAGCAGGAAGACGGCCATCTGTTCACGCGTGACCGGGGAATTGGGACAATAGTTGCCGCCGCCGCAGCCGCCGGTGATGCCTTCATTGTAGAGTTGTTCGATCCATTTGGCGAAGCCGTTGTTGGCGGGGACATCGTTGAAGAGGCCGCTTGCGGGGGGCGGAGTGTAGCCTGTCCCGTGCTCGGCGACCAGCAGGAAGACGGCCATCTGCGCGCGGGTGACGGTGGACTCGGGACAATACATCAGCGGGTTGTTGGAGCAGCCGCCGGTGATGCCGTTGTTGTAGAGGCGCTCGATGAAGGTGTTGGCCCAATAGGTGGTGGGCACATCGGCAAAGATGGCGACTCTCTCTTCATATGAACCGATGTCACAGGCCGCCCCCTGCGGTCGGGCTGCGCCCCGCTGATCCGTTGTTGGTGCGCCGTTGCCGCAGGTTCCAGCATCCTTTGCCGGGCTGAGCGGCAGGAACGCGTGCGTCATGGTCAGTTCGGTCGGCAAAACCACACTCGAAAAGCTGAGAGGCGCTAACAAGATATCGGTATTAGGCTGATTGCCATTCGCAGTGCTTGAACCGCAGCTCACTCCCGGCCACAGGCTAAAAAGCTGGCTTTCGGGAGTCTCATATAACAGGCATTGATTGCTGCTTGGGTCAAAGGCTGTATTGGCGGAAAACAGCGTGTTGGTCATGGCTAAATGACTGGCTGCGCCGCTATTGTGCAATATTCCCCCTCCGCCGCCACCCGCCAAATTTTTCGCAATGGTGACATTGGTCAAGGCCAGCGTCCCATTGTTAAAGACACCGCCGCCGAAGTTAGCCTGATTCTCCGAAAGGGTGGAGTTGGTCAGGGTTAGGTTCGCCGTATCAGTGTTGAAAGCCGCACCGCCGTCGCCCGCAGTATTGAGCGCCAGCGTCACTCGAGTCAAGGTAGATTGGCCGGAGTTATACATCCCGCCGCCGCCCGATGTCGCCGAATTTCCAGACAACGTGACATCGGCCAGTGTAAGCGTACCGTTCGGGGAGTTGTAGAGCCCGTCGCCATAAGCCGCCTGGTTATTCAGCA
>JBMOMS010000109.1:0-2055 GCA_049324895.1 Chloroflexota bacterium
TCGTAGAGCGCGGTGGCGAAATCGTCGCTCAGGCGGTCGTCGATGCTGCCCTGCATCCCCACCGTCATCGGCGCCCCGTTCAAGGCCAGCGCGCGCGCCAGGTTCGCCTCTGTGCCGGTGGCGGTTTTGCAGGCGCTCAAGACCACCATTTTCAACGCGCCGCGTTTGGCGTTCATCAGGTCGGAGCCGAGGAAGGAATCCTTGCTGCCGTCCTTCTTTTCCAGCGACAGCGTTGCCATATCGCCATGATCGGTCTTCACTACTTCCCCGTGGCAGGACAAATGCAGCAGGGCGTTTCCCTTGCGCAAGGCTTTGAACAACTCCTCGCGCGTCGGCGGGATTCTGCGCCCCGTGACGTTTTTCCCGCTGGCTTGCAAAGTCTCGCGGATGGCGCGCATCTCGTTGTCCAGGTCGAGGCGGTAGCCCTCGCGCGGATTGTCCTTTTCGTCCACCAGCGGATCCGCCGCCAGGGCGATGAAGTTGAGTTGCGAGACTTCCGAAGTCTGCGACATTGTCCCCGTAGGGGAGACTTCGGAAGTCTTATTTACCGTCCGCAGCATCCCCGCCTGCACGCACAAAAACTGACGGTTCGCCAGCGCGGCAAATTCCCAGGCGATGGCGTCGGCAACATCGTCGCAGTCCAGCAGAATCAAGTTGTCGGAATCATGGTCGATCCGCCTCAGCAGTTCAGCGCCCCCCAGCGCGGCGGTCAGCGCCTGCCCGTGGGTATACGGGTCGGCTTGCAAACGGTCGAGCGTCGGCAGTTTCCCCAACGCCGTGGTCACGGCCTGGCCGTCGAAGGTGACAACCAGGTTCCCCGCGTTTTCGCGCAATGTCAAAGTCAGTGCCATGCCAAAACCCCTTCCCGGTGAATGAGATGCCTGGGCCTTATTTTACCCGACATCCACCCGCCCGCCCTGTTGCAATACCTGCAACAGCCTGCCCGTACAGTTGGGAAAATCCAACCTTACGGAGGCCTTGCATGGCGCGCAAAAGTAATGACGAAAAAATCGAATCCATCTATAATCGAGTCCAGGAACACCCGGGCCAAAAGGCGGGCTTCATCGCCAGGCTGCTGGGACTCCAGCGCAGTGAAGTGACCCGCTCGCTTCCCGCGCTCGACGAGAAAGGGTTGCTTTTATACGAAGACGACAAGGGCGGACTATGGCCCTTCAAGAAATCAAAATAACGAAAAATAAAATATGTTGCAGAATTCGGCAGGGTGTTGTGCTATGCTGTTGCCAGGTAACTTCACCCATCTGACATTGTGTTGCAGGGAGTCGACATGAGCGGCATGAACAAAGCGGAACGACTGGCGGAAATGAAGCGGCTGTACATCCAGCGCGCGTATTCGGATGCCGCCATGGCCGAACGGCTGGACGTGGACCGCACCACGGTCTACCGCGACCGCGTCGAGTTGACGCTCGAATATCCCATCGAGCAGGATGAACAGGGGCGCTATCACATCCCGCGCGCCAAACTCATTTCCGAGATCAAGGTCAATTTGCACGAGGCGCTGACCCTGTACCTGTCGGCGCGCAGGACCTCGCGGCAGACGCGCTTCCAGCAGCCGCACACGGCCAACGCCGTCGAGAAGCTGGCCGCGGCCCTGCGCCAGCCGATGACCAACCGCCTCTTGAAATCGGCGGAGCGTTTGCTGCAGCAGGAGAAAAATCCCGACAAGGTCAAAATCGTCGAGACGGTGGCGCAGGCCTGGGTGGAACAGCGCAAGGTGCGCATCGAATACCAGGCGCTGGGCAGCGCGGGACTTACCCGCCACACCATCAGCCCGTACCTGATCGAACCGTCCATCTGGAGCGACAGTGTCTACGTGCTGGCGTTGAGCGACTTCAACGACAAGGTCATGCCGTTCAAGATCGAGCGCATCACCTCGGCCCTGCTCTCGGGGGAGACTTTCGAAATTCCCGCCGCCTTCGACGACGACCAGCTGCTCAAACACGCCTGGGGCATCTGGTACGCGGAGCGGGAACCCGTCACCGTAAAGCTGCGCTTCTCCCCCAGCGTGACCCGCCGCGTGCGCGAAAGCATCTGGCA
>JBMOMS010000110.1:0-2043 GCA_049324895.1 Chloroflexota bacterium
TCGGCTTTGAGGGCGAGGGACGCATCCACCAGTCCCTGGCCGAGGATGGTGTAGGTCCGTTCGCCCAGGCCCGACTGCGCCAAAAGTTCGTGGATATCGCGCAGGCGGACGTGCTGTCCATTCAGCAAATATTCGTTGTGGCCGTCGCGATACGCGCGGCGGGTCAGCGCGACCTCGGAGAAGTCAACGGGAAGCCAGCCGTTGGTGTTGTCGAAGACGATGGTGGCGGAGGCCATGCCCGCTTTGGGGCGATGCTCGGAACCGGCGAAGATCATGTCTTCGGTCTTCTTGCCGCGCAAGAGGCCGTAGGATTGCTCGCCCAGCACCCAGCGCAGGGAATCGGCAATGTTCGACTTGCCCGAGCCGTTCGGCCCGACAATGGCGGTAATCCCTTCGCCGAACTGAAAGTCCAACCGGCTGGCGAAGGTTTTGTATCCGTGAAGTTCGAGAGATTTAAGACGCAGAGGCATCTATGATTTACGATTTACGATTTACAATTTTGGATTTTCGAGGTGACAGGGCAGTGATTTTACTCCAAACCCAATGTTTTCAACGCGGCTTTGGCGGCTTCCTGCTCGGCCGCGGCCTTGCTGGATCCCTGCCCGCGTCCCAGCGGTTTGCCATCCAGGCGGACCTCGACCTCGAACTGCTTGGCGTGGTCGGGTCCGCTTGCGCCGACGGTGACGTAGCGCGGCGCGCCCAGTTTCTCTCCCTGCGCCCATTCCTGCAGGCGGGATTTGGCGTCGGCCAGGTCGGGCTGGGTGAACACGTCGGCGCGAGCGGTTTCGAGCAGGGGTTGCACAAAACGCTCCACGAAGGCGACGCCCTCTTCCAAATACATCGCGCCGATCATCGCCTCGAACGCGCCGCATAACAGGTTGTCGCGGTCGCGGCCGCCGGAGGTGAGTTCCCCGCGTCCTAAACGGAGCGCGGGCCCGAGGTCCAGGATGCGGGCGAAGCGGGCCAGTTGATCCGTTTTGACCAGCGCGGAGCGCAGACGGGTCAGTTCGCCCTCGGCCATTTCAGGGAAGTGGTGATAGACCCACGCCCCCACCACGAAATCCAGCACGGCGTCACCGAGGAATTCGAGCCGTTCGTTGTCCTCCAGGGCGCGCGGGTTCTCGTTGACGTAGGAACGGTGCGTCAGGGCACGCGTCAGCAAATGCAGATTGGAAAAGGGCAAACCGAGGCGCTGCGCCAGTTCGGCGACGGGCGCGGGATCCGCCTGCGGGTCCAGATCGGAGTTCATGGGAGCCTCCCCGGAACTCAGGGAGCGCCAGGCACCTCCCCTCCTTCCCATCAGAGATGGGGGCGGGGCCTCGCGGTCCATCAGTTCCTGATTCGAGTTGTGCGCCGATTGTAACGCGGATTAAGTCGCCTGCAAAGAAAAAACCCGCAGGCGGGAATTTTTTAAGGCGATGGTACAATCAGGCCAATTCCGGCGGAGAGCGCCTTGAGCGACACGATCAGCAACGAAGTACGTTTCCTGCACGCCATCGAACTGGGGGTGGGCGCCTGGCAGTGGGGCGACCGCGTCCTGTGGCAGTATGGTCAGAATTACAACGATGAGGATGTCCGCGCCGCGTTTCAGGTTTCCATCGAGGAGGGCATCCGTTTCGTGGACACGGCCGAAGTGTACGGCATGGGCCGCTCCGAGCGCCTGACCGGCCGGTTCATGAAAGGGACCGACCAGCCCGTGCTGGTCGCCACCAAATTCTTCCCCATGCCCTGGCGCTGGACGAAAGGATCGCTTATCCGCGCCCTGCGGCACAGCCTGGAACGCCTTGGGCTCGAGTCGGTGGACTTATATCAGGTGCATTGGCCCAGCCCGATCCTGCCCATCGAGTCGCTCATGGACTGGATGGCGGAGGCCGTCAAACTGGGCCTGACGCGCACCGTGGGCGTTTCCAACTTCAGCCCATCGCAGACCCTGAGCGCGTATTCCGCGCTGGCGCGCCGCGGCATCCCACTGGCGGCGAATCAGGTGGAATACCATCTGCTCAATCGGACCATCGAAAAGAACGGCCTGCTGGCGCGCTGCAA
>JBMOMS010000111.1:0-15223 GCA_049324895.1 Chloroflexota bacterium
GTGAGAGCCTGTTACGCCACGGAGTACAGCAAGATCGAGGAAGCCCTGCACCGCATGGAAAGGTTCATGAGCAGGCACGGATAGCCTGAATGGAACCAAAGCGGGCATGGATGACATGCCCGCTTTTTGGTTTAAGGTGCCACTTGCAGGATCAACGGGGGATGCCATGTCCACCGAACCTGTATTTGAATCGATCAGATATCCGTGCCCGATGGAGGAGCCATGTTTCGATCAAACCGTATCCTGGGGATGCTTTTCCTTGCCCTGACCTTGCTGCTGGCCGCCTGCCAGCCTGCCACCCCGCCCCCGCCGTTGACGGCCTCCGTGGGGACGGAGTTCACCCTCGCCCCGGGCGGATCCGCGCTGATCGAAGAGGCGGGACTGACCCTCACGCTCATCGCCGTTTCGAGCGACGAACGCTGCCCGAGCAAGATCGAATGTTTCGCCAGCGGCCCCGTCACGCTGAGCGTGTCCGCGCAGAAAGGCTCGGGCGAGGCGACCGATCTCATCCTGCAAACCTTCACCAGCAACGATGGCCTGGCGCCCACGATGGAATTCGAGGGCATCCAGAGTCAAACCTTGTTCGAGGGCTATCACATCAAGGTGACCAGCGTGCTGCCGTATCCCGCCAGGTCCATGACGGAGATCGCGGATGCAGACTATCGCGTCAGTTTTTTGGTCTCGCTGGAGTAAGAACTGCGAAAATCTCAAACAATCGCCTGGTTGACCAGACAATTGTTGGTATAATGGGCGCGATTTATGAGCCACCCCATCCGTCCCTCCAAACCCAAGGAACCGACCGCGAGGTTGGACATTCCGAATTTCCTAAAAGTATTGTCCCTGAGGCCTGACAGTTACCTGTCAGGCCTTTTGTTATCCAGTCTCTTCTGCCATCATATGGCGACATCCTGGCGCAGGACGCTTGCAATCGATCTGACAGGGAAAGCCCGCTCATGAGAAAATGTTCGAACGTTAAGGCCGTCGTTTTGCATGCCCTTTGGCAACAGGGGGCAGCGTGGCATTGAGCCTGCGCGCCCGCTTCTGGCGTTTTGTGATGAGAGGCGCCTTCAAGAATCAAAACTTGAAGGTGGAGAATTCCAGCGTTCGCCCGGCGCAGAACGCCGCCGGGATGCATTGGATGGTGGACAAAAGGATTCCCGTCGAACGCATTGATATCGATGGACTGCCCGCTGCATGGATTCGCCCCGTCGATGCGGAGGATGAAAAAGTCATCATCCATTTGCACGGCGGTGGCTACGTAACGGGCTTTATCGACTCGCATTTGATGATGTGCGTCCCAATGGCAAAGGCCTTGAAGCGCAAGATGCTCCTGCCCGAATATCGACTCGCCCCAGCCAACCCCTTTCCTGCCGCGCTGGAGGACGCGCTGAAAACCTATCGCTGGCTGTTGGCGCAGGGAACGGACGCCTGCGACATCGTCCTCTCTGGCGATTCGGCGGGCGGGGGACTGGCGCTGGCGACGGCGCTGGCTTTGCGCGATGCGGGCGACCCGCTCCCCGCCGCGCTGATCTGCATCTCACCGTGGGCCGACCTGACGAACCGTGGCGCAAGTCACGCCGCGAACGCGCAAGTCGAATCCGTTCTGCGGACGGACGTGTTGAACAAATGGGCATCCTTTTACACCGACACCTCCAACCTGACCAACCCATTTGTCTCGCCTGTCTACGCGGACTTTCACGGCCTGCCGCCATTGCTGATCCAGGTCGGCAGCGACGAGATCCTGTTGGATGACTCGCTCACCCTCGCCCAGCGCGCCCAAGCCGACGGTGTGGACGTGTCCCTCCGCGTTTGGGACGAACTATGGCACGCCTGGCCTGTGCTGGGAGATCTGATTCCCGAAAGCGGGATGGCGTTTGAGGAGATGAGAGAGTTTGTAATTCATATTGAACAATGAATGATGTCATGGAACATTTACCGAAGCAGAATCCACCCCGCCCGTCACGAGAAACGCATCTCTAATCTCTAATTATCCAATCCTCAATTACCACTCACCATTTACCAAGGAGTAAACATGCCCACCCAATCCTCTTCCCCCCACCTGCCCTTCGGCGAAAACAAGAACGCCGAGTGGTATGGCAAGGACATCATTTCCGTCAAACAGTTCAAACGCGAAGACCTCGAATACGTCTTCGGCGTGGCGCACGAGATGCGCGGCATGGTCGAGCGCCTCGGCACCTTTGACCTGCTCAAGGGCAAGATCCTGGCCAACCTGTTCTATGAACCGTCCACACGCACCTCGTCCTCATTCACCGCGGCCATGGAACGGCTGGGCGGCTCGGTCATCCCGATCAACGAAGTGAAGTACTCGTCCGTGTCGAAGGGCGAGAGCCTGCCCGACACCATCCGCACCCTGGAATGCTATGCCGACGTGATCGTGCTGCGCCACCCCGAAACAGGCTCGGCGGCCATTGCCGCCAAGGCCGCGCGCAAACCCGTCATCAACGCGGGCGACGGCGTGGGCGAACATCCCACCCAGGCATTGCTCGACACCTTCACCATCTTCGAGGAACTCGGCGTGGGCCGCATCGACGGGTTGACCGTCACCATGCTGGGCGACCTGAAATACGGACGCACCGTCCACTCGCTGGCGCGCCTGCTTTCGTTGTATGATGTCAAGATCAACTACGTCTCGCCCGAAATTCTGCGCATGCCCAAGGAAGTGATGGACGAGGTCGCCGCCAAGGGCATCCCTCAGGCCGAATACGCCACCCTGGCCGAAGTCCTGCCGCAGACCGACGTGCTGTACGTCACCCGCGTGCAGAAGGAGCGCTTCGAAGACCCCGCCGATTACGAAAAGGTCAAGGGCGCGTACGTAATCGACCCCGACGTGATGAAATCCGCCAAACAGGATATGATCGTGATGCACCCGTTGCCGCGCGTAGGCGAGATCAGCCCCGACTTCGACGATGATCCGCGTGCCGCCTACTTCCGCCAGATGGAATACGGCCTGTATGTAAGGATGGCCCTGCTGGCGCTGGTGTTGGGAAAGGCGTAACGTATCAAGTATTATGTTTCACGTTTCAAGTGCCTGAAACGTGAAACGTGAAACATGGAACTCTGGAGTCACATGGAATCCTTCTTCACCTTCCTCGAAAAGCGCGTGGACGATTGCTCCTCGCTGCTGTGCGTGGGACTCGACCCGCACGTCTCCGACCTGAAAGCGCCCACCGCCGAAGCCGCCCTGGACTTTTGCCTGAATCTCGTTAAACAGACCGCGCCCTACGCTGCGGCCTTCAAGCCCAACGCCGCCTTCTTCGAGGTCTTCGGCGCGGACGGCTGGACCGCCCTCAAGCAGGTCATCGAAGCGGTGCAGGCCGAATCGAATCGGCTCGGCTCGCTGATCCCCGTCATCCTGGACGCCAAACGCGGCGACATCGCCTCGACCGCGGAAGCCTACGCCAAATCCGCGTTCGAGAGTCTGGGCGCGCACTGCATCACACTCAGCCCGTACCTGGGCAAAGACTCCATCGACCCGTTCCTCCAGAATTCGGAGAAGGGTGTGTTCCTGCTTTGCAAAACATCGAATGCGGGAAGTGGGGATTTGCAGGATGTAACCGTTGTAGGGGCGGACGGCCGTCCGCCCATGCCGCTATATATCCACGTCGCGCACCTGGCCCAAAGCTGGAACACCAAAAACAACATCGGCCTGGTCGTCGGCGCCACGCACCTGGATGCCATGCGGCGCGTCCGCGAGGCGGCGCCCGGGTTGTGGTTCCTCGCACCCGGCGTCGGCGCGCAGGGCGGGGAATTGGCGTCGACGCTGAGGGCGGGCCTGCGCCAGGACGGCAAGGGCGTGCTGCTGCCCATCTCGCGGGCCATATCGCGCAGCGACAATCCACGCAAGACCGTTTTGGAGTTGCGAGATGCAATGCTCGGAATTCGGTCTTCGGGATCCAGGAATAAGTAAAGGCAATCAACATGGCAAACGAATTACCAATTACCAATTACGCTTTGGCCGATGCCCTGCTCGCCGCAGGCTGCATCAAGTTCGGCGAATTCACCCTCAAGTCGGGACTCAAATCGCCGATCTACATCGACCTGCGGCAGATCATCACTTATCCCAAACTGCTGGCGGACATCGCGCAGGCGTACCTGCCGCTCCTGGCCACACTCCAATTTTCACGCATTGCAGGCTTGCCCTACGCCGCCATTCCCATCGCCACGGCCATCAGCCTGGCGGGCGACTACCCGATGATCTATCCGCGCAAGGAGGCCAAGGCCTACGGCACCAGGGCCGAGATCGAAGGCGAGTTCCACGCGGGCGAGACGGTCGTTGTGATCGATGACCTGGCCACCACAGGCGGCAGCAAGTTCGAGGCCATCGAAAAGCTGACCGGCGTCGGCCTGGTCGTGAAGGATGTGGTCGTGCTGGTCGACCGCCAGTCGGGCGCGAAGGAGTCGCTGGAGCAGGCAGGCTATTCCCTGCATGCAGTGTTGACCATCTCGGATATGTTGGCCTATTGGGAATCCACGGGCAAGGTTGGGAAGGAAAAAATCGAGGCGACCCGTAAATTCCTATTGGAGAACCAATGATTCAGATCATCCCCTGCAAGGATCGTTACGAGGAACTTGTCCAATTCGCCACCCGCCTCAACAGCGACGGGGCGCATCACATCGGTTTCTTCGGCGAAGGGGAGGCGGACGTGCGCGCCTCGCTGGAGGAATGTGTCATCCCGACCGCTGAAGGATTCTTGCTGGCCTACGACGGAGACACACTCGTCGGTGTCTTCGGCGTGGACGCCGACCTCGAAGTCGACCGCGCCTGGTTGTACGGTCCGCTCGTCGAACACGAGGACTGGCACGCGCTCGCGGATGAGCTGTACCGCCAGGCCCAGGCCCTGATTCCCGCGGGCATCCATAGCTTCGACCTGTTCTGCGATGAGCAAAATGTCCGCCTGGACGAATTTGCCGCGCGGCACGGCTTCCCGCTGCATTCCGAAAATGCGGTTATGACCCTGGCGCGGGGCGACTACAATCCCGCCGCCAAACGGGTGACGAAGATCATTCCCTTCGAGGAAGGTTTCTTCGCAGACTTCGAACGCCTGCATAACGCAGTCTTCCCTGGCACATACTTCACCGCCCGCCAGATCGTGGACAGGATCAACGAGACTCATCAACTCCTGCTGGCCGTGGATGGGGAGCGGCTGTTCGGCTACCACTTCGGCAAGCTCGACCCCGCAGCAGAATCGGGCTATGTGGACTTCATCGGCACCGACGAATCCGCCCGCGGCCGCGGCATCGGCGCGGACCTGCTGGCCGCAGGCATCGACTGGATGCTCTCCGCGCCCGCGACTCAAAAGGTCAGCCTGACCGTCAACGCGGACAATCGCATCGCGCGCGGCCTGTACGAAAAGTTCGGCTTCGTCACCGAGCGCGTGCTGCGCGGGTATCGAAAGAAAATCGAGTAAACATGGGACTGGCAGTCAACGTCGCGGTCATTCAAGGGAACAAAATCTTCTCATCCCAGCCAGCCGAATGAATCCGATGCGCACCCATCTTCATTTGCAAAACACCCATCGCTACGACATCCCGCCCGAATATCGCGCGGACGATGTCCGCATGGCGGATGAATTGGTGGAGTTTTTGCTGCGTGAATTTACAAAAGAAGGGGATTGTGTGCTCGATCCCTTTGCAGGCTTTGGGACAACCCTGTACCTGGCCGAAGCGATGGGACGCGACGGCTACGGGATCGAATACACCCGCGCCAAGGCAGACTTCATCCGCTCAAGGCTGGCGCATCCCGAACGGCTCATCCACGGCGACTCGCGCCAACTTGCCAGCTACGACCTGCCCGCCTTCGATTTCTGCCTGACTTCCCCCCCCTACACGCCGCGGGAGGATACCGAGAATCCGTTCACGGATTACTCCGAACAGGGTTTCAGCTACGCCGCCTACTTGCAGGAACTGCGCCACATCTACGAACAGGTCGCGCAACTGCTCAAACCGTCCGCCCACGCGGTGATCGAAATCGCCAACTTGAAAACCAGGCAGGGAGTCACCCCGCTCGCCTGGGATGTGGCCCGCGAAATCTCCCAGGTGCTGACCTTCGAAGGCGAGATCGTCGTCTGCTGGGATCAGTATGGGTTCGGGTACGATCACAGTTATTGTTTGGTCTTCTCGAAGGGTAACGTGCCGGACGCGAAAGCAAATAGCGCTATCCCCTGAGAAACCCATCCAGATCAGGCGGCTTAATGACCTGGAAATGGCTGTTATCATACACGCGGGTGAATTCTTCAGCCGCCGCGGAGCGGGATGTACCATCCTTCCACTTGAATTCGAAAGCATTCAGTTGACCCTGCCGTTCTTCGACCAGGTCGATTTCCTTCTGGTCATAGGTGCGCCAAAAATAAAAATTTGCATATCGGCGCTGGTGCAGGTGGGACTTCATGCGTTCCACAATGGCAAAATTCTCGAATAACGCCCCAACATCGGAGCGCAGGGGAAGGGGGTTGAAATTGCGAATGAGCGCGTTGCGAAACCCCAGGTCGACGAAATAATATTTCGAGGCCTTCGAGACCTCCTTGCGCAAGTTGCGGCTGAACCCGCGCAGGTTGACGATGACGAACATTTTCTCCAAAAGATCGAGATATTTTTCGACCACCAATTTCGAAATCGAGAGATGGGCCGCCAGTTCCGTGGTCGAGACCTCTGAGCCAATTTGCAAGGCCAGCAAAGTCAACAGGTCAAGCACTTTTTTGGGTTTGCGCACCTGCTCGAAGGTCAGAATGTCGCGATACAGGTAATTATTGATCAGGTCGTACAGGTAGGTTTCCTTTTCTTCCATGGAAAGGCTGAATACCTTTGGATACATCCCAAAACGCAGGAATTCCTCCAACCTTTCGCTGTTTGAGATGGTTGGAGGCTGGATGGGTACCTCCATATACGAAAATGGATACAATGTAAAGGTGGTAGCCCGCCCGGTAAGCGGCTCGTTGACCTTGCTGGCCAGGTCGAAGGAGGCCGAGCCACTGGCGATCATGTGGATGGGCGCGTGGTCAAAGACCAATTTCAACGCCAGCCCGATGTTCTCGATGCGCTGGGCTTCATCGATGACCAGCAGACGCTTGTCGCCAACGACCATCTGAAGGCGGTCAAGCTCGGCGCGGCCCCACAGATCCTGGGTGCGCAGGTCATCCCCGTTGAACTGGATGAAAGGCAAATCCGTCTCCTCCAGCACCTGCTGGATCAAGGTGGTCTTACCTGCCTGCCGAGGCCCATACAGAAGAATGATTTTCGGCTCGGAATCCAACTCTTTTTGAATATAGTGAAGTATGGTTCGCTCAATTTTCATGAATTTAGTATAGTACACATTACTTAATTTGTCAAAATCAGGAGTTTGCATGTCCACAATTCACACCTTCACGGCCATCATCCAACACACGGATGAGGGCGGCGGCGCGTACGTGGAAATCCCCTTCGACGTGGAGGCGGCCTTCGGCTCGAAGCGGCCCAAGGTCAAGGCGTGGATCGAGGGCGTCGAATATCGCGGCACATTGGTACGTACACCTGCACTCCCTGGCACCGCCCGTGATTTGCTTGGCAAATCAGGCAGGTGTGCGCCAGGTGCAAGTGTGGGGACGGAGTTCCATATCCTGGGCATCCGAAAGGAGATTCGCGAGCAGGTCGGCAAGACCTTCGGGGACGAAATCCAGTTGACGGTTGAAGCTGACCTGGAAGAGCGCGTGGTCGAGGTCCCGCCCGGGCTGGCCGCGGAATTAAAACGGGACCCGCAAGCAGCCGCGATCTTTGATAAACTATCCTACACTCACAAACGGGAATACGTGACTTGGATCGACGAGGCCAAAAAGGCCGAGACCCGCCAGGCGCGCATCCTGAAAACCATCCAGATGTTGAAACAAGGCAAACAGACCCGCTGATGTATGACTCCATTCGCTCCCTCCTCTTTCGGCTCGACCCCGAGCAAGCCCATGAACTGACCCTGCGCGCCATCCGCCTGGCGGGAGGCGTGCGCCCGGTCGGCTGGCTGCTGACGCAGATCTTCAAGGCGCCCGCCAAGCCCGTGGAAGTCTTCGGGCTGAAGTTCAAGAATCCTGTGGGGCTGGCAGCCGGCTACGACAAGGACGGAGTCGCCATCCACGGGCTGGACACGCTGGGCTTCGGCCACATCGAGATCGGCACGGTCACGCCGCTGCCGCAGGAAGGCAACCCCAAACCGCGCGTCTTCCGCCTGGTGGAGGATGAAGCCGTCATCAACCGCATGGGATTTCCCAGCCGCGGTACCGAGTTCGTGCAGACCCAGCTCGACCCGAACCTGTACGTCGGCCCGGTCGAGCGCGCCTTCGGGTTCCGCCCGCGCTTCTTCGTGGCCCATGCGCGGCGCACCGCCGCGGTGCTGGGGGTCAACCTCGGCAAAAACAAGAACACGCCCAACGAGGACGCCGTCTACGATTACCTTGCCCTGCTGCAAAACTTCTCGCGTCTGGCAGACTACCTGACCATCAACGTCAGCTCGCCCAACACGGTGGGATTGCGCCAGTTGCAGGGACGCGCCGCCCTGGAGTCGCTGTTGACCCATCTGCACGAACAGCGCATGCTGGAGGAAAAACGCTGGGAGAAGAAAGTCCCGCTGCTGGTCAAGCTCGCGCCTGACCTCGCCGCAGGAGAATTGGACGACGCCCTGGATGTGATCCTGCGCACCCACATGGACGGCGTGATCGCCACCAACACGACCCTGGCACGCGAGGGACTGCGCTCCAACCAAAAGGGCGAGTCAGGCGGCTTGAGCGGCGCCCCGCTGCGGGTCCGCAGTGAAGATTTTCTCCATCAGGTTGTGAAACGCGTGGACGGCCAACTCCCCGTCGTCAGCGTGGGCGGCATCATGAGTCCCGAGGATGCAAAACGCCGCCTCGACATGGGGGCGGCGCTGGTGCAGGTCTACACAGGCCTGATCTATCGCGGGCCTGGGTTGGTGAAGGAGATCGTGAGGTCTTTGTAGGTCGAGATAATATCTCGACCTACATGTAAAGTCCGCCCGTCGCCTCCATCCAGTCGGCGATGCGCTCGACGGCGGCAGGAACATGATTGTCCGAGATGTCGACCTCCAGCACAGGCAGCATGGACTCGCGCGCCAGACGGCGCATCAGTTCCTGCTGTTCGATGAAGACATCCAGGTTGTCGTACTGCGAGGGATTGCCCGACACCTTGAGCCGCTCCGCGCGCGCGGCGGCAAAGGACTCGGGCGAGCGCGTCAGCAGCACCATCCGAAAATTGAGCGGGGCCAGGCGTTCCTCCAGCCAGCGAAAATCGTAATCCCTGTGGTAGGTCTGCAACTGATACGCGCGCGTGGAAATGTGGAAGCGGTCCACGATCCACGAGTAATAGCGCTGCAACTCGAACAGGCGCACCCAGGTGGCATAGGTCTCCATTGCCAGCGCCTCTTCGTGCGGCTCGAAGTTGATCGGCCCGCGGCCCCAGGGGAAATTGGTGAACGCACACCACTCCGCCGAGATGAGCGGCGAATGGTAGCGGTATTTGCGCGGCCCCACCACGCGCGGATGCTCGTTGAGTTCGAATGCAATCTCAGTCTTGAACGTCAGGCGTGTGCCTTCGAGGATGATCTTGGGGGTGAGTTTGGACATGGAATAATTATACTTCCAGACAAATTCTCTAATGAACTTCTGATGTGCAATTGAAAGCGACAAGTGGGCATTGTATGGTATATTCCCGCCATACAGGTAAACATCATGGATGACAAAATCACAATCATCGAAGGACCCCCGCCCATCTTTGAAATTTCACAGGATGGCTGGGCGCTCGGCCTGAACGAAGGCCCGCAATTATCCGTCCCCGCGCTCACCCGCCTGCGCACCTTCAACGGTCCCGCGCTGGTGGAGCGCTGCTATCGCGCCTGGCATAACCAGGCACCCATCCGCCTTCATTACCGCAACGACATCGGTCTCGAACAGACCGCCCCCATCCTGGCCGCGCGCAACGTGGAAACCGAGGATGGCCATGTGCTGCTCCTGTGGGTCTATCTCGACAAGGAGCAGGTGGAATATGAGTTTTACACCGACGACGAAGACGATGAGGCGGACGACTCCCAAAACTCATAACGTACCCGAATCCCTTGCGAATGTTTTCTCCTGAACGGCGGTGGAGGCAGAATGAAAACCGCAGAGCAAATCCGCAACACCATCCAGCAGATCGAAGCCCAGCGTGTGCTGTTGGGAGATGAAGCGGCGGACACTGCCATCGCCGCCCTGATGAAAGAATTGGATAACCTGCCCTCGCCTGTCCCGGAACAAAGGCGGCGGCAGGTTACAGTTTTATTTGCCGACCTTTCGGGTTTCACCAGCCTGTCTGAAAGGGCCGACGCGGAGGAGGTCACCGACCTGCTGAACGAGCTATGGTCGCGGCTGGACGCGGTCGTCCTGCGCTGCGGCGGCGCGGTGGACAAGCACATCGGCGACGCGCTCATGGCGGTCTGGGGCCTGCACACCGTCCACGAGAACGACCCGGAGCAGGCCGTGCTGGCGGCGCTCGACTTGCAGGATCAAATGGGGGCCTTCTTCCGCGAACGCGGCCAGGCCCTGCGTCTGCACATCGGAATCAACACCGGCCCGGCGCTGGTGGGCGCGGTGGGCAGCAAGGCCGAATATACTGCCATCGGCGACACGGTCAACGTGGCCAGCCGCCTGGCATCCGCGGCCCAGCCGGGCGAAATCCTGATCTCGAAATCGACCTATCGTCATACCCGCGGCATCTTCGAGGTGGAGGAAGTCGAGGCGCTGCAACTCAAGGGGCGGGACGAAGCCGTGCAGGCCTATCGCGTCCTGCGGCGGCGGGAGCGTCCCTTCCGCTCGTTGACGCGCGGGTTGGAGGGCGGCATCCCACCCCTGGTCGGACGCCGCGCCCAGTTGGGCAAGATCAAGCAAGGCTTCGAATCCGCCGTCGCCGAAACGCGCGGCCTGGCCGTCACCCTGGTGGGCGAGGCGGGCATTGGCAAGTCGCGCCTGCTGTTCGAGGTGGAAGACTGGCTCGACCTGCTGCCGCAGCGCATCACCTATTTCCGGGCGCGCTCACATCCAAGCATCCAACATTCACCCTACTCCTTCCTGCGCGACCTGTTCATGCGCCGCTTCGAGATTCAGGAAAGCGACTCCCCCGAGCAGGCCCGCGCCAAACTGACAGACGGCCTCCAGGCCGTGCTGGATGACCCCGAAGGCGGGATGAAGGCCGACTTCATCGGCTACCTGCTCGGCTTCGACCTGCGCGCCAGCCCGCATATTCAGGCCGCCCTGACGGATGCGCGCCAGGTGCGCGACCGCGGCCTGCGCTATCTGCTCCAGTATTTCCAGGCCCTGGCCGCCCAGCGCCCGCTGGTCATCTCACTGGACGATCTGCACTGGGCCGACCGCAGCTCGCTGGAATTCATCCAGCAATTGCTGCGCGAAACGGATGGGGCAACCCTCCTCCTGCTGGCCACGGCCCGCCCCGCGCTGGCCGAGCATTTCCCCGCCTGGCTGGAGCAGCCCCGCCATGTCCGCATCGACCTGGGGCCGCTCGACCAGGCCGACTGCCTCGCGCTGGTGGACAGCCTGCTCAGCCGCGTGCGCGACCTCCCGCCCGAACTGCGCCAAGCCATCGCCGCCCAATCGGACGGCAATCCCTTCTACGTCGAGGAACTGATCAAGATGCTGATGGATGACGGGGTCATCCTCACAGACGGCAGTGAATGGCGCATCGCCGACGGGCGCGCATTGCAATGGCACATCCCGTCCTCGCTGATGGAGGTGTTGCAAACCCGCCTGGAGAACCTGCCCACCGCCGAAAACGAGCTGCTGCAGCAGGCCGCGGTGGTGGGGCGCACCTTCTGGCAGAGCGCCCTGCAATACATGGGCAGGCAATTGCCCCAACCCCAGCCCGTCGATTTGAAAGAAAGCCTCAACAACCTGGAGATGCGCGAACTGGTCTTTCATCAAAAGATATCGCGCTTCGAGGAGACCCTCGAATACATCTTCAAACATTCCATCCTGCGCGATGTGGCCTACGAGACCACCCTGCTGCGCAAACGGCGGCTGTATCACCGCCTGGCGGCCGAATGGTACATCCAACATACCGTCGACTGGTCGGATGAATTCGACGGTGTGATCGCCGTCCACCTGGAGGCCGCCAACGATGGGGAGCGGGCCGCCGAGTATTTCTTCAAGGCAGGAGTCCACGCCGCCAACAAATATTCCAACCAGGAGGCCCTGCGCCACCTGGGCCGCGCCCTCGACCTGACTCCGCCAAACCGTCCCGACCGGCGCTTTGACATCCTGGTTGCGCGTGAAAAGGTCTACAGCACCCTGGGACAGCGCGAGGCCCAATCCCATGACCTGGAAGAGATGGCGGGGCTGGCCGCGCAGGGCAGTTCACAGCAGCGCATCACGGCGGCGCTGCGGCAGGCCAACCATGCCATGCTGACCAGCCAGTACCCGCAGGCCATCCTCCATGCCGAAACGGCGGTGCGCCTGGCGCGGGAGGCGGGGGATGCGCAAGGCCAGGCCGACGCACTCACCCTGTGGGGCCAGACTCTTGTCTACCAGGGCAATTCCGACCAGGCCGTGCAGGTGTTGCAGCAGGGCATCGAGATCAGCCGCCAAAACGGACTGCGCCTCAGTGAGGCCCGCGCCCTGTCCAGCCTGGGTTCCTGCCAGTATTTCGAGGGCGACCTCCAGGCGGGCCGCGTTTCCATCGAACAGGCCTTATCCATCGCGGCGGAGATCGGCGGGCAGCAGCGCCTGGAGATCGAGATGCTCAACCGCCTGGGCAGTGTCCAGGCTGAGTTGGGCGATTACCCCAGTTCCGAGGCTTGCTTCCAGCGCGGCATCGACCTGTGCCGCCTGATCGGCGACCGCGAGGGCGAGAGTATGCTGCTCGGCAACATCGGCGCCAACTACTCGGATCAGGGCGACCTGTGGAATGCCCAACTCTTCTTCCAGCAATCGCTGGAGATCAGCGAAAAGGTCGGACAGCGCTTCTACGCGGGCAACGCCATCCTCAACCTGGGACTGGTGGACAACAGCGTGGGGAACTTCGAGTCCGCCGCCCAACGCATGGAACAGGCCCTGGCCGTTTACAGGGAGATTGGGAACCTGCGCCAGGAAGGCATGGCCCTCTCGCATTACGGGCAGATCAACCACACGCGCGGACAGAATCAACTTGCATTGGAGCAATCCAGCGCAGCGCTGGAGATCGCCCGTTCCCTCAACAACCGCTACGTGCAGGCCTATGCCCTCACCAACCTGGGCAACATCCAGACTGCGCTGGGACAATTCGAACAGGCTGCCGCGAATTATCGCGAGGCGCTGACACTGCGCCGCGAGATCGGGCAGGTCCCACTGTACATCGAATCCATCTGCGGACTGGTGGCCCTCCACCACCTTCACAGACGCCTGCCAGAGGTACGCGCAGAATTGGAAGAAACGCTGGCGGCCCTGCGCGACCGTCCCTACCTGGAAATGGCCAACGAACCCATGCGCGCCTATCTCGCCTGCATCACGGCGCTGCACGCCCTGAACGACCCGCGGGAATACACGCTGCTCGAACAGGCTCAACGCGTGCTGGGCGAACAGGCGGGGCGCATCAGCCACCCAGACATGCGGGCGGCCTTCCTGAACGTTCCCATGAATCGCGCCATCCTGGAATACCGCCTGGACTGAAGTGTTGTACAATTCCCCAAAAAGGATGATTCGTGTCCACCCAGCTTCTCTCCACCCTCCAAGCCCATGTCCTGACCCTGACCCTCAACCGCCCCGAGCGCGCCAACGCCTTCAACGCCTCCCTGACCGCCGACCTGCTCAAGGCCCTGCGCGAGGCGGCCAAAAACCCCGAGGTGCGTGTCATCGTGTTGACCGGCGCGGGCCGCGTCTTCAGCGCGGGCCAGGACATCGAGGAGATGCGCGCGGGCGGCGAATCGCTCTCGTATCTCGAACACCTGCGCGTGACCTACAATCCGCTCGTGCTGCTTCTGCGCCAGATCGAGAAACCGGTCCTCGCGGCGGTCAACGGCCCATGCGCGGGCGCCTCGCTGGGCATCGCCCTGGCTTGTGACTTGCGGATCGCCTCCGAGACGGCCAACTTCGTGGTCGGATTCAACGGCATTGCCCTCGCGCCCGATTCTGGCGTCTCGCTGCTGCTGCCCGCGCTGATCGGCCTGGGCCGCGCCGCCGAGTTCACCTTCTCCAACGCGCCCATCTCCGCCCAGCAAGCCCTGGATTGGGGCCTGGTTAACCGCGTGGTCCCCGCCGCCTCTTTCAGCGCAGAAACGGCCCAGATCGCGGCGATGCTGGCCCAGGGTCCCGTGGGCGCCTATGGTCTGACCAAGCGCGCCTTCAACCGCGCCATGTATCCCAACCTGGAAGAAGTCCTCGAATACGAAGGCCAGGTTCAGGAAGTCGCCAGTCACAACCCCGAGCACAAAGAGGGCGTGGCGGCCTTTCTGGAAAAGCGCAGACCGAAGTACGTGTAGAACCGCCAGCACACACCCGTTATCAGACTGAAAGCCATATCGAACAGAAGGAGGAAACCATGCTTAGAAAGATAGCTGCATACAATATCCTTCCATTGTTTTTCATAATCGCGGCATTTTCCTTGATAAATCGATATCAACCCGAGTTCAGTTGGGAGCTTTCGGTTCTAAGTTTTGATGACGATCCTAACCTTTATTTGTTCACACCCACGGCCAAAACTGGTTTGAATGAAGAACCTCACATGTCGGTATTCCAAAAAAATGGTTATCGTTGCATTGCTGCCGGTGAAGTTACTTACATGCACAATGAACTTTTGACAAGAAAATCAGCCATTGAAAAGAATGTCGAGGCCGCAAATTTGTTCCTGGCGGTCATCCTCTTTACAGTCATCCTTGATTTTTTAGTTTTGATTGTTTCGCTGCTCATTATCAATAGAATTTCTCTTTTGAACACTTTCATTTTTAGTTGTCTTTTAGGTATTGTTGTCATCTGGGTTTTAATGCTCCTGGGACCTATTACAACTCTTCATTTTGTCTGCATGGTTGAACTCACCGTACAAGCGGAATTGACAAATATCTCAGAGGTGGGATCGCAATATTTTCTTGCCAGTATCATCCTCGCCATAATCACTTTTCTGCTGATCGCATTCCGTTACATTCTCTTCCGCGATATATTGTTTACTCTGCCACCAAAAAACACAGCTTCCCAATAACCGCCCTCCATTCTCT
>JBMOMS010000112.1:0-2872 GCA_049324895.1 Chloroflexota bacterium
TGGAGCGTCTCCAGCACCACGCGCCGCTCGTCGAGGATTTGTGTCGCGGCGGCGCGCTGATAGACGGCCAGCGAATCGCGCGGACGCTGGTGGGCGGCGGCGTACACGTCGGGGTCGCTGATGGTCACCACCAGCGGCAGGCTGGAGCGCGCCAGCAGGGAGACCTGCGCCACGAGCGAGTCCATGCTCAGGCCGCTGGTCAGGTCGGTGAAGATTACCACCAGCGCGCGGCGGCGCTGCTTGACGGCCAGGTAGGTCAGCGCCTTGCGATAGTTCGGCTCCACCTGCTGGGCGTCCACGGCGTACAGCACTTCCAGCGTGCGATAGAACTGTCCGCGGCCCTGACGCGGGGCCAGGTAGTGGCCCACGTCATCGGCAAAGGTCATCACACCTACGCGGTCGCCCTTGCCCGTCGCCACGTAGGAGAGGAACAGCACTGCGTTGACGGCATAATCCAGCTTGGCGATGTCGGCCACGGGCGCCTGCATCATGCGACCCGTATCCAGCACGGCGATGACGGTCTGGCTGCGCTCGGTCTGGTACTGCACGGTCACGGGGCGATGGCGGCGGGCGGTGGCCTTCCAGTTGATACGGCGGTACTCGTCATCGGGCAGGTACTCGCGCAGGCGCTCGAACTCGGTCCCCTCCCCGAACATGCGCGTGGTGCGCAGGCCCAACTCCTGTAAACGGTTCTTGCGCAGCAACAGATCATACATGCGCACGTCGAGCAGGTTGGGATACACCTTGACCGGCTCGGCGGCGGGAATCCGTCCCTGGCGCTGGACCAGCCCGAGGGGTCCGAACCAGCGCAGGTGCAGGTCGCCGAAGCGATAGTCGCCGCGCCGCAGCGGCTGGAGGTGATAGGTGCCCTGCCATTTTCCCAGCGGCGGGACTTCGCCCTCCAGCGTGCGCGTCTCGATCTTGAAGGCCTCGGGCGCTTCATCGCGGAGCGTGAATTTGGTTCCGCGCCTGGAGCGATTCCTCACGCTGACGAGGACCGCGTTCTCCGCGCCCAGCGAGAGTTTGGTGTCGTGATGCCGCCCCACCTCGAAGCGCTCGACGCGCCCCGCCAGCCGCCAGTCCAGCGCGAACAGGACGAGTGCGACCAGGGCATAGCCCCAGCCGACCCATTCCATGCCGCGCCACCAGGTCCCGAGCGCGAGGATCGGCGCGGCCAGCAGCAGGATCAGGATTCCACGCGTGGTCGGGATCATTATCTCGGTACTTCCACCTGGCCCAGGATGCGCTGAATGACGCCGTCCGCATCGAGGCCTTCGATCTCGGCCTCGGGCTTGAGCAGGATGCGATGACGGAAAACGGGCGGCACGATGAACTTGACATCGTCGGGCGTGACGAAGTCGCGTCCCTGCAGGGCGGCAAATGTTTTGGCCGCAGCCAGGACGTGGGTGGCGGCGCGGGCCGATGCGCCCAGCACCAGGTCGGGCGAGCGGCGGCTGGCGGCGTTGAGGTTGGCGATGTAGGTCAGGATGCCGTCCTCCACGGTCACGCTCTGGATCAGGGCGCGGATCTCCGCCACCTGTTCGGCGCTGATGACCGCGGTCAGGCCCGCGCTGGCCAGGTCGTGGGCGTTGAAGCCCTGGTGCGAGCGGCGCAGGATCTCCACTTCCACGTCGACGGGCGAGTAGGGCACCAGCACCTTGAACATGAAGCGGTCGAGCTGCGCCTCGGGCAGCGGATAGGTGCCTTCGTATTCGATGGGATTCTGCGTGGCGATGACCATGAAGGGCGAAGCGAGCAGATGACGCTCGCCTTCCAGGTTGACCTGGCGCTCCTCCATCGCCTCCAGCAGCGCGGACTGGGTCTTGGCGGGCGCGCGGTTGATCTCGTCGGCCAGCAGCAGCTGCGTGAAGATGGGACCCTTCTTGAGAAAGAAGCGCGCCGTGTTCATGTCGAACACGCTGGTGCCGAGGATGTCGGAGGGCATCAGGTCAGGCGTGAACTGGATGCGCGTGAACTGGGCCTGCACCATGTGCGAGAGCGTCTTGGCCATCAGGGTCTTGGCCGTGCCCGGCACGCCTTCGAGCAGGACGTGGCCGTTGCTGAACAGCGCCACTACCAGCAATTCGAAGGGGGCATCCAGCCCAACCAGGACTTTGCCCGCTTCCGCGCGCAGGCGTTCGAACATGGTGCGAAGATCGGTGAGATTCATGAAGGCTCCTTTTCGGTTCAACCTTACGAGCGTAAACTTGTGGGTCGAATATACATTTTGATAATAGCGATTATTTGTCCCGCTTCTGCTTCAGTAAGTTCTTTGCCAAAAGCGAAAGTTTTAGAACCATAGTCAAACTTAATTATCTTATCGGACAAAAGCGGTTTATCAATCCTTAGGTCGACTATGTGATCTGACCAATATTCTTTTGATTTATTGGCAAGAAGTGTGCGATATGAGATCTCGGTCAATTTCTGGCCAATAGTTATGATTTCTTTGCCCGTCGTTATCCATAATCCTCTGAAAATAACCAGGCTTGCAGGCAGAGCAATGAACAATGTAAATGCCAAAAAAAATACGATAAAAACAATTATGGCGATGTAAATTTTAGTGTTTTCTGGTGGAGTAGAAATGTTAATTAGAAAATTATGTGTTGTCTGCCATGCAGCATAAAGAACTTTTGTAAAGAAGATAAAAATGATCAAGAGAAGAATCCCTGGGAGTAAAGTTATAACCCCTTTTGTGGAGGGAATGATAATTATTAGCTTATCGCCTGATGTTTCAACTACATAGCGGGGTGGTTGCGGTTCAATTGGCATGAAAAAATTGACCTCAAGTGTACGTAATGGTCTAGCATTCCATCATCTACTTCGCGGCTTCGTCATCCAGCTTGACTAACTACACCCTTGCGAAGGTTATGGC
>JBMOMS010000112.1:2972-14923 GCA_049324895.1 Chloroflexota bacterium
TAACTACACCCTTGCGAAGGTTATGGCACGGCGTGGTGTATCTTTTCAAATCGATGCAGGGTCGCGCCCATATTGATTGTCACTGTCCAAACCTTCGCAAGGCTTTTTATTTATCCGTCATCCACTTCGCGGCTTCGTCGGCCAGCTTGACCAACTCGCCGTCGCTGACGTTCTTCTGCGAGAGGCGCGTCAGCAGGTAAAACAATTCCTGCTCGTTGATGGCGGGGTTGTAGCTGTACAGCACGCGCGTGTATTCCAAATCGGGCAGGGCCGGGTCGAGGCGGTAACGTTTGCCGAGGTGGCGTTTGAGTTGGCGGTGATAATGCGCCAGCACAGCGGCGCGGTGTCCGGCCTTGCGGTTGAGGTTCGCCACAGCGGTGACGTGTTCCAGCGGGCCGCGGCGTTTGATCTCGTGCGGCAGGGGGATTGGCCGCCCAAAGCCGCGTCCCTGAAGGATGAGCGCCAGGAAGATCGCGCCCAGGATGAACAGCAGCGCGTGCCCCAGGGGCGTGCGTCGCAGCCAGGCCCCCGGCCCGACAATGTCGGCGCCCTGCTGGCCGTGATGCCAGTCGTCGAACCAGACCGCACCGCGCTCCACCGCCAGGCTGACCAGGTTGAGCGCCAGTTCCGCATTGCCGTCCTCTTTGAGGCCGTCGTTCGAAAACGGATAGGCCGTGGTCGAGAGGATCACCCGCCCCTTGCCCTGCTCGAACGAGACGATGATCGGGTGTCCCTCGTGGGCGATGTGCGTGACGTAATCGCGGCGCTCGCTGGTCAGGCCGTAGAGCGCATCGAACCTGGCCGGGTCGAGTTGGGGCGGGGAAGCCAGCAGGGGCGTGTGCGCCGAAAGCGGCGGGGCGGCCTTGGGCAGGAATTCCCGATTGAAATCGTAGTAGGCAAAGACGCTGCGGGCCGCCAGGTTGTCGCCGGCGGCGATCAGGGTCCCGCCCTCCTCCACCCAGCTATTGAGCGTTTTCCACTCGCCGTAGGAAACCTCGCCCAGCGGCTGGAGCATCAGCACAATATCGGTGTCGTCGGGCGGCGCAAAGTCTGCCACAGTCTCTTTCCGCAGCGGATAGCCGAGCTGCTCCAGCCATAGTTTCAGGGCCAGCGTGCCATCGGGAGCGTTGGAGGTGCTGAGGTATGGAATGGCCTGCGCGTTCTGCTGCTGCATGGCCGCGGCGGTCATGACCAGGATCAGCAGCAGGACCAGGCCCAGGCCAAGCCAGCTATCGCGGGAGGGCCTCATTGCGGCTTCTTCTCCTTGAGTTCTTCCACGCGCCGGCTGTAATGCTGGAAGGATTCCTCGTCCACGCTGTGATAGCCGTACCAGACGTTGTCGAACACGTCGACCACCTCGCGCAGCGGTTCGGCCAGTTCGGGCTGGCCCGCGACACTGCGCAGGTACTCGTGATTGGTCTTGGAGCGGTCGTAGCGCAGCATCCCGCGCTCGTCCAGCAGCAGCAGGGAGGAGAGGTACAGGTAGCGCACCGCAGAGCGATAGTCCCCGCCGCGCGAGAGGCTTTGGGCGCGCGCGAAGGCCTGCTCGGCGGTGATGGGTTCGCCGCCCTCTTCGTCCCCGCCCGCCAGGCTCGCCTCCGCCGCAAGATCGAAGAACAGGCTGCGGAAGACGTAGGCCAGCGCCAGAACCAGCAGGATGGTGGCCAGGCTGGGGATGACCTCGAACGCCCCCTCGCTGACCGTCACCGTCACTTGGTTATCCTCGCCGAAGATGCCGGCCAGCCAGCGCATGAAGCGCTGCCACTGTTCGTCGAACCATTTTGCGATGGGATTCTCCGGCGGCTCGGAGCGTTGAAATTGCGGGTCAACCAGGATGGCCTGGAGGGGCTTCAGGTCGGCGGAGGTGAACAGGCTGGACGGGTAGCGGCTGTGCGCTTCGAGCAGCGTTTCGAGCATGGTCTTAATGCCCTCCAGGTCCGCCTTATCCCCGTTTTGAAGGGCTTGAACCAGGTGGCTGTTGTCCACGGTCAGGAGCGCGCCATCGTCGAGCCGCACCTGGTTGACCGCCTGCCACTCGGCGGCCAGTTCATCCAGCGCCGGGCGGATGGCGTCCTCGGGCATCGTTTGCAGTCCCGCCACGACCTGCCGCGTGTGCTCCACCAACTGCCAGTACTCGAACAGGGAGAGCAGGCCCTCCCGCTGCGCGGCCAGCGCGGCTCCCCCGGGCAGGAGGAGTCGCGCCAGAAACAGGACCAGCAGGATCGACCGCAGGGAGCGCATGTTCTTCCTAGAAACCCGCGCCCGCCAGGGAACCAAGCCCGAAGATCAGGGCCACGAACAGGAAAACCAACGCGAAGTACAGCGCGAGGAAGATCATCGAAAGCAGGATGAAGTAGGCCACGTCGGTGCCGGTCATGAAACTTCCCAGCGGGGCGCTGGGCGTGGTCTCGGCCAGGGTGACGATGTTGGCCTCGGGGTCGGCCTGGCTGGCGGCCTGCATGGCCAGGTCCAGGCCCTCGGAGCGCACGCGCAGGTCGAAGTACACCACGATCATGGCGGTCATGCTGAGCGGCATGAACAGCAGGCCGGTGGCGAAACTGGTCAGCGAGGAGACCAGGCTGGTGATCAGCGCAGCCTGGTCCGCGCCCAACTGGGCGCCGGCCAGCACATTGACCAGGAAATTGACCAGGTAGATCGGAACGGCCACCAGCAACTGTCCCAGCAGCGACAGGACGAAGGCAAAGCCCATCAGCCACCAAAAGCGGCTGCGTCCCAGGTCCCAGGCGCGGCGGAAGGCGCCGAATCCGCCCTTCTTTTCCAGGATCGCAATGGGCACGAGCAGCGGCGCCACCACAGAGGCCAGGAAGAAGATCATGCCCGGCCCACTGAACCATCCAATGCAGGGAATGACCAGCCAGACAAACACGCCCAGGAAGACCAGGGCCAGGGCCAGTTGGGCCACAATCACACGGCCCAGGCTGGGGGCGGCCTGGCGATAGGAATCCAGGATGCCGGTCGGACGGTTGGCGTAATGGTCGGCCACCACGCGGGTCACAGCCGCGCCGCCCACACCCTGCACCAGGAAGTATTGCAGGATCGCGACGCCGTACGCCCCGGCCAGGCCCATCCAATAGGCGGTGTTCTCAAAGACATTGGACGAATCGAGGGTGCGGGTGGCATCCACCATCAAATAGGAGGAGACCGCCTGCATCACGATGATCGGAAAAAACGGAATGACCAGGATGCCGATCATGGTCAGGAACTTACGGCGGTAGATGCGAATGGCCTGGTCGAGCACTTCCCCCAGGCTGAGCGGGCGAAAGAACGGGGCTGGGTTTGTGGTCACGTGGCCCTCCTTTCAAGGTTGCGGTTCTGGGATTTCATGGCAATACCAAAGGTTGCGCACATTATACCCAGTTATTCGTACAACTTAATCCCGCTTTGATCCTGCCCGGCCAGCAGGTCGGCCAGGCTGCGCCCCAGCACGGGATGTACGCGCCCGGGCGCCAGGTCCATCAGCGGCGCAAGCACAAAGGCGCGCTCGTGCAGGCGCGGATGCGGGATGGTCAAGCGGTCGGAATCCAGCACCAGGTCGTCGTAGAACAGGATGTCGATGTCGATCAACCGCGGCCCATAGCGGAAGGTGGGAACGCGCCCCGCCCCGGCTTCGATCCGTTTCAGGTGGTCGAGCAAAGCCCCTGGACCCAGGCCTGTTTCCGCTTCGACGGCCATGTTCAGGAAAGCGGGTTGGTCCACGTAGCCCCAGGGCGGCGTCTCGTAGATGCGCGACTCGGCCCGCACGCGCACCTCGGGCGACAGGGCCTGCAGGGCCGCGCGCAGGTTGGCGGGACGGTCGCCCAGGTTGGTGCCCAGTGCGAGGTAGATGATGTGCATTGTAGGGCGGGATACTATCTCGCCTTACCGGCGGGCAATGTTCACAAAATCTGCGAACAGGCCGTAGGCGGTCTCCTCGGGGCCGCCGCGCAGGCTGGGGCTTTCCGAGACGGTGATCGAATAATACGGCAGCACGTCGGTCTCGAAGCTCAGGCCGGTCGACGAGTCCATCATGCCGTACAGCGGCGAGGACGGCGCGACCAGTTCGGGCGCGACGCTGGCGGTGATCCCGTTCCCGTCGCGTCTGGCCGAAGCGACCAACTTCCAGCGTTTGCCCTCGGCTTTGGCCTGCGCGATCATGGCGGGCGTGATTCCGCGGATGCCGGTCGGAGCCACCATCTGCGGGGTGAAGGGTGTGTCCATCAGCACCGTGACCAACGCCGCCACCTTGATGGCCGCGTCCCAGCCGTCCACGTCGTTGGTGGGATCGGTCTCGGCCAGGCCAATGGACTGGCAGAATTGGACCGCATCCTCGAAGCTCTCGCCGTTTTCCATGCGCGAGAGGATCACGTTGGTGGTGGCGTTGGCGATGCCCTTGAAACCGCGCAGTTCGGCGGCGGGGAAGGCCTCGCGGAAAACCGAGAAGACCGGCGACCCGCCCAGCACAGTCGACTCGAAGCGGAAGGTTTTGCCCTTCACGGCGGCCAGGTCGGTCAACTCGCGGTAGCCATGCACCACGGGTCCCTTGTTGGCGGTGACGGCGTGCATCCCCAAATGCAGCGCCGTGCGGATGTGATCCAGCGCGGGCTGGCCCGTCTCCACGTTGACGGGCGAGTTCTCGAACAGCACATCCGCCTGGGAATGTTTAATCACGGACAGGGAGTCTTCGACTTTGAAAGAGGAAAGAGGAAGGATGGATTCGCCCGCCTCGACCAGGCCGAGCGCCCTGTCCAGGTCCAGGCCGTTGGGGTCGACGGCAAAACCGTGGCGGCCGGTGGCGATGCCTGTCACCGCAAAGGTGACGCCGTAATCCTTTTCGAGGCGGGCGCGTTTGCGTTCCAGCAGCCGAGCCAGGTTGCGGGCCACGTTCCCAAAACCGATGAATGCGAGTTTGTAGTGCATGATGCCTCCAGAAATTATGTCATTGCGAGGAGGAGCGGAGCGACGACGAAGCAATCTCCTAATTGGGTCGGGGATTGCTTCGGGCGGAAGTGCGCCGCCCTCGCAATGACGTTGTATTTTACACGGGCGGATACGGAAAGGCGCGGCGGTCGGCGGGCGGGCGCGGAAAGAGGCGCGCAGCCAGCAGGCGCTCCCCGCGTTTTTGCAGGGCGGCGATCTCCGCGGGGTTGAGGTAGGGAGCGAGATAGGCCGCATCAGAAGAAAGATGAAAGAGGAAAGATTCGAGGGATGCAAGCAATTCTGCGGGGATGGCGTGGCCCGCAAAGTCCCAGATCACGGTGCGCAGCTTGTCCTCTTCGTGGAAGCAGACGCCGTGGTCGATGGCCCACAGTTTGCGTGTGCCCTCCTCGAAGAAGACGTGGCTGCCCTTGCGGTCGGCGTTGTTGATCAGCAGGTCGAACAGCGCCACGGGACGCAGCAGATTCCTGTCTTCGCCCGTGAAGTTGAAGTAGTGATACTCAGGGTTGTACTCGATATACTGTTGCAGCGAACCCGGCCCGAACGGCCCCTCGGCGCGCAGCACGGTGAACGGGACGAAACACAGGCCGAGCGCCTCACTGACCTGATAGGCCGCCACCTCGCGCAGGGCCAGCGTATTCTCGGGGAAATCCCATAACGGCTGTTCTCCGCGCGAAGGTTTGTACACGGCGGGATAGACCTTGTCCTCGTAGGTCACGTCCACAAGGAAGGTGTAATTGGAGCCAAGCATAAACTGCCCTTTCAACTCGAATTCACCAAGTCGAAGGGCAGTCTTTATGGTTTCGTCAGGCGTTGGGATTGGTGCGGTCAACTGTTTACCGATAACTGATCACTAAATACTAATGCCTGTGCCCGTTCTTCTTCGGGCAGAAGTGGCCTTCGGGTTCCATCGGCTGGCCGCATTGCGGACAGAGCGGGCGGCCGCGATTGGCGACCTCCACTCCCCAGCGCGCCAGGCGGCGCACCTGCGTGCGGGTGGCCCAAAAACGCACCACCGCCGCCGACTCGGGGTCCACACCTTCGAGCAGCAATTCCTTGACGAAGATCACCACCAGGTCGCGGGCCTTTTCGTACCCCAGGCCGATCTCGCCCACACGGAAGAGCGGCTCCACCGGCGGGTGGATGTGCATCTGGTCTTCGATGTAGTCGCCGCTGGCCTCATCCAGGCCGGCGTTGGCTTCCATGATCTGCACCAGGAACTGCTCGATGCCCACCGTGAGCGACAACAGTTGGGCCTTCTCGATGATGACCGTCACGGCGCGCTGCTCCTGCCAGGCGTGAATGTAAAAGACGCGCTGGCCGGGCTGGCCGATGGCGTCGGCAGTGATGTGGTCCACGGGATCTATGTCAAGTTCAAAACGGGGCATAAAGGTCTCTCCATCTTTCGATGACGGGCAGTATACCAGAATGGCGGGTTTCTTGAGGGACAGGCGGCTGGGTTGGGGATGAGCATGGGGATTTGGTTACGGAATGTGTTCCCCCAGGCAGACTTGCCCCAACTTCTAATGAAACCCGCCCCAATAATTTATGTCATTTTTCACTTGACCCGCCTCCCTTCCCGTCCTACAATTCAATTGCCAGACCAAACGCTGAATTTCCCACCAGGAGATATAAAAATGCCCGACTATTTATTCCGCGGTAATCTCAAGGAACTCGACCCCGACGTCTACGAGTTGACCCAGTTGGAGGCCGAGCGCCAGGCGCGCAAGCTGATCCTGATCGCGTCCGAATCGACCGCGCCGCTGGCCGTGCGCGAGGCGCTTTCGTCCGCGTTCCAGAACATCTACGCCGAAGGCTACCCCGATGAGGACACGCGCTGGATGAGCGAGGACGAGATCCTCGACTACCCGGCGCGGCTGGCGCAGTACCGCCGCAGCGGCGACCCGCGCTACTACAAGGGCGTGGAATACGCCGACGTGGTCGAGTCCCTGGCCCGCCGCCGCGCCGCCGAGACCTTCGCCGCCAACGGCTACAGCGCCGACCAGATCTTCGTCAACGTGCAGGCCCTTTCGGGCGCGCCCGCCAACAACGCGGTGTACCAGGCCCTGCTCAACATCGGCGACACCGTCATGGGACTCAACCTGCTGCACGGCGGGCATCTCTCGCACGGGTCCTCGGTCAACCGCTCGGGGAAGTGGTTCAAGGCCGTGCATTACACCATCGACGCGAACGAACGCCTCGACTACGACAAGATCCGCGCGCTGGCGCTGGAGGCCAAACCCAAACTGCTGATCGCGGGCTACTCCTCCTATTCGTGGGTGCCCGACTGGAAGAAGTTCCGCGCTATCGCGGACGAGGTCGGCGCGTACTTCCTGGCCGACATCTCGCACATCGGCGGATTGGTCGCGGCGGGCGTGGTGCCCTCGCCCATCGGCTATGCCCACGTGGTCATGTCCACCACGCACAAGAGCCTCGACGGCCCGCGCGGCGCAGTGCTGCTGACCACCGATGCGGCCATCGCCAAGAAGATCGACAAGGCCGTCTTCCCCGGTGAACAGGGCGGGCCGCACGTCAACGTCTTCGCGGCGCTGTCGCTGACCTTCAAGCTGACCCAGACCAGGCAATTCAAGAAGTTGCAGGAGCAGACCCTCAAGAACGCGGCCGCCATGGCCGACCAGTTCACCAAGCGCGGATTGCGCGTGCCGTTCGGCGGCACCGATACGCACCTGGTCAACGTGGATACCACCTCGATCAAGGGCGAGGACGGCACCAAGCTGAGCGGCGACCAGGCCGCGCGCATCCTCGACATCGTCGGTGTGGTGGTCAACCGCAACACCATCCCCGGCGACAAGAATTCGATGGACCCGAGCGGCATCCGCCTGGGGACACCATGGATCACGCAGCGCGGCTTCACCGAGAAGATGACCCGCGAGCTGGCCGACATCATGGCCGACGTGCTGCTGGCCTGCGCCCCGCACTCGGTCGACACCGTCCGCAAGGGCAAACAGCGCCGCGCCAAGGTCGACTTCAACGTGTTGAATGCCGCCAAGCTGAAGGTGAGAAAGCTGGCCGAGAAGGCGGGCATTGATTACAAGTTCAAGAAAAGCGGCTATCCGCATTTCTATTTCATTGATGATCAATCGGTAGGTCGAGATAATATCTCGACCTACGAGTTGAGCGGCGACCGCGTGCGCCAGATGCTGGACTATGCCGTCTCGTCGGACCTCTCGACGCTCAAGCCTGGGACGAGTCAGGCCACCGAGATTTCCACGCCCAAGGGCAGGGTCAAGGGCACGCTCACCAACGTGGACGATACCTTCTATCAACTGGCCGTGCCCGCCGCCAAGGCGAACATCGTCGCCACCTGGCTGCGCGACCTGTCGGACGGCTACACCTCCTTCAACCTGGACGGGAGCAAGGACTTCAGCGCCAAACGCCTGCCCGGGCCGTTCATGGTCAGCGAAATTAAGGTAGGGGCGAAGCACGCTTCGCCCGCCCAGGCCAAACCCGTCAGCGAGGACAAACCCTTCTTTATCGGAACCCTGCCCACGTCGAAGAAAGCGGCGCTGCCGCCCTTCGAATGGGTCGAACCCGCCGAGGTGCTGCGCCGCACGTCGCTGTATGAGGTGCACAAATCCAGCGGCGCCAAGCTCATCCCGTTCGCGGGCTGGGAGATGCCGGTCTGGTACACGTCGGTGGTGGAGGAGCATCTCGCCACGCGTCAGGCCGCGGGCCTGTTCGACGTCAGCCACATGGGCGTCTACGACGTGCGCGGCGCGGATGCGGCCTCCTTCCTCGACACGGTCTGCGGCAACGACTGCGGCGGACTGCTGCCCGGCGAGAGCCTGTACACGCACTTCCTGACCCCCGAGGCGGACGTGATCGACGATACGCTGGTCTATCGCCGCGGCTGGGAGGATTACCTGGTGGTGGTCAACGCCTCGAACGACGACAAGGATCGCACATGGTTGGAAAGCGTGCGCGATGGGAAGGTGCGGATCGACAACGGGCGACCGTGGGCGCGCACCTACGGATACGAAGCTGCCATTCGCAACCTGCGCGACCCGCAAGCTGGTTCCGCTATGAGAGTGGACATCGCCCTGCAAGGCCCCAAGAGCCGCGACATCCTGCTGGCCATGGGCGTGGACGATGAGACCAAAGCGCGCATCCTGAAACTCAAACGCACCGAGTTGTGCGATGCCGTCGTCGGCGGGTTCGACCTGATCGTCTCGCGCACGGGTTACACCGGCGAGAAGATGGCCTTCGAGCTGTTCGTCCACCCCGAGCGCGCCGCCGAGTTTTGGATGGCGGTCATGAAAGCGGGCGAACCCTTCGGCGTCAAGCCCATCGGCCTGGGCGCGCGCGACTCCCTGCGCACCGAGGCGGGCCTGCCGCTCTACGGTCACGAGATGGGACTCGGTTCGGGCAAGTTCGACGCGCGCGATCTGGGCGTGGCCGAAGGCGGATTTGGCTCGTACGTCAAGACCTACAAGCCGTGGTTCATCGGGCGCGAGGCCTACGTGGCGCGTGAGAAGGAACGCAAGGGCGTGACCGTGCGCTTCCGCTTCGACGATCAGCGCGTGCGCATGGCCCACAACGGCGACCCGGTGGTGAATGCCAGCGGCGAACGCATCGGCTGGGTCACCTCCTGCGCCATCGACGCCGAGCGCTTCCTGACGGGCCAGGCCTATCTCGACTTCGCCTACACAGCCGTAGACACGCCGATCTTCATCCACCAGGGCGGCGTCATGGATCGTCCCGCCACGGCGGCGAAGGTGGTGTCGCGGTTCCCGAAGTTGTAAATTGGTAAGTGGTAAGTGGTAATTGGTAAGTGGTAATTGGTAAGTGGTAATTGGGACGGTCTGTGTGGGGGGCAGGCCGTCTCTTTCATATTTACCTTGACATTTTAGATGGTATGAATAAAATTAACTGCAATATTGACAAAGTAAGGTTAATTTTATGCAGAAATCAATTCAAGAGGCGCTTCGGGTTTTCGAAAAGAAAAAAGTAATGCGCTCCACGGAAATTTTCGCGGAGGGAATTCAACCGCGCACGCTGTATAAAATGCGCGATGATGGGCTTGTCATTCAAGAAGGGCGTGGATTGTATCGGCTTTCCACGTCCGATGAAATCATTTGGAGCAACCCCGACCTGGCAATTGTCTCGTTGCGGATTCCAAAAGGCGTGATTTGTTTGATTTCAGCTTTGTATTTTCATCGATTGACGACGCAAATTCCATACGAGGTGTACATCGCTTTGCCCAGGGATTCCGAAAAGCCGCGCATACAATATCCACCGACGCGTTTCTGTTGGATTTCGCCGGAACCTTTCAAAGCGGGGATTGAAAAACACACAATCGATAATGTGGAAGTCAAAATTTACAATGCTGCCAAAACAATCGCGGACTGTTTCAAGTTTAGAAATAAAATTGGCATGGATGTCGCATTGGAAGCGCTGCGAGATGGTATGCACAATGGACGCTGCACAACGAGTGAAATCATGTATTTTGCTCGCATCAACCGTGTGGAACGGGTTATGCTCCCTTATGTGGAGGCGTTGACATGAAAACGATCCTGGATGTAATCAGGCGTTTCCTTGCTCCCGTGATGGACGCCAGCCGTCAGGGCATTGTCTTTGACAGTAAATGGAGCAATGGGTGGCAGTAAAATATGGATCGCCCCGCCGCGGCGAGGGTGGTGAGTAGATTCCTGAAGTTGTAGTAATTGGTAATTGGGACGGTCTGTGGGGGGCAGTCCGTCCCTCTTTTTGCCGACTTTCGCTTGACACAGGCCGCCAACCTGCCTATAATGAACCCGCAGTCAAGAGGTCTGACTTTTCAGACCGTGAGAGCAAGGTCTCTCCTTGACTGATTTTTTTAAGGATGGAAAAATGTATCTGTTATACGCAGACGAATCAGGGAATATCACGGATATAAATCAAAAACATTTCGTCCTGGCAGGGTTTTGCGCTTTTGAGAGGCAAGGATATTGGCTTTCAAACGGGCTTGATCAGATAGCAAAGCGTTTCAATCCAGCCGAGCCAAATACTTTTGAGTTGCACGGCAGCCCCATGCTCAGCGGGCGCGGAAAGTGGCGTCATTTCGAAAAGGAAAAACGCGTAGAAGCCATTCAAGACGCCTTGGATCTGTTGGTAAGAGCACACCCGACCAACCGGGTTTTCGCCAGCGTAATTCGCAAGGAAGTTGTTTCTCCAAGCGATCCTGTCGAAATGGCCTTCGAGCAATTAGCCAGCCGTTTCGATCATTATCTGATGCGCCTGCACAGAAGTGGGGATACTCACCGCGGCCTGATTATCTTCGACAAATCCACATACGAATCCACGATCCAATCTCTTGCAACAGATTTTCGAACCATTGGTCATCACTGGGGGATTATTCGCAATTTTGCAGAAGTGCCCTTGTTCCTCGATTCCAATGCGTCACGTCTCATCCAACTGGCCGACCTGATCTCCTTCGCCGTGTATCGTCATTTCGAGCATGAAGACAGCCGTTTCTACGAGATTGTTCAAAAGAAGTTCGATTCAGACGGCGGCGTTTTGCATGGATTGTATGTGAAACAATGAAATTGATACGAGGCAGCCCGCGAGACCGCAGAAAGTTGGTGAGCGGGTTGCCGAAATAAAAGAGGGTATTGGGACGGTCTGTGGGGGCAGGTCGTCTCTTTCGTTTTGGCTGCGGGGAAACTGGCTGTATAATTAACGCAAGATGGTTACGATACAGGTACCGACGATTGACAAGCGCAAGCGCATTCCACAAGCGGCCATCGACCAGGTGGTGCAGCAGATTGTGGAACAATTCAAGCCGCAGAAGATCATCCTGTTTGGCTCGTATGCGCGCGGAAATCCCCGCCCCGAAAGCGACGTGGATTTGCTGGTGGTGATGGAGACGCCGCTCAGGGAGATACAGCAGGCCATTCAGATCTGCCAGCAGATCGATTATCGCTTTGGTCTGGATTTGATCGTCCACACCCCCAAATACCTGGCGGAACGCGTGAAAATGGGCGATTGGTTCATCCGCGATATTCTCGAAGAGGGAA
>JBMOMS010000113.1:0-14811 GCA_049324895.1 Chloroflexota bacterium
CCCCGACCTGCCCCCACCACCACCCGCGTGGCCCAGGGACCCGGTAAGGTCGTCATCCCGATCCTGCTCTACCACCACATCCAATCCACCGACTATTTCAGCCGCTACCGCGTCCCGCCCGAACGCTTCGAGCAGCAGATGAAACTCCTGCACGATTGGGGCTACGAGACCATCACCACCGAATTGCTGGTCAAGGCCGTCACCCAGGGCGCCGACCTGCCTCCCCGCCCGCTCCTGATCACCTTCGATGACGGCGACGTGGACGTGTACGAGAACGCCTTCCCCATCATGGAAAAGTACGGCTTCAAGGGCGTCTTCTACCTGGTCAGCAATTACCTCGACCAGCCCAATTACATCAGCGTCGCCCAGGTGAAGGAGATGGCAGCCGCCGGCTGGGAGATCGGCAGCCACAGCATGAATCACATCGAACTGCCGCTGTATCCTGAACGCCAGCGCGCCGAGGTGGTCGAATCGAAGGAGCAGTTGGAGAAGCGTCTGGGCGTGCCCATCCTGACCTTTGCCTATCCCTTCGGCAAGGCCGACGGCAGCACCATCGACTACGTTCACTTTGCAAAGTATATTGCAGGCATGGGCCTGGGCTACACCGCCGACCAGGGCAAGGGCAACCTGTTCTCCCTGCAGCGCTGGGAGGTGCAGAGCACCTTCGGGATGCAGGCCTTCACCGCCTACCTGCCGTGGAAGGGCGATCCCGCCCTGATCCCCACCGACATCCCGCTCGTGACCGTCTCACCCACCTTCACCGCCGTCCCCACTTCCACGCCCGCGCCCTGACGGGGCGTCGCCGCACTCTTGCCGCCGCCGGCCAACGTTTCCGCCGGCGGCGTTTTTTTCAACAGTCGCCAATTTTTCGATTTTGTTGTATAGTGGGGGCTTGGAGCACAAATCCCCTTTTTGGCAGGAGCACGCAGCATGCCCAATCCGCTGGATTTTCTCAACCCCGTCAACACGGCGGTGGAGACCGGCAAAAGCCTGGTCGACGTCTTTGCGAGCCTTCAGGATCGGCGCGAGCGCGAGAATACCAGCATGGCCGCCGATTTGCAGGAGTTGATCTCCGAACTGCGCCGAACGCACGCCACCATCGTCAAACTGGTCAGCCCGCTGCGGCGCATTCCGGAGGACCCGGCCGTCTTTGCAGGCGAGTTTCGCCAGGTCTATTACGACTTCCGCGACGCCTATGACGCCTACGATTTTGGCGACGAGCGCACGCATTGTCACAAGCTCAGGCGCATCCAGCAGCGGATGCTCAACCGCAAGCCGCGCTTCGGTTCCACCCGGGACTGGGACGCCCTGTACACGAGCCTGCAGGCCCTGTCCAACTCGGACCTGGACCTCATCGACCAGCAGTACAAACCCTTCATGGCCTGGTTTGACTCGGTCATGCAGGCCATCCAGGCCCTGGTGGAGTCGAACGACATTCCGCAGGCCATGGCCGCAAGAAGGGATTTTCTCTCCCAGCTTGGCCCCGAGTACGACCGCAACAAAGCCGTGCTCGACCAGATGAATGACCTGGTCGGCACCCTGACGGCAGAATTGTAAGACTTTTGCTCCCTGCGCCCATGCGCAACATCGCATCTCACATTGAGGGAATGATCGTGAATCATACGAATGTGCAACGTAGTTTACCGCCCTTCCAGCAGGGCGGCCTGGATTCGCTGTGCGGGCTGTACAGCATCATCAACGCCGAACGCATCATCAACCGCTCGTCGGACGATGAAACACAGGCGCTCTTCAACGCTCTGGTTCATTTCCTGGCGCGGCGCGGATTGTTGAGCAAATTCCTCATCGACGGCATCATCCACCGCGAGATGCTGCGCATCCTGAACAAAGTGGTCGGCAGGAAGCGCATCCGCGCGGTCAACATCCCCTGGCGCGGCGTGCCCAACCCCGACCTGACCACCTTCTGGAAGTCGATGCAAAACTTCCTGGACGGCAGGCCCCGCCGCGCCATCGTCCTGGGCTTGCAGGGTTACCACGACCATTGGACGGTGATCGAACGCATCACCAGCCGTTCCATTTTTTTGTACGACTCTTCGCTCATCAAACGCCTGCCGCGCTCGTACTGCACCACGGTCTACCCCACCTGGAAGCGCAAGCACGTGCTGCTGCCCGCGCAAACATATTTCCTCTCGAACGAGGACGACGAAGGCGACTGATGCCTTGATCCGATTCCCTGCCCGATGGAGTGACCCATGCTCAAAATCCTGATTGTCGATGACCACCAGATCGTGCGCCGTGGGCTGCGGATGACCCTCGACGCCGAGCCGGACATGCAGGTCGTGGCCGAGGCCGCCGACGGGTCCGAGGTGCTGGACCTGTTGCGCCAGCACACCCCGGACGTGGTGCTGATGGACCTGCAAATGCCCGTCATGGACGGCGTGCGCGCGCTGGGGCAGGTGCGTCCCGAATTCCCCGACCTGCCAATCCTGATCCTGACCTCGTTCAGCGATGATGCGCATCTCTTTGCGGCGCTGCGGGCCGGGGCCAGCGGCTTCCTGTTGAAGGAGATGGGCGGAGGGGAATTGGTCGAGGCCATTTGCGGGGCGGCCCAGGGGCGGCCGCAGCTGCATCCCGACGTGGCCCGCAAGTTGATGGCCCGCGCGCCCATGCCCGAGGATCCCTTCGGGTCCCTGACCGAACGCGAACGCGAGGTGCTCAAGTTGATCGGGCGCGGCATGAGCAACAAGGAGATCGCCCTGACGCTGGTGTTGACCGAGATGACGGTCAAGGGCTACGTCAGCGACCTGCTGGCCAAACTGGGCGTCAATGACCGCACCCAGGCCGCGTTGATGGCGGTGCGCTACGGGCTGGTGCAGGTGGAAGAGTTATAGGCCGTCGCCGTGTCGATTCGGTACACGCTCAAAGCGGAGGGCAACCTGCTCCTGGTGGAGGCCTCGGGCTTCGATGAAAGCCTGGCCGAGGTCCAGGCCTATGGTCAAGCCATCATCGAGGCCTGCCTGGCGGCGGATTGTTCGCGCGTGCTGTGCAACGAGACCGGCCTGGAATACCGCCTGGGCACCATCGAAAACTTTCAATCGGCGGAAGGCATCGCCGCGCGGATTCACAAAACCGTCAAGGTTGCCATTGTGTGCAATCCGAAATTCAAGGCCGATGCGTACTTTTGGGAAACGGTGGCGGTCAATCGCGGCATGATGGTGCGCTTCTTCCAGGAACTGGATACGGCGCGGCGCTGGCTGGGCAGATAAAGGGAAAACAATCTGTATAAAAAAATCCTCCATGATTCTGCATGGAGGAGGGGCAGGTACAGGCGGGGGGAAATGTCAATCGTCGTCCAGCACGTCCGAGAGCCAATCGAACAACCCGGTCTTCTTTTCGAGCGTATCCCCGTTGACGGCTCCATTCTGGCCGTTGATCAGCACGAGGTGCTCCTGGCCGGCCTGCCTGATTTCGGTCATCCAGACCGGCAGCAGGACGAGTTTGAACGACTCGACCATCATGCCCGCCGAGGAGGACGAGATCAGGTTGACCGTCCCGAGCAGGTTGGGCAGGTCGGCCTTCATGCGTTTGAAGGCCTGCCCGCGCGCGTCGAGCGAGGCGTCGCCCATGGTTACGTCGTACACCTCGGCGGGCCAGTCGGCCAGGTAGCGCGGGTCGTACGGTTTGGCGGCGGCCAGGTCGAAGGTCGGCAGCAGGCGTCCGAGCGGCTTGGATAACTTGCGCGTGGCGGGAATCGGCTGGTCGTTGACCGAGATGGGGTAATCCTCTGAAAAGCGCACGGTGCGGTACTGGCGCGTTCTGCCGAAGGGATTCTCATCTTCTTCGACGCGCTCGGCGGTGTAACGGATCAGGCCGCCCAGGTCGAAGGTCCAGATCGGCAGGTACAAGCCGCGCGGCAATTCCACCTTGGCCTCGGGCGTGATCTTGTGTTTCTCCACCCATTGGATCAAATGGCGGGCGGCGCGCTTCTGGTCGAAGGCGTGCGGCAGGACGGCGTCGGGCGCGACCAGTTCGTGCGCGTTTTCCAGGTTGACCACGTGGGCCGAGCCGCAGTACAGGCAGGTGGCTGAGATGAGGGTGGGCGGCAGGGTGAATTCCGCGCCGCAGCCGTCGCAGTGGAAGACCTGCTGCGCCAGCGGCTGGCCGTGTCCGCGCAGGGTGGACATGGCCAGGATGAAATCCTCCTCCTCGGCCTCGGCCTGGACTGTGCCCAGTGTTTGGTTGCGCGTGCAATACTCGCACACCAGCGACTGGCCGTCCGGCGCAAAGGCCATGCGTCCGCCGCACTTGGGGCACATGAAGCGGTCGGCTTCGGCCTGCACCGATCCCATCCTGGGCGCCGGCAGGGCGTTTGGGTCGACCAGGTCCTCGGGCTTGAGCTTGCCATCCAGGAGGGCCAGTTCGCGGCGCGTGCGGACGTGACGCATGTCGTGCGAGAGCGCATTTTCGAGCGCCTTGCGTTTTTCGGCGGGTTCGTCGGTGACCATTGCCATCCAATACCAGGCTTCGGCCATCGTGTCGTGGCTGGCATTGCTCGACGAATACAAGGCGCGCTCCAAATAACGGCGCGCCACACTCCGCGCCCCCGTTTTGGCTTCGAGGATGCCGCTGCGCAGCAAACTTTCGGCGTAATCCTGCTGCATCGCTATCCTCGCACCAGCGCGTCGGTCATTTTGGCCACGCGCGCCATGGCCTGCACGTCATGCACGCGGATGATGTCCGCGCCGCGGGTGATGCCCACGGCTACGGCGGCGGCTGTCCCCTCCACGCGCTGGTCGGGCGGCAGGTCGAGGGTGTAGCCGATAAAGGATTTGCGCGACGGCCCGAGCAGGATGGGGTATCCCAGGGCGCGGATCTCGCCCAGGCGGTTGATCAACTCCAGGTTTTGCTCGCGGGTCTTGCCGAAGCCGATGCCTGGATCCAGCACGATGTGCGTTTCCGCCACCCCGGCCTGGAGCGCAAGCTGCACCGACTCGAGCAGCTCGATCTTGACATCCTCGACCAGGTTCACGTACTCCGCGCCGAGGTAGGCGTTGCCCAGCCGTTCGCGCACGTCCACGCTGGCGGGGTTGCTGCGGTTGTGCATCAGGATGACGGGCGCGCCGAACTTGGCCGCCACGGAAGCCAGGGCGGGATCGGCGCGCAGGCCCCACACATCGTTGAGGATGTGCGCGCCGGCCTCGAAGGCGGCCTCGGCCACCTCGGCCTTGCAGGTGTCGACCGAGATCAGCGCCTGGGGAAACTCATCCACGATGCGGCGGATGACGGGCAGCACGCGCTCCATCTCCTGCTCTGCGCCCACAGGCTGGGAGCCGGGGCGGGTGGATTCGCCGCCCACATCCAGGAGGTCTGCGCCGGCTGCGAGGAAAGCGCGCGCCTGGGCCAGGGCCGCTTCGACGGCATCGCCTTGCGCGAGCAGGCCATCTCCCGAGAAGCTGTCGGGGGTGACGTTGAGGATGCCCATCACGTAGGTGCGGGCGCCCCAGGTAAAGGTCTGTCGACCGATGGTCAGGCTGGGGGATTTCATGGCGGGTGCGAGCGGGGGATGGCGCGAATGCCGCGCTACGGGATCTGATCGAGCGGGCGCGCCAGCCAGGCTTCGGCTTCGTTGATGTCGCTGAAGAGTTTGAGGGCCGAGGCGGTTTCGGGCAGGGCCAGCGAAGCCACCGCGCGGATCGCGTCCGCGACTTTTTCGTCGGCCACGACCACTGCCACGCGGATGTTGCGCGCCGAGGGGTCGCTGTTGGCCTCGACCGCCGCGCGAATGGCCTGCTCGGGAATGTTCTGGACGGCGCGCAGGTCGTACAGGTTGCGCGTGCGGCGGTCCGACCCAAAGAGATGATCGAGCGCAAACTCGCGCCAGTGCTTGAGGGTGGCTTCGTCCAGCGCAGTGAAGGTCAGGGTCATTCCTCCGTCGCCGCGACGGATGACCGAGTACCCGATGCCGGGCGTGGGGGTCCAATTGAGCGGTTTGGGTTCAGTCATGGTGTGCCTCCGTTGATGCAGGGATTATACCCAACACAGCCGAAAAATATGCTGCTTTGGAGGGGGAAAAGCGCAATGCGCCTACGGGCAATACTGTTTAGATAAGAGCTGAACTGCCCGCATTTTGACGGAAAGGATGCCCTTTGGGGCAGAACAGTATTGCCCTTCGCCGTGGCTGCGATTACCAATTGGTTCTGAACCGCCAAGGCCGCCAAGAACGCCAAGAAAACCTTAAACCTTTGCGGGCTTGGCGCTCTTGGCGGTTAATTTTGCGTGGTCCACAGACTCCACGATTAGGGGCAACGCTACCGCAGCTTTGTTAAGACGGCCCTTACGCAATACTGTTTGGATAAGAGCTGAACTGCCAGAATTTTGCCAGAAAGGATGCCCTTTGGGGTAGAAAAGCGGCTTACCTAAACAGTATTGCGCCTAAGGGGAGTTGGCAAAGGTGACCTGTTCCCAAAGGTAAAGTCCCATTTTTTCCCAATAATCATCCGGTGCAGAATCAAGACTTGGGGTAGTGCTTGTTGGAATATAAAGAGTGAAGTCCGGCCATTGAGTTGGAAGAACAAAATTTGGTCTTTCATCTGGATATCCATCATCAACCGGGGGCGTATATCGAATGGTCCAGGTTTGTTGTTCAAGACTGTTGCCATTCAGTGTCAAATCACTTATGTGGATTGAGATAGTGGTATCCCATAATGGGTCGAGGAACAGTTTACAAGCCTCCTTGTCTTTGACTGTCAGCTGATAGGAAACGAAACCAGGGAACGATTCATCGGTGAGACGAATATATTCATCGAGACCGTGGTCATAATGTAATGGATAAACCGTGATACTCGATGAGTTGGTTAACCCCATTTTACTGATGGGAACATCGAGAGTTACGACCTTGCCAGCCGCAGCATTTCTTGATAGGGTCAAAAAAAATAGGTGCTCATTCCGTTTTGCGATATCTGCAATTCCCGCTTTGATTTTGTCCTCAAAATCGTTCTGATTATACGATGTCTCACCGTGGAGTAGCATTTGGTTCACCAGGATGATTCCAAGCAATTGTGGGCTAAGGTAGGTAACCGTAATACGCACCTTCCCTGAATTGGGCAGATCAATATCGACAAAATTGGACCAACGCCTTGCCTGACGTCCAAGAGTCGTATAGGCTGCATATTTGGCTTCCAGGAGGCTTTGACCTCCTGGGGAAGCGCCAAGCCTGGTCGAATAACTATAAATCTCCCATAGCCAGGGCACAGGTGGGGTTTGATACGGATTGATCATTGAGTCAGTGGGAATACAAGGCTCTGTCTGTGGAGCCTGTAACAGATTCGGCATACATGCCGATGTAAATGCAGCGAGAACGAGCACGCCTATGAAGCTAAACCAACCCTGCTTCCCCATTGAATATGTCCCTCCGAACAGATCTCCCCTGAAATCCTTGCAAATTTGTTATGGGTAGTATACAACGAAAACCTCCCCACGACTATCGATTATTTGTTCGACATTAAACCAAAAAGCCTGCGCCCGCATGACAGCAGGCGCAGGCTCGTGAATCACGTCGAACTCAGTGGATGGATTTCAGGAACTGGTCCACCACCGCCTGGTCCCATTCCTCGGTCAGGCCCTGGATCATGACCATGCCCAGGCCGCTCTCGGTGTTGAAGTTGGTGATCAATTGGCGCATGCTGGTTCCGTTCTCGTCCGTGCCTTCGAGGATGAGCACCTCCACCTGCTGGCCGCGGATGGTCATGGTCCTGGTTTCGACCAATTCCATCTTCATGCCGCGCCGCCCCGATTGCTGTTCCATCGAGCGCTGCATCTGCTCCTGGAAGCTTTGCGGGTCCGAGTTTTGCATGTAGGCTTCGTCGAACTGGGCCAGCATGATGATGGCGCCGTTGGTCGCGTCTCCCTGCGGGGCGATGATCACGTAATCGAAGCCCATGATGCTCATGGCCATCAGGTGTTCATACCCGGCCGGCAGGCTGTATTGGGCGATCTTGGCCCCCACCTGCGCGGCTTCCTCGTCGGTCTTGACCGATTCCATGAACTTGTTGCCCAATTGGCCCAGCGCGAAAAAGCCGCCGACGCCCAGGCACAGGCACAGCGCGGCCACCACACCAAAAGCGATCCACAGTTTTTTGTTTTGCATTTTCTGCTCCTTTCGAGAATATACCGCACCCGGGTGATAATTGCGCAATTTCACCCGTGGGTATTATAACAACCTGTCGACCGTCAGCGGCCGTTCAGGTTTGATGGCGGGATCAAACTTCCCAGCGCGAGCGCACCGTCTTGTAGATGGCGGTCAGGATCTCGTCCGCGTCGGCGTAGCCGGGCAGGGCGGTGGGGGAAAATCCCAGCCGCGCGTACAGCGAGGACAAAATGTGCCGCGCCAGTTCGCCGCGGTTGGGCAATTGCGCGCGGCGCAGGATGAAGTCTTCGATCATCTGCGCGTCGCGTTCCGTCAACTTTTCGACCGGAAAGCCGTCGGGTAGTGACACGCGCGCCGTCACCGTCGACAGGGCCGCCTGGCGCGCGGCGCGCCCCTCCAGCAGGTTTGTGTCGGGCCGTTCGTGGACGACGACCGTGCCGGCCGCCAGGTCGCCCAGGCGGCGCGATTTCTCGGTCACGAACATGGTCGCCACCCCGAAGGCATAGGCGAAGGGCATGAAGTCGACCAGCCGCACCAGGTTGCGCACGACCACCTCCACCACGCTGACGGGCGTCCCGTCCAGGCGGATGACGCGCAGTTTGACCCAGCGCTTGCCGGGCGTCTGCCCGTTCCACAGGATTTCGAAGAAGATGTAATAGCCCCAGAAGAACACGAAGGCCAGCAGGCTGAACGCGGCCACGACCCAGACGCCGAGTTCCTCGCTCAGTTCCAATTGTATGAACAGCAGCGCCGTGCCAAGCACGACCGCCTGCAGGATGAGGATCAGCAGCGTATCGACCAGGGCGGCCAGGAAACGCGAACCGATGCCGGACACGTCGTAATCGAACGAGACGTTTTCGGGAGTGTCAATTTGGAGGGTGTCGATAGAGTTTGTCATGGGTATAATCAGGATATTGGAAAGGCAGGAGAATATTTGATTCCCCGTGGGATGACCAGATGAATGTGGATAAATTTTACCAGTCTCGCAGAAAAGAGTGGGAACTCTTAAGTCACCTTTTGGATAGCGGCCAGCGCGACATCCAGCGGCTTTCGCCGAAGGATGTCGAGTTGCTGGCCAGCCTGTATCGCGAAGCCAGCTCGGACCTGGCGCTCGCCAAACGGGATTTTCCCAACCACCAGGTAACGCGTTACCTGAATCAGTTGGTGGCGCGCGCGCACGCCCTGCTCTACCAGGGCGAGCCGCTGGCCTTCCGCCGCCTGTGGGATTTCGTGGCGGCCGGCTTTCCGCGCCTGTTCCGCGAGACGGCCGTCTTTACCCTGGCGGCCTTCCTGATGTTTGCCGTCCCCGCCCTGGTTGCGGGCATTGGCATTGCCCTCGATACCGACCGCGCCCAATGGCTGCTGCCGGAGGGCGCCCAGCGCTTGATCCCCATCGTGGAGGATCGCTCGTTGTGGATCGACATCCCCATCGAGAAGCGGCCGTACGCCTCCTCGTTCATCATGCAGAACAACATCCAGGTTTCCTTCCTGGCCTTCGGCAGCGGCATCACGGGCGGGATCTTCACCTTCTACATCCTGGTCAATAACGGCCTGATGCTGGGCGGCCTGCTCGGGCTGACCAGCCAGTATGGCGTGGGCTGGGACCTGGCCAATTTCGTCATCGGCCACGGCGTGATCGAGTTGAGCGTCATCTTTATGGCGGGCGGCTCGGGCCTGATGATCGGCTGGGCGATCCTGCGTCCCGGGTTGATGCGCCGCCGCGACGCCCTGGCCCTGGCCGCGCGCAAGGCGGTCTGGCTGTTGAGCGGGGCCGCGCCCATGCTGGTGGTGGCGGGCATCATCGAAGGTTTCATCTCTCCGTCCGAGACCATTCCGCCGCCCGTCAAATGGGCTGTGGGCATCGGCTCGGGCATCCTGTTGTACAGTTACCTGCTTCTGGCCGGGCGGGAAAAGAAGGCGCGTTGGAAGACGCCCGACCAGCCATGAGCGGAGCCACCCCCACAAGGACGGACCCCATGACCCAATCCATCGAAATTGGAAGACTCCTGCGCGCGGGCACGACGGGCTTCGTGGCAGGCTGCCGCGTTTCACAGTGGAGCGCGCCCGCCTTCGGGTCGCTGGTGCGCGCTCCGCTGGAGAACGGCTACCAGGTCTACGGCCTGATCCACGACATCCGCATCGACGATGACGGGTTGGTGCGCCAGTTGGTCACGGCGGACAATGTGAGCGAGGAGGTGCTGCGCGACAACCGCGAGCGCCGCATCGTGCCGGTCGAGATGTCGGTGCTGTCGGTGGGCTACGAGCAGGACGGCAGGGTCTTCCACCTGCTGCCGCCGCGCCCCCCGCTCAGCCTGGACCTGATCCATGCCTGCGAGCCTGCGGAGGTCAGGCGTTTTGTTACGGCGGGACGCTTCGGTTACTTCCGCCACATCCTGCGCGCGGCGGACCTGCCCATCGGCGAATTGCTGGCCGCGCACCTCAAGCAGGTCCGCGACCAGGTCGGGGATGCGAAATGGATCGAGGCCGCCACCCACGAGTTGATCTCGCTGCTGCGCGATGACTATCCCACCCTGATGAGCGTGCTGGGCGCGCTGGGCGAAGTGGCCTAAACACAAAGGGCACAAAGGACACAAAGGGTTATGAGTACTGTACCGACAAAGAGGGTTGTCCAACCCATACCGCCTGAGGTCGAGCAGATCGGGAAGGTGACGCTCGATGCCGCTTTCAAGGTTCATACCGTGCTGGGCCCCGGGCTGCTCGAGTCGGTGTATCGAACGGCCATGGAGCATGTGATCGAAAAGAATGGCGTGCAGGTTGAGACGGAAGTGAAACGGCCCATTATGTTCGAGGGCGTGAAACTGGAATCAGGATTACGCATCGACATGCTTGTTGCCAGAAGTGTCATCGTGGAGCTCAAGTCTGTGGAGAAGATGAATCCCGTTTACGAAGCGCAACTGCTGACCTACCTGCGTCTGAGCGGCGTGCGCCTGGGCTATCTCATCAACTTCAATGTGCCGCACCTGAAAGATAGCATCCAGCGTTTCGTCTATTAATCCTTGGTGACCTTTGTGTTTAATCTTTTGGAGATTAATTGAAGAATAGACTCCCTCTTTTGCTGATCGGGCTTGGCATCCTGCTCGCCATCGTGTCGCTGCTGGCTGATTTCATCGGCCTGGGCGATCATGGCGGGATTCCCGCGGTGCAAATTCTCGGCGCGGAGGCGGGAGTGGGGCTGGCGCTGCTGGGGCTGGGGTGGGGCATCCACCAGCGAAACGGGGGCAGGCCCGGGTCCGGGGGGTGGGGGGAGGCTGTCGCCTGGGTGCTGAATCAGCCCATCCTCACCTGGGTCCTGCTTGGGTTCCTCATCGCCTATTTGCTGTGCTTCGTCGCGCCCGCCATCTATAACCCCGACCTGCAATTCCGCTACTTTACCGATTACATTCGCGAGCGCGAGAAGATCGGTTTCGACACACGCCTGATCCTCGAACACGTCAGCCACTGGTACACGGGCGAGCAGACGCCCAAGTATCTCTTCCCACCGCTGACCACGATCCTGTTCACGCCGCTGCTGCTGCTGCGTTTTCCCCACACCTACTATGTTTCGACGGTCGTGACGCTGGTCAGTTTTGCGCTGCTCAACCTGTGGCTGCCCTGGCGCTTCCTCCCAAAGGGGGAGCGGTCGCTGATGCCCCTGCTGTTTGTCGTGACGGCGGTTTCATACGGCCTGCAATTCGAGCTGGAGACGGGACAGTTCTACACGCTGGCGATGCTGTCGAGCATGGCGGCGCTGTATATTTTTCACAGGCAGCCCGCCTGGCGCATCTTTGCATACATGTTGTTTTGCGTCTCGGTGCAGCTCAAGATTTTTCCCGCCATCTTCGTCTTTCTGTTCGTGGACAACTGGCGCGATTGGAGGGTCAACCTGAAACGCTTTGCCGCGCTCGGGCTGGCCAATTTCCTGCTGCTGTTTTTGCTGGGTTTTTCCTATTTCCAGTTGTTCGTCACGCGCATCCTGGGCAGCCTGGGCAACCTCGAAGTGCGTTACAACCATTCGATCACAGTCTTCGTCCACAACCTGGCGGGGACGAATGCGTGGGCGGCGGAGAATGCAGATTGGCTCAAGGCGGCGCTGTTCGGCTGGTTCCTGCTGTGCTTCGCGGCGGCCCTGTTCCTGGGCTGGAAGCGCAATGCAGGCGGCCTGGATGCGACCCTGTTGATGGTCAGCCTGATTGGCGGGCTGATCCTGCCGACCATCAGCCACGACTACAACCTGCCGCTGCTGTCCCTGCCCTTCCTGCTCTGGACCTCGGGCCTGCGCCTGCCCGAGAAGCCGTGGACGCGGCTGTTGGCCCTGCTCCTGCTCCTGCTGGCCTCCTTTGCCTTTGCCGTGACCCTATTCCCATCCAATGCCCGCCCCGCCGCGCTGGAGAATTCCCTGCCCGCGTTGATGATAATCCTGACGGCGGTGACGGGATTGGGTTTTATGCAAAGACAGTATGAACCGGAGTCCAAAGTCTCCTGACTTTGGATTCCCAACGACGGGAGTCGTTGGACTCCATTTTCAAAACGAGGTTCCCATGCCCGCCTTTTTCATCCTGCTCTTCCGCTTCTTCCGCAGCCTGTGGCACGGAATGAAGGACAAGGAATTCCGCGCCCTGTTCCAATGGGTGCTGGCCATCCTGCTGCTGGGCACCTGGTTCTATGCCAAGTATGAAGGCTGGCGCGCACTGGACGCTTTTTATTTCACCATCACCACGCTGACCACGGTGGGCTACGGGGATTTCTCTCCCAAGACCGACGCGGGTAAGATATTCACGATCTTCTACATCTTCGTCGGGCTGGGATTGATCTCCTCGTTCGTTATTTTGCTGGGTGAAAAAGCGAATTTGATCAGACTGCCTGGCAACAAGGATAAGAAGGAAGAGTAATTTTCCGCGCGAGGAAGGCAGGTTCATAGACTTGCTTTACCGAATCACAAGAGGTTCTCATGCAAATTCAACGCAAACAGATCGGCTATCTCGTCGGCGGCGGGCTGAAGGAAAACTTCCGCGTGCGGCTGACTGTCTCGCCGCAGGACATCCAGGAAGGCGCCTTTGTCGTCCTCCAGAGCGGAGACTGGAACTATTACGGCATCGTGACCGACATCCAGCTCGGGGCCACCGATCCGCGCTTTGCGGATGAGCAGATGGAGGGCCGCTTCCCCGCGCACATCTCCAAAGCGCTGCACGGACAGACGCTGTATGCCAACCTGGAAGTGCTGCCCAACCTGATGCTCGAAGTCGGGCCAGACGAGGCCGCGCCCGAATATCTCCAATGGCGCGGCATGATCGACGCAGGGCTGAAGGATGAGCCGCGCATCCTGCCGGTCAAGAACGTGCCGCCGCATCACGCCCAGGTTTACCTGGCCGACCAGGCCGACATCGCGGAGATCTTCGGCGCGGCGGGCGAGAAGGGCAACTTCGTCATCGGCTACACCCGCGAGCAGAATCATCCCGTGTGCATCGACCTGGACAAGTTCGTCCAGCGCTCCTCGGGCGTCTTCGGCGCGACGGGCACGGGCAAATCCTTCCTCACGCGCCTGGTGCTGGCGGGACTTATGCACTACAACAAAGCCTCCGTGCTGGTGCTGGATATGCACAACGAATACGGCTTCGATGACGTGGCCTCCGACACCAAGAATCCCGTGACGGGACTGAAGACCAAGTTCAAGTCGAAGGTGCGCGTGGTCGGCCTGGGCGCAGGCTCCACCATCCGCGGCCAGACTCCCGACTTCAACCTGGAGATCGCCGCCAGCGACATCTCCACCGCGGACATCGAGACTCTCAGCCGCGAATTGAATCTGAAAGACACCACGCCCACCACGTTGAATGCGCTGTACGGATCGTTCAAGAGTGCCTGGTTTTCACGCTTCCAGGCCATGAACCGCGAGGAAGTGGAGATCGTGGACGAGAAGGGCAAGACCAAAAAGGTGCCGCATCCCGGCAGCGTGGCCAAATGGGCGGACGAGAACGGCGTCAACGTGATGGCCGCCGAGGCCCTGCACGACAAGCTGCGCCGCCTGTTCGGAAAATCCTACATCGTCGAACATCCCGCCGCGGACAGTGTCAAGAGCATCATCGACTCGCTCGAAAACGGACAGCACGTGATCCTGTCCTACGGCGAGCACGAAAGCGACCTGGATTATTTGCTGGTCTCGAACCTGCTGACGCGCAAGATTCGCAACGCCTGGGAGCACAAGACCAACGCGTTCCGCACCCACGGCTCAGGCGAGCCGCGTCCGCTGGTGATCGTGGTCGAGGAGGCGCACAAGCTGCTCAACCGCGAGATGGCCGCACAGACCACCTTCGCCACCATCGCGCGCGAATTGCGCAAGTACTACGTCACCCTGCTGATCGTCGACCAGCGCCCGTCGCAGATCTACGACGAGGTCATGTCGCAGTTGGGCACGCGCATCTCGGGCTGGCTGGGCGACGAGGACGACATCCACGCCGTGCTCTCGGGCCTGGCGGGACGTGACGCCCTGCGCGGCATGCTGGCGCGCCTGCAGCCCAAAGAGGAAGTCCTGCTGCTCGGCTGGGGCGTGCCCATGCCGCTGCCCGTCCGCTCGCGCCGCTATGACGAAAAGTTCTGGAAGGAACTGTTCGGCGGCGGGACGAAGCGCGGCGAGGAGAAGAATTTGAAGGAGTATGGGCTTTAGGGGATTGTGGTAAAACCTTACTGGTAAGATAAAGGAGAAAGCATGGAAA
>JBMOMS010000114.1:0-14688 GCA_049324895.1 Chloroflexota bacterium
ACGGATTGCCCATTCCAAAGCGCGCCTCCATCGTGTGCGGCGTGAATCCTTGCGACGCCTCGTTCAACGCCTCCACCGTCTTTTCCAACATGCGCAAAAATTCCGCCTGTTGCTGAGTCCACAACGCGGTCGGGCGGAAGCCATACTCGGCAGGCGCGTCCGCGAAAACTTTTTCCGCCGCCGTCCTCAACGCAACGCCGCCGTAATGTTCCTCCAAAATCTTGTGCAGCATCGAGCCGAGCATCCGTACGTCGAAGCCGTCCTCCGCCTCCTCGCGCGGTTCCAACTCCAGCGCGTACGCTACGAAGAACTCAAACGGGCAAGTCCCATAACTCTCGAGTCGGCTCGCGCTCCAGCCCATGTCGGCGTTGAAGCGCCCGCTCAGATCGAATAACTCGCCTTCGTAGATTCCTGCTGCCTTTGGATTCATCCGCGCCCGCAAAACCTTGATCCCATTTTGGATGTGGATGTCGAAGTCTTGAGCGGATTCTACCCATTCGACTCTCGACGCCGCCTCGGCCGACTCCGCCAAACGAACGTCACCCCTGACGCGGGCTGGGGGCTGGTCGCCGCTTAGACGGTTTATCTCCGCCCAAAACGGGGACGCTTCCCACGCCTGCCCATCGTCCGCCAGATAGGTTCGTGTCAGCAAAAGTTTTTGCCGTCCGCGTGTGACGGCTTGATAGAACAACGTTCCCTCGTCGCCATGCAATTTGGTTTCGAGATGCAGCGCAGCGCGATCCGACTCGCGCAGCAGAATATCCTCGCGCTCCTGCTTCGGAAACTCGCCTTCGGACAGTCCCATCAACGCGACGGCTTCAAACGATAATCCGCGCCCGTCCAGCACGGAGGCGACAAACACGCCCGACTCGGTGGGAACCGTAAACGTCGCAGACTCAACCGCGCCGCGCAGGTCTTTGTAAAATTCGGCATAGCCCAGCGAATCATTTTCCAAAACAGACTCCGCCAGAACCGATCCGCGCAGGACGTCCTTGAAGGCACTTAGCGCCGCAATATCGCGCTCCGCAGTGGATGGATTTGCGCGGGCATTCATGACCACGTTCAATCCATTTTCATCGGGCGAAGTCATGTCATCGCCGATCAGGGATTCAACGAAAGCCACATAGGCTTTCATTTCAGCATGGACTGGCGGGGTAAGCAGGTCGACGAAGGAGTCGAACCTGCCTTTCACTTGTTCATCGTATTCTGCGACGTGAAGCGGCTCGCCCTCTTCATCAGCCAGCGCCTTTTTCTTTGCCCACAGATCGAAGGCTTCACGCCACTGGGACAATCCCTGCGAAACGCGGCCCACCCGCGAAATCTCATCCAACGTCGCCGCGGACGCTGAGTCGATGCCCTGTTGGCTGAAATCGAAATAGGGACTGCGCCAGGCCCCGATCAACGCGCGGCGAGGCCAATTTTCGGCGGGCAGGGAAAGGAGCGTGAGCAGCGCTGCCACGGCGGGATTTTCATTCAGCGGCTGTCCGCCCACTACCCGCAGCGGAATTCCAAACTCGGCGGCGGTTTCTTCAAGGAAGGGGCGATACGGCTCCAGGTCACGCGCAAATATTGCCACATCCGATAATTTCATCCCATCGCGCACCACACGCGCCTTCACCCATCTCAATGCAGCGCGGGCTTCCACGGCGCGGGTTTGGGCTTCCATGAACTCCACGTCATTGCGAGGAGCGAACGGAGTGAGCGACGAAGCAATCTCGTCGTCGGAGGGGGGCTTGCTTCGTCGGGAAGAACGCCCGCCTCGCAATGACGAGTGGTTCGTGGGGGCGGATTCAAATAGCGATGCTTCTATGCGTGCGATTTGCGAGGAAAGCATAGACGAAGAATCCATCGCTTCGGGCTGGATGTTGAGGCTGGAAATAATTGCTTGTTGTGCGCGGTGAAAGCGATGGTGTGCGGAACGGTTTGGATTGTGAATATCCCCTGTCAACGTGATGAGAGTCTCTTTGGCGCGATTTGCCAGAAGCGAGAGAACCGCCAGCTGCGTCGGGTTGAACTCGTCGAAACCAGAGACAGCCAGGAGACGGGTATCCATTCCAAGCGTCGGGTTGGAAGCGAGGACAATCGCCGCCAGCCAGCCGCGTCCTTCGTTGTCCGCCCAATTTTGTTTTTGCAGCCAATCCTGATACGCGGAATAAACCAGCGCAATCTCTTCCAGCCGCGCACCCATCCCTTTAACGGAAGCAGTAAACAGGTCAGGGGTGATGCGGGCGCGTTTGAGTTCTTCAATCGTGTTGCGCAGCAGGGCGATGAATCCAGGCTTGTCGCGTAGCGCCGCAAAGTGAGTCATCGCGCCGCGCTCGCACAGGTCATCCACGATGGAGCGCAGCAGGCGAATCCGCACGGGGTCGGTCAACAGCGGAATGGGTTGTCCCGCGCGGGTCAGCAGTTCGGCATAGAGCGTGTGAAAGGTATGGACGTCCACGCCCAACGCGCCGCCCGCAGCACAAAGCCGCTGGCGAAAACCAGCGGCTTGAATGGAATTGGGCACAATCACAATGACGGGCGAAAGCGGTTCATTCGCAAGCGTCGCGCGGATTTGCTCGATGACGAATTGCGTCTTGCCGTGTCCAGCAGGGGCGAGGAGGAGACGGGGCATAAAAGGCTAGACTTGCCAATCTTCCGTCTGTAAATTTGGCACACGCTTGAATTCAGCTGTGTTGTGAGTTACCAGGGTTATGTCGTTTGCCAAAGCAATGGACGCAATCAACAAATCATTGGGTCCGATAAGCCCGCCTTGTTTTTCCAAAACGGCGCGTAATTGCCCATATTTTTCGGCGGCAGAGTCATCGAAAGGCAGGGATGTAAAATGCTGGAAAAACCTTGCCAACAAATTGAGATTGGCTTCGCGTCTATTGCTTTTGTATGCGCCGTGATACAGTTCCGCTTTGACCACCGAGCAAACCACAACCGTTTGAGGAGCGACGCGGGCTATCTTTCGGGCAATGGGAGTATCCCGTTCGTTCAACAATTCAATACAGGCATTGGTGTCGAGCAGGTAAGTCATTTGAGTTCATCCCGCGCTTCGTATTGACCTTGCGGTTCGCGCACCAAAGGCTCTCCCTGCCAGCCGCCAATTACTTCTGTGAAAAAATCAGGCGACCAGCCTGCAACACTCTTTGTAATAGGATTGAAAATCAACACAATTTCCAATTCAGTGTCTCTCACATCGCTTGGCATTTCGAGCTTGAGAATGCCGTCTTTGCCGACTCGGGTATGTAAGGTTAGGCTTTGCATGAGAACATCTCCTTGTTTCAGCGAAACAAATTTCACCTTACATTATACAACCTTGACAACCTGCTCCTGCGCCAACGCGACCAATTCCTTGACCGACTCCAACAGGGACGCGCCCGTCTTTGCGGACAGGGGAACCGCTTCCTCGCCTGCTTCGGGCGGGGCGGTGAGTTCGCGGACTTGGGATAGTTTTTGCGCCAACTCTGCGGGGAGGTGATTTTTGTCTGTGAGTTCAGCTTGCACAAGGCGCGGGGACGGCAAATCAGACGATGGGTCGCGGTCGGTGTGGAGCGCGAGCAGGGAGGTGAGGCCCCAGCCGAGGGCTTCGCGCAGGGGACGGGTCATCTCTTCGGGGAAGTCGCCTTTGAGCAGCAGGTCGGCCAGGGCGAGGCGTTTTTCGGCAAAGGCGAGTCCTTCGTTGGCGCGTTTGCGGCGATAGGCGAGGGACGCAATATCTTGCGTCCGTACGCTGACGGGTGTGGGAGTTCCACGGTAGGCAATGTCTTCGGGGGCGGGTTCGGCGGCGAGGGCGGGGATGAAGGCGGAGAGCGAGTGATAGCCTTCGGAGTCCATCAGGTGCAGTTGCGGGATATCTTCGATGTAGTGTTCGCTCATGGCGGCTTCGATGGCGGGGCGCAAGTCGGCGGGCGCGCCTGAGACAACGACGATGATTCCTTCGCCTGTTGCGCCTGGCATGTGCGGCGCTTTGCGGATGAGTTGGATTCGGTTCGGGACGCGGTCAAGCAGCAGGTCGGCGAATCCGCTCAGGGTGGGGAGAGGGGCGGACGGAGATTCGGCTTCAGGCGTGGATTCAACTGGCGCGAGGGCAAGTTCCACATCGGCTGGGGGCTTCAACAAATCGCCCAGTTTTTGCAGCAGGCTTTGTCCCATATCCGCAAATTTAATCGATTTTGGAGATTCGTCTGTGCCGAAGACGGTGGCGAAGACATTTTTCTTCGCGGCAAGCGTATCCAACATGCGCTCTTCGATGGTGTCCTTTGCGACGAGGTTGATGACTTGCACCGAAGATTTTTGTCCGTGACGATGGGCGCGGGCGATGCGCTGTTCGAGCACGGCGGGATTCCACGGCAGGTCGAGATTGATGACGAGGCTGGCGGCTTGCAGGTTGAGACCCACGCCGCCCGCGTCGGTGGAGAGGAAGACGCGGCAGTCGGGGTCGTCGAAAAATTTTTGAATAAGGTCACCGCGTTTGGCGGATGGAACCGCGCCCGTGAGTTTGACGTAGCCGAGGCCGACCCGCTTGAGGATGGGTTCGGTCAGTTCAAGCATGTTTGCCCACTGAGAAAAGATGACGGCTTTATGCCCATTGCTGGCGATTTCTTCGGTGAGGATTTCATCGAGTTCGCCGAGTTTGGGCGCGGTGGCTTCGCTGTCTTTGATTTCGATTTCCTTGTCGTGCAGGGCAAGGGCGTTGCAGATGAGGCGCATCTTGATGAGGTACATCAACAGCAGTTCGCGTTCCTTGGGCGTAAGCGGGCGGCGTTTGGATATGTAGATCAGCCTGCCGAGTTTCTCTTTGAACTCATCGTAGGCGTATTGTTGCTTGTCGGTCATCTCGACGAAGAAGTTGTTATCCACGCGCTCAGGCAAATCTTTGAGGACTTCGTCGCGGGTGCGGCGCAGCACATACGGTTTGATGAGGGCGCGGAGTTCGTCGATGTTTTTGTAGCCCAACACTTTGTACGAGCCACTCTTGGTTTTTTCGAGTTCGTAGAAGCGGTCGTTGAAATGCCAGAGCGGGCCGAGAACGCGCGGGTCGAGAAATTGGAAAATGCTGTAGAGCTCGTCGATGCGGTTTTCGAGCGGCGTGCCTGTCAGGACGAAGGCATAACGGCTGGGCAGGCTCTTGACCATCATGGCGGTCTTGGCGCGCCAGTTCTTGATGCGTTGGGCTTCGTCGAGGATGACCAGGTCGGGATGCAGTTTGAGCAATTCGTCCATGTCGTGACGGACGAGTTCGTAGTTGATGACTTTGAAGAAGGACGGGTCGCGGTAGAGCTCGCGGCGGGCTTCGAGGTTGCCTTCCACGACGGTGACGGGCAGCGTGGTGAAGCGGCGAATCTCACGCGCCCACTGATGTTTGAGCGAAGCGGGACAGATCACCACCGCTTTTTGAATGTCGCGCATTTCCTTCAACAGCGCGGCGGCGGCAATGGCTTGGATGGTTTTTCCAAGTCCCATGTCATCGGCGAGCATGGCGCGGCGACCAAAGGCGAGGTGCATGGCGCCCTGCTCCTGGTATGGATACAGTTTGGTGGAAAGCACGTCGAAGGTGCGGCGTCCGCGTTTGACCTGGTCGAGGAACCATTCCTTTTGCTGTTGGACTTCTTCGCGGTCTTGCAGGAGCGAGAGGTATTCAAGAACCGCTTCGGTCACGCGGATCAGGGAGCGGCTGCGCGCGGGGAGCGATTCGACTTCCGCCAGCAGCGTGGGCAACGCCTGGAGCGGCGAACCAACCAACAGTCCGGCAGAATCGAAGTGGCGGTTGAGCAAGTCCCTGACGCGGGCGCTGTCGGGAATCGGCTGGGTCACGCGGACGGTAATGTCCAGGCCGTGGTGCAGGTAGATTTGCACGCCGCGCGGGCGTTCCTCGGCAAGTTTTTGGAGTTTCTCCCCGTGCTCTTTTTCGAGATAGATTAACACGCCTTCGATGTGCTTGCAGGTGCCGATCAGGTTGTTCTTGTAATCGGGGCAGGTGCAGGAATTTTGCAATTCGTCCAGTGAGCGGATTTCCACCCGATAGGATTTCTTCGAGACCGAACTCACATCAAACAAACTGAAGACAGGATGGCTGCCTTTGTTGACGATCTTGAGAATTTCCGCGCGGGCGCGTTCGCGTCGGCGTTCGATTTGTTCCTGGATGTCGGTGGTCATGGGGGGTACTCCGCAGATAATTTTATGACTGTCTGCGCAAATTATACTTGTTTCAGAAAGGAATGACTCCATCAGAATTCCCCCGGGCCTGTCCCCGCAAAGGATCAGGCAGCCTTCATGGGCAGCCTGTCGGTTCCCATTGGGGGTGCATGGATTTCCAGGTTTCCACCTCCTGCTCCATTTTGGTCAGGGCTTCGCGCCAGGCTTGTTCGAGGTCTGCGCCGTTGGCGACATCTTGCAGCATGGTATCCACAATTCCAGGCGTTCCGAAGACTTCCCAGGCCCAGGGTGGGGCCGCGTCGGAGCGCTGGAATTGGTTTCCATGCACCGATCCCATGTTCATGGCGGGATGGTTGATGAAGGCAGACCACTCGTAAAAGTTTTGGATCCAGTCCGCGTGTTTTTGAGAGTATGCGGTTGGATTGCGCAAGGCTTCTACGCGCGCGGATTTCAAGGGGGGGATCATGTGCCCGGGTAAAACACTGTCGTACCGCAGCAGCCGATCCCCGCTGACCAGCCATTGCAGGAAGGCCTTCGCCTCGGATTGGTTTTTTGTGCCTGCGGCAATCGCAAAGCGACTCCACACGCCGAGGGTCACTGGCTGTTCGCCCCAGGGCGGGAAGATGACCGTGACCTTATCTGCAAGTTCGGGATGCGTCTCTTCGAGTTGCACGCCCAGGCGGCCCGCATACATGGTCATCGCGACGCGGCCGGTGATAAATGCGTCGATTTGCTCGGAGAATCCCCAGGTCGTGAATCCAGGCGGCGCATACTGGGTGAGCGCCTGCCAGCGGCGCACCGCTTCGAGGGATTGTGGCTCGCCGAATGCGACTCTTCCATCGCAGGTAAAGTAGTCGCCGCCGTTTTGCCAGAGGAAGGTGGAGAAGTAGTTGACCGTGGCAATGTTCTGGCCGGCGGGTAGGGCAATGCCATAGGTCTCATTTTTCGTCAGCGCCTTTGCCGCTCGCAACACTTCCTCATAGGTGGAGGGGATGGGCAGCCCCGCCTGTTCGAACATATCCTTGCGCACCCACAGACCATACACGCTGACGGCATACGGCACGGCATAGGTTGTGCCGTTTTGGCGGAAGAGACTGCCCTCCACGAAGTCATCCACGCCGATGTCCTCGACCACGTCGTCGAGCGGAAGCAGGTATCCTGCGTCGGCCCATTGGGAGATGAGCGCCGGCTCGATTTCGAAGATGCCCAAGTCCGCGCCCGAAGCGAGGGATGTGAGCAGCCGCGTGCCGCGCGAGGCGGGCGAGGCGATGATGATGTCCACTTCGATGCCGGGGTTGAGGCCCTGATATTCCGCAATCAGGGCCTGTAAAACCGCCAGTTGGTCGGGGTCGCTTTCGGTGGTGAAGAACGGGATGATTTTGGGGGACGAATCCGGGGGAACGGTGACAGTCGCAGTTGGCGTCGGAAGCGGCGCAGCCACGCCGGGCGCGCAGGACGCCAGGAGAGTCAGCATCAGGACAAACAGTGTGGCTTTGCTGTAATGCATATTTTGATTCTATACCGCACTTGGTTGAAAAATGCGCTTTTTTAGACGATGGACAGCGCAATTTTCAACCGTGGGGGAGATGTCTGCTGGCTGCGATGAAGGCCAGCCCGGCCTCAATCCTCCTGGCCTTCCCCGAAGATCACGCGGCCGGCCTCGACCGGTTTGCGCCTCAGCCGCGCAATCAGCGCCGGGATGTAAGGCAGGATGACGGCGACTGCGGCTGTGAGCAAAAGTCCCAGCGAAAGGGGACGGGTAAAGAACACGCTCGGGTCGCCCTGACTGATCGAGAGGGCGCGGCGAAATTGCGCTTCGGCCATCGGCAGCAGGATCACGCCGAGGATGGTGGGGCCTACCGGGAATCCATAGCGGCGCATGAAAAAGCCCAAAACGCCGATGGCGTACATGATCATCACATCCATGAAACTGTTGGAAATGCTGTACACGCCCAGGGTGCCAAATACGAGAATGCCTGCATAAAGCATGGAACGCGGGATTGCCAAAATCTTGATCCAGATGCGGATGAGCGGCAGGTTCAGGATCAACAACATCACGTTCCCGATGTACAAGCTGGCGATCAGCGCCCAGACCAGCTCCGGCGATTTTTGGAACAGCAGGGGACCGGGTTGAAGGTTGTAAATCTGAAACGCCACCAGCAGGATGGCAGCGGTGGCCGAAGTGGGAAGCCCCAGCGTAAGCAGCGGAACCAGCACGCCGGAAAAGGCCGCATTGTTGGCCGCCTCCGGGCCGGCCACGCCCTCGATGGCCCCATGTCCCCATTCTTCCTTATTCTTCGATAACCGTTTCTCGGTCGTATAACTCAGGAAGGTTGGAATTTCAGCGCCACCGGCCGGCAAGGCGCCGAATGGGAACCCGATCAGCGTGCCGCGCAGCCAGGCCGGCCAGGAGCGCTGCCACTCTTCACGGGTCATACCGACGCGGCTTTTGACAGGCAGAATCTCCTCCTTGGTATGCCGCATCTGGGACGCGACGTACAGCGCCTCTCCCACGGCAAACAGGCCGACCGCCACGACGACCACGTCGATGCCGTCCAGCAGTTCGGGCAGGCCAAAGGTCAGGCGCGGCTGGCCGGTCAACACGTCGATGCCGATCAATCCAATGAAGAGACCGATGAACAGGCTGGTCATGCCCCGTAAAAGCGACTTTCCCACCAGCGCCGTGACGCTCATGAAAGCCAGCACGGTCAAAGAAAAATAATCGGCGGGCTGGAAGAGCAGGGCGAACCTGGCAATGACCGGCGCGACGAAGGTCAGCAGCAGGGTGGAAATGGTCCCGGCTACGAAGGAGCCAATCGCGGCGGTGGCCAGGGCCGCGCCGCCGCGTCCCGACTTGGCCATGGCAAAGCCCTCGAAGGTCGTCGCCACCGAAGCCGATTCGCCGGGCGTGTTCAACAGGATGGAAGTGGTCGACCCGCCATACATGCCGCCGTAGTAGATGCCCGCGAACATGATCAGCGCGCCGGTGGGGTCGAAATTGTAGGTGAGCGGCAGCAGCAGGGCCACGGTCAAGGCCGGGCCAATGCCCGGCAGAACGCCGATGGCCGTTCCCAACGTAACGCCGATGGCCGCCAGCAGCAGGTATTGGGGGGTAAGCGCGCTGGCAAAACCGTTGAGCAGGTTGGTTAATACCTCCATATTGGGTTCCTCATAAGATGCCTGTGAGCAGGCCCGCCGGGAGTCGCACCCCGAGGATGCGGGTGAAGGCCAGATAGATGATCAGCCCAAGCGCCAATCCGATGAGGACATCGCGCTTCAGCCGGGTACTGCCCAGGATGCGTCCAACGACTGGGAAAAAGAGGGCGGTTGCCAGGGTGTAACCCAGCGGATGAAGCAGGGAGGCATAGGCCACAAGCGAAAGCAGGGACAGGAGGGTGGTCGGCCAGTCTGTGGCCGCTTCCTCAGTCTTGACCTCTGCCGCGAGATCGTGATCCAGCCAAACCGTTGTTCTCAGGAGAAACAGGAAACCGAGAATCAGAATGGCGATCCCGACCACAGTCGGGAAAATGCGCGGCCCCACCACGATGAACCCTGCCCCGCTGCCAATCTGTGAGACCTGGGTGAGAATAATCCCACCCAGGCCGATCACAGTCAGCGCTGCCAGGCGCAGCCCAAACAGCGCGCGGGCCGAGGATGCAGGTTTCGACCCTTCGTCCGATGTCATTCGATCAATCCAATGTCGCGCAGCACGCCTTCGATGCGTGTGATTTCGGCAGTCAGGAAGGTGTCGAATTCATCGCCGGCCTTGAAGAAATCAGTCCAGCCGTTCGCCTCCAGGGCCGCCTTCCACTCCGGGCTGTCGTGCATTTTCTGGATGACGGCCACGACCGCATCGCGCTGCTCGGGGGTCAGGTCAGGAGGCCCAAAGACGGCGCGCCAGTTCATGAGCGCGACATTCACGCCGGCCTCTTTGATGGTCGGTGCGTCCACGCCTTCCAGGCGCGTCTCGCTGGATACAGCCAGAAGACGCATCGTGCCCGCTTCCACCTGATCCGTAAATTCGGAGAGGCCAGACACTCCAGCGGTCACCGCGCCGGAGAGAATGGCCGCGATCGCTTCGCCGCCGCCGGAATGGGCAATGTAGTTGATCTTGGCCGGGTCGACGCCGACTTCCTTGGCAATCAGGCCAACCAGGATGTGATCCGTGCCGCCGGCCGAGCCGCCGCCCCAACTGATGGCGGTGGGATCGGCTTTGAAGTCGTCGACGAGTTGTTGCAGGGTCTCGTACTTCGAGTCAGACGGCACAACGATGGCCTCCGCCTCGGCGGTCAAGAGCGCGATGGGCGTGACCTGCGTGAGGTTGACCGGCGATTTGTTGGTTTGGATCGCGCCCACCATCACCATGCCGCCCACCATCAGCTCGTGGGGATTGCCCTTGGCCTCACTGACAAATTGCGCCAGACCGACCGTACCGCCCGCGCCGGAGACATTGTAGACCTGGACGTTCTGCCCCGCAACGCTGGCAATGATGGGCTGCATGGCCCGGGCCGTTCCATCCCAGCCGCCGCCCGGGGAGGCTGGCGCCATGATATTCATTGCCTCGGACGGATAGGAAGCCTCCGGCCCAGCAGCCGGGGCACAGGCGGCCAGCACGAAGACCAGCGCCAGAGCCAGGGAAATGAAAACGTTCAACTTACGGTTCATTGTTTCTTCTCCTTTGGTGAATTATAGTTCTTGAATCCGCTATTTCAAGCGGCTCAATTCGTGGTCGAGCGCCTCCCACTCGGGCAGGCGGACGAGGCGCTGTCGTTCGTTCCACTCCAGCATGGAGGGCAGCAACAGTTCGCTGGAGCGCGTCTTCTGTAACACGGCCAGCGCGCTTTGCATGGCGCGCGCCGCCACACGCATGGCCAGGTTCGGATGAATCACGATGCGATAGCCCATCCCTTGCAGTTCATCGTGCGAGAGGATGGGTGTCTTCGCGCCTTCGGTCATATTGAATAGGAGAGGGGCCTGGATTTTGCGCGGCAGTTCGGCAATCTGGTCTTTTTGGGTGGGCGCTTCCACAAAGAGGATGTCCGCGCCCGCGCGGGCGTACAGGTTGGCGCGGCGCACCGCCTCGTCCATGCCGTGCGTGGCGATGGCATCGGTGCGGGCGATGACCAGCATGTCCTTGCGCGCCTTCACCGCCGCGCGGATTTTCTGGATCATCTCCTCGGCGGGGACGACTTCCTTGCCGTTGAAGTGCCCGCTCCGTTTGGGCGTCACCTGGTCTTCGAGTTGGATCGCCGCCACGCCCGCGTCTTCATAGACCTGGACGGTGCGCGTCACATTGACGGCGTTGCCGTAGCCCGTGTCCGCGTCTGCCAGGACGGGCAGGTTGACCGCGCCAACGATACGGCGAATCGGCTCGATCATTTCGTTCATCGTCAGCAGGCCGATGTCGGGCAGGGCGAACTGCACATTGGCGATTCCCGCGCCGCTGGCATACACCGCGCTGAAGCCCACGTCCTCCACGATGCGGGCCGACAATGCGTCCGCTGCACCGGGCACGACCAGAATCCCTGGCTGGGAAAGAAGGTTCCGAAGAGCCTCGGCTGTCATTGAGAATAGGATACTGACCGGGACTTAAAATCAAAACTCCCAAACGGCTGGATTTTTCCCTTCCGTTTGGGAGTATGCAGGTGCGCGGCGCGCTTTCGGTTGGATTTTGTGAAAAATAAGTTCCCTCGCTATCGCTTGCCAATTACCAATTACTATTCATTTCACCAACCCCAACCGAATCGCCTTCACCGCCGCCTGGGTGCGGTCGTTCGTCCCCAGTTTGTGCATGACCGTCTGGGCGTAGCCCTTCACCGTCCCCGCGCTCAAGCCAAGCACATCGCCGATGGCCTGGTTGGTCAGCCCCTCCACCATCAGGCGCAGGATGTCCATCTCGCGCGCTGTGAGCGGCTCCACCAGGGCTTCAGGGGATTCGTTCGTTTTCTCCGCGCTTTCGAGTGAGCGCAACACGTCCTGCAAGAACTGGCTGTCCACCAGCGAAGTCCCCTGCGCCACGGAATATACTGCCGCCAATAATTCCTCGCGCGAAATATCCTTCAGCACGAAACCCGCCGCGCCCGCCGAAAGCGACCGCAACAGATACGCCGTGCTTCGATACGTGGTGACCATGACGACGCGCGTCTCCAACTTCGCGGCCTTGATTGCCTCCAGCGACTGAATGCCGTCCATGACCGGCATACGGATGTCCATCAACGCCACCTGGGGCTGGAGCATCGTCACCATCTCCAGCGCCTCGCGTCCGTTGCTGGCTTCGCCCACAATCTGAATGCGCGAATCGTCCAACATGCTGCGCAGGCCCGCCCGCACCATGGGGTGATCGTCGGCGATCAACAACGTGATTTTATTTTCCATGCTCGCTCCTCGGTGTTAGAAACTCCAGCGGGATGCGCACTTCGACGCGCGTGCCCTGGCCCACTTTGCTTTCGATGATGCAAACGCCGTTGATCATCTGCGCGCGTTCCTCCATGCTAACCAGCCCCAAATGCTGGATTTCATCCTGCCCGATCAGGTTGGCGTCGAAGCCCTGGCCCCAGTCCTGCACACACAGTCCCAGGCTTTGGTCATTGGCTGACAGTTCCACCCGCACCCGCTCCGTGCGCGCGTGCTTGCGGACGTTGGACAGCGCCTCCTGCGCGATGCGGAAGATGGCAGCCTGCACCGCAGGCGCAATTTCCAAGCCGCGCGTGTCGGTGACGATCTCCGCCTTCCAGTGCTGCTCCTCGCAGATTTCATTCACGTATTGACGCAGTCCCTGTTCGAGTCCAAGGTCATCCACCATCGTCGGGCGCAGTTCGGAGATGACGCGTCGGGCTTCATCGATGGCCTGTTTGACCAGAGCCCGGCTCACGTCCAGGGATTGAAGCGCCTGCGCGTTCAGTTTCGATCCGATCTGCGAGTTCAACGCGTTCAAGTGCATGTTGGCAGAGATGACGAGTTGGGTCAGTCCGTCGTGCAGGTCGAGACCGATCAGGCGGCGTTCCTCATCCTGGATGTGGGCCAGCCTGCCGATCAAGGCGCGCAGGCGTTCCTCGCGGCTGGCCAGCCCGACCATCATCTCATTGAAAGATTGGGCCAGACGACCAAACTCGTCCGCGCCCATGATGCTGACGGGGTCTTCCAAATTCCCTGCGGTGACACGCGCCGCGCCATCCAGCAGGGATGTAACGCGTGTGTTGACCTGCCGCGAAAGTTGGAACATGAACAAAATGGCAAATCCTGAAATGACGACCGTTGCCAGGATGCTCGCCAGGCTTGCCGCGCCGACCGCGTTCGACAAAGCCCGCCGTTCCTGCGCGAACCGGCCCGTTTCGTATGGCTGGATCTCCCCTACGATGGTCTGTTGCCCCGCGTTGAACACGATGGAGATGAAATTGGCGTAGAGCGATTGTTGCAGGTCGCGCCCGCCGATGAGACTGGTTCCGAGCGACTTCAATTGATTAAACTGCAAAAGAATGTCCGCCGCCCAGTTTTTTTCCTCGTTCGATTGGGCAATGCTCGAAAAATCGTTCATGCCCTGCTGGAAGGCCACCACTGCGTCGGTGAACTGCCCACGCTTGTTCTCGTCGGGCGAGGCCAGGTAGCCCGTCACCGCCGTCAGCATGAAGCGCGAGGCTTCGTGCATTTCCGCCAGGATGGCCTGGTAGGCGGGATCGTCGGGACGGCTGGACAATGCCTCGGTGGACAGGAGCGTCGAAAGCTGGGATTGCGTTGCGAGGAAACCGTCCATCTGGGCGGCTTGTTGATCGTGCAGTTCGATCAGGTCGTTGCCTGTGGTCAGAGCCTGCTGATGGGCGCGCTCCAGTTCGGAGGCCCACTGTTGTTCGCCGGGCTGGACGGCGAGCAACCGATATTGTGCGATCTCGCTGGAGAATTGCTCCAAGTGTTCGTGGAATTGGAGCTTGAACCCCGATTCCCCGTTGATCTGGTAACGATACAAGGCTGCCTCGGCGTCGCGCAGGTGGGCGTTCATCTGTACCGTTACCAACTGTCGCTGGCGAATCAACTCGATGGCGTCCAGCGATTGCGAAATGGAACGCGCCAGGTAGATCACCGCCGAAACGTTGACCAAAACGGTGGAGCCAAACAGCAGGACAAAGATGATCAGTCGCGTGCGCAGGGACATGCGTTAACTATACCCGAAGTGTGGCGGAATGATGAAGTGATGTGGGAGGTGTCCACTTTCCCAACAGCTCGCCCCCTCCTTTCTCAGGGGGTGAGAATTTTCGTGAGTTCGACACCCTTGCAAAAAGCAGGCTTCTTTAGTAATATTTAGTCAGCTAAACATTAGCCGGCTAAATATTAGTCACCTAAGGAAATTTGAGGTCACCATGCACCGACCCCCTGAACCCAAAACCCTGGATGCCCTGCTGGCCCAGGTTTCGCGCCTGCATCATCATCGCGCGCACACGTTATTGGATGAAGTTGGCCTGTATCGCGGACAGCCGCCCGTGCTGTTCATTTTGCTGGAGCAGGACGGCCTGACCCAGCGCGAACTGGCCGAGCGTCTGGAGATCACGC